>NZ_CAHJWH010000012.1 GCF_903642205.1 Caulobacter sp. S45 | reverse complement strand
ATCAGCGCTTCGTTCACCTCGGTGGCGCGCTCCTGCTGGGTCCAGTGGCCGCAGCCGGGGAGCAGGAGGGTCTCGCGAAGCAGCGGCACGTCGCGCTTCAGGCCCTCGATGGCCTTCATCATGCCGGGGAAGCGCACCACCAGGTCCTTGTCGCCGGCCATGTAGAGGGCCGGGACGGTCACGGGCGCGCCGGTGAAGGGGGCCAGCAGCTCCCAGTTGCGGTCGATGTTGCGATACCAGTTCAGCCCGCCGGCAAAGCCGCTGGCCTCGAAGCTCTCCACGAACACGTCCAGCTCGGACTGCGCCAGCCAGGACGGCAGCTCGGGTTTGACCTTCATGCCGTCAAGAAAGCCTTGGCCGTCGCGCACCATGCCGGGGATCGCGGTGGGGTCGCGGCCGTCGAAGCCGCCGGTGAGGATGGTGCGCATGGAGGCGGCCACGTCGCGCTGCAGCTCCGCCTCCGCCACGCCCGGCGCCTGGAAGTAGAGCTGGTAGAACATGGCGCCCTCGGTGCGGGGCATCGCCGTGGTGGGCCGGCTCTTCCCCCGCGGACGGTAGGGCATGCTCAGCCCCGCCACGGCGCGGAACCGGTCCGGCCGCATCAGCGCCGCGTGCCAGGCCACCGGCGCGCCCCAGTCGTGGCCGACAATCACAGCCTGCGCCTCGCCCAGCGCATCGAGCACGCCCACCATGTCGCCGACCAGGTGGAACAGGGTGTACTGGTCGATGGCGGGCGGTCGCTCGCTCTCGCCATAGCCGCGCATGTCCACCGCCACGGCATGGTAGCCGGCCTCGGCCAGCGCCTCAAGCTGGTGGCGCCACGACCACCAGGTCTCCGGGAAGCCGTGGCAGAACAGGACGAGCGGGCCGGAGCCCCGCTCGGCCAGGTGGAGGCGGACGCCGTTGGCCCCGACGATGCGGTGGTGGAGGTCGGGCATGGGTGGGCTCCCCGGTGGGCGCGCGGTGGGCCGTGCGTCGTTGTCGTGGGGGAGGTTAGATCAGCTTGGGGCGGGAGCGGGAAGGGCGGGGCATTCGGGCGGATTGCGGACGTTCAAGGAGTCCGTAGATGGTGGGTAGAAGAGGTAGCAAGGGCGTGTGGAAGGAAGCCATGAGGCTGGATGGTTTGTGTACCCTTGTCATTGCTGGAGGCCTGCTGGCCGCCACGGGGCCGGCATGGGCGCAGAAGCTCCCGGAAATCGGAGTCAACCGGAGCGGGCTGAGCCGCCAGTCGGAAGACGTGCAGCAGAAAACGCTGCAGGACATTCGCGCGCTCCATGCGACGTGGCTTCGCGACGGGCCAACATCGGGATCGCCGCAGGCCATCGCCGATTTCGTTGGCGAGGTCCGGCTCGCGAAGCAGTAGGACCTCAAGGTCCTGGTGAACATCGTGCAGATGGATGAGGACTACGACGTCCCGCTGTTCCGGCACGACCATGGATGGAACGCCAAGAAGCTCAGCCAGATCGATCTCAAGAAGTTCGCAGGTCGGTTGGGCAGGCTCCTTACCGCCTTGAAAGCGGCGAACCTGAGCATCGACGCCGTCGAGTTCGGCAACGAGGATGACAGCTACTACTACGATGCGGACGTGCCCAATGGCCATGTGGTCAGCGTCCAAGAACTGCATACTTGGCTACGCGGATATGGTGAGTTCCTGAAGGCCGGTGCGAGCCTCCTGCACGAACCCCGCTACTATCCCGAGGCGAAGATTATCACGTTTGGCATCGCTCATGGCTGCGACACCTGCGCTGGTCCGCCGCAGCATCTGTCGGATCCGGCGAAGGTCGTCGCCATGCTCAAGAATGTCGACGGCTTCGACTATATCGAGAACTCGAGTTACAGGATCGATGGCTATGGGACGCACATCTACACCGCGCCCTCGGTAGGTGGCCGAGGGGTGACGGCTCTTCTGCGCCAGGACGTCTGGGCTCTTGGCCGTGACAGGCCGTTCTGGGTCACCGAGTGGGGCTACCTCGACCCCAAGTTCCCAAACAAGAAAGGGCAGAGCCTAAGCCAAGGCTTGCAGGAGGTCCTGGATGCCTTCGACGACCTGAGCCGGCGCGTACCGATCGGGCCCCTGTTGTTCTATTCGTACAACTCGGGGCTCACTGATGCCGCCGGGAAGCCGAGCGGCTTGGTCAACGCTCAAGGTGGTTTTACGCCCGTTGCCAACGTGCTGGCGGCGCGCGCAGCGCGTTGAACCCGTGGGGACATCACGCCAAGGAGGCATGCTGCACCAAAGAGCTGAACTGCGAATTTTGACCAAAGCCGCCGCCCCGTCTTAGGCCGCCTTGGGTCGTTCTTTCGCATCAAGGTTGCGTCCACAAGCGGACGTAGGCGCCACCGCCCTGCGCGCGGCGGCTGACGTTTGGGCGTCGGGACGCGAGGCGTCCCTTGATGGGTTCGACTGGCCTGCGGCTGCGTCGAACACGAGGCTGGGCTTTGGGAGAGATGCGGCGGCAAAGGTCCTCCCCTCTTGGGGGAGGGGGACCAGCGAAGCTGGTGGAGGGGGCTGCACCGCGGCGTCCTGGGTGGCAGGCCCCCTCCGTCGGCTTCGCCGCCACCTTCCCCAGAGGGGGAGGATCGAGGGCGGCTCTTCCTTGGTCTAGCTCTGTGTTCGATCCGCCGGAGGCGGTCGGACTGACTTACGGGACGCTCTGCATCCCGACGCCCACCCGTCAGCCGTCGCGCGGAGGGGCGGTCAAGGTCGGGCCGTCAGGCTCGCCTCGCAAAGCGAGGTCGCCTTGAGCGTTCCGAGCACGGCGGCACACCCCGCCGCCTACCGCTTCTTCCCAAGCTCCGCGGCGATGTCCTTGGTCAGGCGGCCGACCTTCCTGTGCGCGGCGGTGAGCTGGTCGCGGGTCACGCCCCAGCGCTTCATCCAGTATTGCACCGCCGGACCCTCGGACAGGTCGAGCCGGTCCTTGTCGATGAAGCCGCGCTTGTCCTTCAGGCCCGCCATCGTGCTTACGCCATCGCCTTGGCGCGCTTGGCCTTCTTGCCGCCGCCCGTCTTGGCCTCGCCGACCTGCGTAGGCCGGGCGCCCTGGCGCGCGCGGTCCAGCACGAACTTGGCGTAGTCGTCCATGTCGCCGTCGAAGGGCTTCACGTAGCCGTCGGCCGCCAGCCACAGCCGGTCGGCCACCAGCTCCATCAGCGAGCGGTCGTGGGTGATCAGGATGACCGCGCCCTCGTAGTCGTTCAGCGCGTCGAGCAGAGCCCGCCGGCTGTCGATGTCCAGGTGGTTGGTGGGCTCGTCCAGGATCAGCAGGTGGGGGGCGTGCATGGCCACAAGGCTCAGCAGCAGCCGCGCGCGCTCGCCGCCGGAGAGGTTCTCGACTGTGGTCTCCTGCTTGTCGAAGCCCAGGCCGAACTGCGCCAGCTTGGAGCGGCGGCTGTTCTCCGACGCCTCCTTCATCTCGCGTCGGATGATCTCCAGGGGCGTGTCGGTGGGGTCCAGCGCCTCGATCTGGTGCTGGTGGAACCAGCCGACCTGGATGCGGCGGTCGCGGTGCATCCGGCCGGCCGTGGTGGGCAGCGCGTTGGCGATCATCTTGGCGAAGGTCGACTTGCCCGCGCCATTGACGCCCAGCAGCCCGATGCGGTCGTCCACGTCCAGCCGCAGGTTCAGGTCGCGCAGGATCGGGGGCGCATCGCCATAGCCGACGCTGGCCTGCTCCAGGCTGATCAGCGGCGGGGCCAGCGCGCGGGCAGGCGAGGGCAGGGTGAAGGGCGCCACCCGATCGGCCGCCATCTCCGCGATCGGAGCGAGCTTGGCCAGCCGCTTGACGCGGGACTGGGCCTGGGCGGCCTTGCTGGCCTTGGCCTTGAAGCGGTCGATGAAGCTCTGCAGGTGGGCGCGCTCGGCCTCCTGCTTGACCCGGGTGGCGGCCTGCAGCCGGGTCTTCTCCGCCAGCCGCCGCTCGAAGTCGTCATAGCCGCCGGTGTACATCTCCAGCTTGCCGGCCTGCACGTGCAGGATGAAGTCGACGGAGTTGTTCAGCAGCTCCCGGTCGTGGCTGATGATCAGGGCCGAGTGCGGGTACTTCTTCAGCCGCGCCTCCAGCCACAGGGCGCCTTCCAGGTCGAGATAGTTGGTGGGCTCGTCCAGCAGCAGCAGGTCGGGCTCGGCGAACAGGGCGGCGGCGAGCGCCACGCGCATGCGCCAGCCGCCGGAGAACTCGCTCATGGCGCGGCCCAGGTCCTCGGTGGAGAAGCCGAGACCGGACAGGATCTCGGCGGCGCGTGCCGGGGCGCGGTCGGCGTCGATCTCGATCAGGCGGCCCCAGATCTCGCCCATGCGCTCCGGCTCGGCGCTCTCCAGCTCGGTGTAGAGCGCGCTGCGCTCCGCGTCGGCTTCCAGGATGGTGTCGAGGAGCGAGACGGGGGTGGCGGGATGCTCCTGGGCCACCGCGCCGATCCTGGCGGTGCGGGGCAGCTCGATGGTGCCGCCGTCCGGCTGCAGCTCGCCCAGGATCAGCTTGAACAGGGTGGATTTGCCGACCCCGTTGCGCCCCGCCAGCCCTACCTTGGCGTTGGGCGGGAAGGACACGCTCGCCCGGTCGAAGAACCGGCGGCCCCAGGCGTTGAAGGTCAGCTCGTCGATCTGGAGCACGGTCAGGCCCTACGAAGGATGCGCGGCTGACCGCCCGGCGCCCGGTGAGGGCGTGAGCCGGCATGTATGGAACCCCGTTGCAGGCCACAAGCGCTGAGGCCTGCGGGGACGCGATGCCGCGCGCCGGCTTCAAGCTTTCGACGCACTCTCCCTTCCGTCATCCTCGGGCTTATCCCGAGGATCGAGGCCGGCCGCCTCGCCACGCCTGCGGCGCGACGGCGCTTCGCGAGGGAACGCTTGATCCTCGGGACGAGCCCGAGGATGACGAGGAGGAGGGGATGCGACGCGTATCGCCTCCATACGGAGGCTCGATGCCCAATCCCGACAAGTACCTGGAGGACATCTCCGTCGGCGACGTGCTCACCGGGCCGCCCATCGAGATCGAGGAGGCGGACGTGACCGCCTTCGGTCGCGCCTACGACCCACAGCCCTTCCACACCGACGCTGCGGCCGCGAAGGACAGCGCGTTCGGCGGGCTCATCGCCAGCGGCTGGCACGTGGCGGCCCTGGTCATGCGCCAGCTGGTGGAGATGCGCCCCTACGGCGCGACCCCCATGCTGGGGATGGGCATAGACGAGCTGCGCTGGCTGCACCCGGTGCGCCCCGGCGACCGGCTGGAGGTGCGGCGCGAGGTGGTGTCGGTGACCCGCTCGAAGAGCAAGCCGGACCGGGGCGTGGTCCGCACCGCCGTCACCGTGACCAACCAGGACGGAGTGAAGGTGATGACCATGACCGGCCTCGGCCAGATGCCGGCGCGGACGAGGGGCGTTTCCAGCTGAAGGCGGCCGCCTGCATGCTTCGAGACAGGCTCTCGACGAAAGCCTTCCTCAGCATGACGAACGATCATGTCGTTCGCACCCCTTCGTCATCCTGAGGAGCGGGCCAGCGGCCCGCGTCTCGAAGGATGCACAAGGCCTCAGCCGTACAGCGCCGCCCGCTCCGCCGCGTACGGCGCGTAGGACTCCTTCAGCGTGGCGAGGTTCAGCAGCATCGTCGCCACCTTCCGGTCCGTCTGCGCCGCGTAGAGCGTCGAGCGCACCCACAGGCTCTCGGTCCGCCTGCTGCCGCTCATCGCCACCACTTCGCGCCTGACCTCGTAGGCCTCGCCGACGAAGACCGGGCCGTCCAGCAGCCTGATCTCCTGGTCGGCGAACAGGCCCACCGCAGGGCCGCGCACGGGAAAGACGCCGTCGCGCGCGGTGTACTGCATCAGTACGCTGATCATCTCCATGGGTACGATCGCCCGGCCCCAGGGCGAGGCGTCGCCCGAGTACCAGGGCGAAGGCTCGGTGATCCGCTCCAGCTTCTGGGCCAGGCTGAAGGGGTAGAGGGCGCCCATGTGCTGGTCCGCGTCCATGCGGACGGGAACCCGCTGCGACGTCAGCCCCACCTTCACGTCGGCCAGCACCACGGGATCGGCGAGCGGCGTCAGCTCCGCCAGCCGACGGTCCAGGGCTGTGGGTGCGAAGTGGGGGCCGAGCGAGGCCGTGCCGCCCAGGATCTCGGTCCCGTCCGCCCGCAGCATCCAGACCTCCGCCTGGCGTTCGCCGGCGGCAGGTCGGCGCAGGAAGGCCCGCACCTCTTCGCCTTCGAAGGCGGCGTTGCGGTAGTGGGCCGACAGGCAGCCATGCGCGAACCAGGCCTCGCCCCAGACTGCGGAGCCCAGGGGAGCAAACTGGCTGAAGTGTGTCGGCCCCTCGATCGTGCCGCCCTTGAAGCCGAGCTTCCTCGCCGTCTCGTCATCGTGGATGGAGGCGTGGCCGTCATATTCCTGCACCGCCAGCATCTGGCGGGGCATGCGGAGCGGGCCGGCCAGCACGCCATCCACTTCGTGGACCGGGGTCTCGAACGCCGCCAAGTCATTCCTCCATCGCCTGCGCGCCCATGTAGAGCTAGGACGGGCGGGACAGAAGCGCCGACGCAAGGCGTGCTTGAGGGAACGACGCCCCATGAAGACCCGCATCACCGAGCTGTTCGGCATCGAGCACCCCATCATCCAGGGCGGCATGCACTATGTCGGCTTCGCGGAGCTGGCCTCGGCGGTCTCCAACGCCGGCGGCCTCGGCCTGATCACCGGATTGACACAGCGGACGCCCGAGAACCTGGGCAAGGAGATCGCCCGCTGCCGGGAGATGACGGACAAGCCTTTCGGGGTGAACCTGACCTTCCTGCCCGCGGTCACGCCGCCGGACTATCCGGGCTTCATCCGCGCGATCATCGAAGGCGGGGTGAAGATCGTGGAGACCGCCGGCAACAACCCGCAGAAGTACATGCCCGCGCTGAAGGAGGCGGGCATCAAGGTGATCCACAAGTGCACCGCCGTGCGCCACGCCCTGAAGGCGGAGGCCGTGGGCTGCGACGCGGTGAGCGTGGACGGCTTCGAGTGCGGCGGCCACCCGGGCGAGGACGACGTGCCCAACATGATCCTGCTGCCCCGGGCGGCGGAGGCGCTGAAGATACCCTTCGTCGCGTCGGGCGGCATGGCCGACGCGCGCTCGCTTGTGGCGGCGCTGGCCATGGGGGCGGACGGCATGAACATGGGCACCCGCTTCATCGCCACCCAGGAGGCGCCGGTCCACGTCCATGTGAAGGAGGCCATCGTGGCCGCCTCCGAGCTCGACACCCGCCTGATCATGCGCCCGCTCCGCAACACCGAGCGGGTGCTGAACAACGCCTCGGTCCAGCGCCTGCTGGAGAAGGAGCGCGAGCTGGGGCCCCAGCTGAAGTTCGCCGACATCGCCGAGGAGATCGCCGGCGTCTATCCGGCCATCATGCAGCGGGGCGACATGGATGCGGGCGGCTGGTCCTGCGGCATGGTCGCGGGCCTGATCCACGACATCCCAACGGTCAAGGAGCTGATCGACCGCATCATGGGCGAGTCCGAGACGCTGATCCGGGGGCGGCTGGAGGGGATGCTCGCAACAGCGGCCTAGTGCGTCCGCCGGCCTGCCGGACGCTCACGGAAAGCTGATGCAGCCGCGGCCGCGTCTGGGCGTATCCTAAGTGCAGAAGGATGTCTGGCCGCAGGAGCTGAAAGATGAATACGTCTGCTACCCGCGTTGCGTCTTTGGAGGGAATGGAGATCTGGAGGTTGACCGCCGACGGGGTGGACCAGTTCGGGGTTCGCATGGGGGGCCGCCGCGCACGCCTGGTGAGCACGCTGGACGCGGCCCAGGCGCTCCTGGCCCGCGTCGTACGCGAGGCCAGGATCAACCGAGCGCATTAAGGGTCAGTCGATCCGGAACGGTCATCATCTTGATCCGCTCCTGCCGGCGAATACCAGGACCCGGATCATGATGCTGGACCGGTCGAGACGTTCGTCAGTCACGAGAATGATCGCGTTTTAGTCCGGGTCCTGGCATCCGCCGGGATGAGCGGCGGCCAGGGATTGCTTTCGACTGGCGTCCAGCACCGTTCCACCCGCATACAAGGCGTCCGATACGAAGCGCGCCGGCGCAGCGGCGTATGGAGCGCAGGTGGGCATGGCGTCCAGGCCGGGGCTGATCTCGAGACTGCCCATCGGGCCGTTCGCCTCGCGGCCGCGGCTGACGGGCGCCATAGCTGTAGGCGTTATCGCGGGCCTGTTTCTGGCCTTCGCGCCCAACGCGCTGAAGCCGAGTTCGCGGATCATCCTGGCCTGGGACGCCGGCTGCATCTGGTTCATCGCGGCCAGCCTGATGGCCATGTCCGGTCGCAAGAGCCGCGACATCCAGGAACGCGCCGCCGCCCAGGACGACGGACGCGGCATGATCCTGGGCCTTGTCCTGCTCGCCACCGCCGCCAGCCTCGCTGCGGTGGGCGTGGAGCTGTCGCTGGCCAAGTCCGACCACGGCCTGTTCAAGGTGGCGCGGGTGGGGCTCGCCTTCGTCACGGTGGCGGCGTCGTGGTTCGTGGCCCAGCTGATCTTCGCCCTGCACTACGCCCACGAATACTACAGCGCCTCCGACAGCAAGGCTCCGCCGGCCATCCGCGGCGGGCTGAAGTTCCCTGAGGGCGGAGAGCCGGACTACTGGGACTTCCTGCATTTCAGCGTCATCATCGGGGTGGCGTCCCAGACCGCCGACATCGCCTTCGACTCCCGCACCCTGCGGCGGATCGGGACGGTGCACAGCCTGCTGGCCTTCGCCTTCAACACCGTGGTGGTGGCGCTGACCATCAACCTGTGGGCAGGCATATTTTGAGGGTGGCGGGTCCGGCCCGATCCTCGGCGGCCCTCCTCGCCCTGATCGCTGCCACGAGCCTCGGCTGGCCTTCGGCGGGCCGGGCGGCCGACGCCGGCCCCCCCAAGCCGCAGGAGCTGCCCCAGGGCGGCGCCTCTCCGGGTTCCGCCGACTCCATCCCCACCGACAAGCCGAAGCTTCGCGCCTTCTGCGCCGACCGGCCGGCCCAGGCGACCCTGCCCTGCACCGTGGACAAGGGCCATTTCCAGCTGGAGACCGACCTCTTCAACGCCACCTACGACCGGAGCGGCGGCGGGATCACCGACACCTACCTGGCCACCAACCCCACCCTGAAGCTCGGCATCGCCGACCGGACGGACGTGGAGGTCAACATCGCGCCCTATGAGGAGGTGCGCACCCACGAGCCGGGCGCCGCCTCTTCGGACACGCTCTACGGCCCAGGCGACCTGATCATCCGGCTGAAGCAGAACTTCTTCGGCGACTATCGCGGACCCCTCGCGCTGGCCATAGAGCCTTTCGTGAAGGTCCCCACGGCGCGCGCCGGTATCGGGAACGGCGCATGGGAGGGCGGCGTGGTGCTACCGGCCGCCGCCGCCCTCGGCAAGTCGATCATCCTGAACCTGAGCCCGGAGATCGACGTCGCCAAGGACATGTTCGGCGGCGGCGTCCATCTCGCGCCCGTCGAGATCATCAACGTCACCTGGTCCCTGCCGAAGAACCTGACCCTGTCCACCGAGCTCTACGCCCGGGAGGACCAGGACCCGGCCGGCGTGGTCACGCAGTGCTCGGCCGATCTGGGACTGTCGCTGGGCCTCCGTGACGACCTGGAGCTGGACATGGGGACCAACCTCGGCCTGAACCCCCAGACCGCCGCCGTCCAGGGCTATATCGGCATGGCCAAGCGATTCTGAGCCGGGTGGCGGTGGAGGCCGTCCGTTCCGCCGAGATCAATCCGGAGGCGGAGGCGCCTTCGCCGCCTAAGTCTGAGGCAGACCGGCCGGACCCTCTCGCCACCGGGCCGGCAAAGCGATTTCTTAACGGTCCCGGCGCGTCGATGAACGCAGTCTAAGGAGCATCGTCACAGGAGGTCGGGGGTGATCATTCAGTTCGAGGGGCCGGACGGCGCCGTGCTCGAGCGGTCGGAGCAGTCGCACATCAGCGGCTCCCTGCCGCTCGCCATCACAGGACCTGAGGGGTTCTATTGGCTCGTAGGCATCCGGGTGGACCGTGAGTACAGTTATCTCCCAGCCTACCGGCTCGCCCGCGAGGTCAGCGCCGCCTTTCATTAAGCCCCGCGGTTTCGCGGGCCGTTAAGCCGTGGCTCCATGGAACGGCGTCCCCGCCCTGCCGTTCACCCTTCGGGGCGACGCTTGATCGCCGGCGAGGAGGCGACAAGATGAGCGACGTTGGACCGTTGGACCGGCACTACGCCTACCCCCTGGTGACCTGGGGATCGACCTTCCTGGGCGCGGTGGTCGCCATCGTGACGGCCTTCATGCTGAACGTGCTGGGTGCGGCGCTCGGGGTGGCGGCGCTCGCCGTGGCGCCCACGACCCAGTCCGCCGCCATCTCGGGCGTGGTGGGTATGCTCTGGGTCGCCCTCGCCAACCTGGTCGCCCTGGGCTTCGGCGCCTGGGTGGCCGGCCGTTCCACCGCCAATCCCGATCACCATGGCGGCACGCTCCAGGGCATAGCGGTGTGGGCCGTCACCTCCGTGGCGGTGCTGTTCATCGCGGGTTCGGCCCTGTCGGGCCTCAGCCATGCGGCCATTGAGACCGCCGGCATGGCCACGTCAGGCGCCAACGCGTCCGCCTCCAGCCAAGCCGATACCGGTGGCATGACAGCCCAGTCCCCCGCCACGGCCCAGTCCCCCGCCACAGCTCAGTCCCCCGCGACAGCCCAGGGCGAGGCCGCGACCCAGCAGCAGGACGCCGCCGCCCTCCAGTCCGCCGCCACCAAGACGGCCGCAGCCACCGCCAGCGCCGCGTTCGGCACGTTCCTGGCCATGGTTCTGGGTCTGGTCGCCGCCATCTTCGGCGCCCGCGCCGGCGCGCGTCATCCCGGTTGGACGGAGCGTCCGCGCTTCACCTATGTCGAGCGCCGTCACCCAGGCTCGACGACCCTCTGATCCAGCAGCCCCGCCCGGTCTTCGAGGCCGGGGCGGGGCTCGCCGGCCGTCCCCGCGGCCCCAGGCCGCGCGATGTTCAGGATGCACGGCGTCTTTTCGCATGTTAACGACGTAGCTTATCGCGCCTTCACCGCAGTGCGCCGGTGATCCCGACCGCCCGAGACACCGCACGGGCCAATCCGCCGCAGTCCGCTAGGCGCTCGGACCTGTCACGTGCAACTGATGTGCGCCTCGTCGCCGGGCGGAGAGATCAATGGGTAGCGTTCTTGCGTCGGTCGAGGAGTGGGCGGTCCGCCAGCCGGACAAGCCGCTCTATGTCTTCCTCGACGCGCATGGCGAGATCGTCGATAGCCTGACCTATGCCACCTTCCTGAGCCGCGTCGCCCTGCTCGCTGGCCACCTGGGCGCCGACAATCGTCTCGCGCCGGGCGACCGGGTGCTGCTGGCCTATCCCCCTGGCGTGGAGATGATCTGCGCCTTCTTCGCCTGCGCCAAGGCGGGGCTGATCCCGGCCCCGACGCCTGCCCCCATGGGTGCAGGCGGCCCGGCGGCCCTGTTCCGCATGGCGCACGTCGCGCGCGATTGCGGCGCCTCGGGCGTGCTGGCGACCCAGGAGGGCGTGGACCAGCTGGCTGCTCATCAGAGTTCCGACTGGGCGTCGCTGAACGCGCTGCCCTGGATCGTCACCGAGGACCTGACCGCGTCCGCGCCCGCGCCCTACGACGCGCGCAGCACCGACACCCTGTTCCTGCAGTACACCTCGGGCTCCACCAGCGCGCCCAAGGGCGTGATCGTCAGCCACGACAACGTGCTGGCCAACTTCTCCATGGTGCTCGACCATGACGAGCCGGTGACCGTCTGCTGGCTGCCCCAGCACCACGACATGGGTCTGATCGGCTATTACATGAACACCGCCATCGGTGGGGGTACGCTATACGGCTTCTCCGCCTCCACCTTCATCCAGCGGCCGTCGCTGTGGCTGGACACCATCTCGCGCTACCGGGCCACCGCCTCCTCGGCCCCCAACTTCGCCTACGAGCACTGCCTGCGCCCCGGCCGCATCCCGCCGGACGTGCTGGAGCGGCTGGATCTGGGATCGCTTCGCGTGCTGATGGCCGCCGCCGAGCCGATCAAGCCGGACGTCTACCGGAGCTTCCTGAAGACCTTCGAGCCTTATGGCCTGAAGCCGGAAAGCTTCGTGGTGGCCTATGGCCTGGCGGAGAACACGCTAGCCGTGTCTAGCTGGGGGCGCGAGGCGCTGTCGGTGAACAAGGACGCGCTGGCCCAGGGCAGGGTGCGGGTGACCGACAAGGTGGCCGACGTGTCCGCCGCCATCCACATCCTCAGCTGCGGCCGGCCGCTCGGCGACGTGGAGGTCGAGATCGTCGATCCCGAAACCGCGGTGAAGACCTGCGAGGGCGCGGTGGGCGAGATCTGGGTCGCGGGCCGGAGCAAGGGGCAAGGCTACTGGAACCGCCCGGAGGTGAGCCAGGAGGTGTTCCGCGCCGAGATCACCAACGACGAGGGGGGCCGCCAGTACCTGCGGACCGGCGACATGGGCTTCCTGCACAAGGGCGAGCTGTATGTCTGCGGCCGGCGCAAGGACATGCTGATCGTCCGCGGCCAGAACTTCTACCCCCAGGACGTGGAGGCCATCGTCGAGCAGGTCGTCGGCGTGCGCGCCAGCGGCGCCGCGGCGGTGGAGGCCTCGACCGGCGAGATCGTGATCCTGGCCGAAGCCTCCAACCCCCGCGCCCACCCGGACCTTGAGCAGGTGGTGCAGCGCGTGCGCGCCCGGCTGAACCTGGAGATTGGGCGCGTGGTGCTGGTGGCGCCCAAGTCGCTGCCCAAGACCTCGTCCGGCAAGCTGATGCGCCAGAAGTCCCGCCAGCTCTGGGAAGCCGGCCAGATGAAGGTCCTGATCGAGCTGGTGCGCGACCGCGCCAGCGACGAGGAAGCACACGCCAACGCCGAAGAGGCCCCCTTCGGCTTCTTCAAGGCCAAGTACCGGCTGACGGGCGAGGAGACCCACTCGCTTACCGACGCCGGCCTGGACAGCCTGGACCTCGTGCTGCTGATGCACGAATTCTCCGAGCTGCTTGAGAAGCGCGGCGCCAAGGAGCTGGCCGAGCAGGTGGACATCCGTCTGGTCCAGCAGATGAGCATCGCCGAGCTGTTCCGCCTGGCCCACCGCTTCGAGGACGCTCCCGAGACCGCCGTCGCCCAGGTGCGCCTGGCCCTGACCAATCTGGACGCCACTCGCCGAAGTGAGGAGGACGCGCTGATGTCCGCTGATCGGCGGCTGGCGTTCGAGCCCTTGCCACAGGATGGCGCGACCCCGCCGCACCCGCCCGAGCGCATCCTGCTCACCGGCGCCACGGGATTCCTGGGCCCGTTCCTGCTCACCAGTTTGTTGCACCAGACCAAGGCCAAGATCTACGCCCTGGTGCGAGGCGCCAACCCGGAGAACGCCGCCAAGCGGCTGCGCACCGCCATCGGCGAGACCTCCAAGCGCGACGCGGAGTTCTGGCGGAGCTTCGACCGCCGCGTGGTGGCCGTCTGCGGCGACCTGGACGAGGAGGGACTGGGCTTGGCGCCGGAGACCTGGGACAAGCTCGCCGGCGAGATCGACACCATCTACCACAACGGCGCGATGGTGAACTACCTGTTCAGCTACAAGCGCATGCGTTCAGCCAATGTGGCCGGCACCAACGAGGTGCTGAAGCTTGCCTTCGCCGGCCGGCCCAAGGTGTTCAACTACGTCTCCACCACCTTCATCTTCGGATGGGCGACCAAGGACGTGCTCTACGAGACCGACTCCAACGCCGACATGGAGCTGCTCGACTTCGGCTACAGCCAGTCCAAGTGGACCGCCGAGCAGGTGGTGCTCGACGCCCGGTCCAAGGGCCTGACCACACGCGTCTTCCGCCCGGCGCTGGTGACGCCGGCGGTGAACGGCGACGGCGCGAACTTCGACATAACGCTGCGCTTGCTGGCCTTCATGATCAAGTACGGCCTGGGCGCCGATGCGCTGAACCAGGTCAGCTTCATGCCGGCCGACGTGACCGCCGACAACATCGTGGCGATCTCCAACCTGCCCCAGACCGCGGGCGGGACCTTCCACGTGACGCGCGACGACTACGCCAACATGATCGATGTCACCAACATCATCACCGAGCTGACGGGGCGTACCTTCGAATACTTCGACCTACCCTCCTTCGTGCCGGAGGTGATCCGCCGCTGCACGCGCGAGGACCTGCTGTTCCCGCTGCTGGACTTCCTGGTGGGCTCCATCGACAACATCTCGGCCATGGAGTTCAAACGCTACGACAGCGGCGACTACCAGGCCGCCCGGGCGCTGACCTCGGCGGGACGGCCTGATCCCTCGCTGGAAGACACCGTGCTCGGCATGCTCCGCTTCATGCAGCGGACGGGGCTGGTGGAGCTGCCGCGTGAGGCCCTGGTGGAGCAGGACGCGGCTTAGCGCAGAACGAGCGTGGCATCGCCGCAGGCGACCCCCCGGGCGCACCGCGGCGTCGCACCTCTCGACAGGCTTGGGATGAGGCCGACGCAGGCGGAGCCGAGTCCACCCGAACGCGCCGGGCTCTAGCTCCGGACCATTCGGACCACCTCGTACGCGTCCGCATCGAAACGAGACATCCGCCGCCTATAGCGCCAGCCCGGTTCCGGCAGGACGCCGGCGTTGCGCCCGGCCCGGTCCAGATACCAGCTGCGGCAGCCGCTGGCCCAGACCGTGCCCGCGAGCTTGGCCTGGACGGCGGTGTTGAAGGCGGCCTGGACTTCGGGACGCACGTCGAGCGCCGCCTTAGGACCGGCCGCATCCAGCGCCTCCAGATACGTCAGCACGTAGCGCATCTGGCTCTCCACGACGTGGATCACCGAAGAGTAACTCAGCGCCGAGTTCGGTCCGAGCAGCATGGCCAGGTTTGGATAACCCGCGACCGTCACGCCGCGGAAGGCCTGCGCCCCCTCCTCAGCCCACTGCTCGGGCAGCACCCGCCCGCCGCGGCCCACCACCCGCAGGAAGTCGTCCGGGTCGGCGACGATGAAGCCGGTGGCGAAGACGATGTGGTCGAGCCGATACTCTCCTCCGCTTCGGGTCCGGACGCCCTCACGCGTGATCTCGGCGATCGGATCGGTGACCAGCTCCACGTTCTCGCGGTCGAAGGTGGGCAGGAAGTCGTCCGACACGGTCAGACGCTTGCAGCCGATGGCGTAGTCCGGCGTAAGCTTGGCCCGCACCTGCGGATCGCGCACTTCGCGCTTCAGCTTGCGCAATGCCACGGCCCGAAGCATCCGCGCCAGCGCCTCATTGCCGAAGAAGGCGGAGCCCACCCCCTCCAGCGCCCAGTAGATCGCGCTGCGCACCAGCGCCTGAGTGAAGGGAAGGCGGCGGAACAGCCAGCGCTCAAGGCGCGTGGTGCGCCGGTCGCCTCGCGGCATGACCCAGGGGGCGGAGCGCTGGAACACGGTCAGCCTCCCCACCCGGCCTGCGATGCTTGGGATGATCTGAACACCGCTGGCTCCGGTCCCGATCACCGCCACCCGCTTGCCCGTCAGGTCCAGCGAGGTGTCCCAGGCCGAGGAGTGCACGAAGCTTCCGCCGAAGCGCTCGATCCCAGGAATGGCCGGAAAGGATGGGCGATTCAGCGGCCCTGAGGCCAGGATCAGCACGCGCACGTGGCGCACGCCGCCGCCCGCATCGGTCAGACGCCAGCAGCTCGTCGCTTCCAGAAAGCGCGCCTCCACGATGTCCACGCCGAACTGGATGCGGCGGGCCACGTCCCGGTGGTCCGCGACCCGCTTCAGATAGGCCAGGATGTCGGCCTGGCGCGCATAGCCTGACGGCCAGTCAGGGTTGGGGTCGGAGGCGATGGCGTAAAGGTGGGAACGTACGTCGCAGGCGCATCCCGGATAGACGTTGTCCCGCCACACGCCGCCGAGCTCGTCCGCCCGCTCGAACACCGCCAGTGAGGCGCGACCGGCGCCCAGCAGCTGGACCGCGGCGGTCAGGCCGGCGAAGCCCGCGCCGATCACGCCGACCTCGTAGTCCAGCTCAGTTCGTGCGGAGAGCTGGACCTCCTCCGGCCGCAGCAGGGTCGATGAGGTGCTCAAGCGAGAAGAGCGGGCGCCCTCAGCGCTCCGCCACCAGCCGGTTGGTGATCGGCTCTCCAGTGACGGCCTTGCCGGTCCAGGTGTCGGTCAGGGCGACTGCGGGGATGGGCTGGCAGTAGGAGGCGAAGGGGATCGGAAAGGGCTTCAGCTGACTCAGGCACACATCGTGGCCCTTCACGATCCAGCGTCCGGCGCGCCTGTCATGGTGGCGGCCCTCGGAAGTGAAGGTGCCGTCCCGGTTCAGCCACAGTTTTGAAACGCTTCCGTCGGCATAGGTCGAGACGATGGTGCCGCCGAAGGCCGGCTCAAGCACCTGCGCGCCCGACGGAACGGCCGCGACATCTGCGCCCAGGAGCGCCAGGGCGGCCAAACTCGTCGCTACTATCATCGCTGAAGTCTGGCCGAAGCGGCCGGCCCCGGCAAGGGCCAACCTGACCTTGGCCGTTCCTCCGCGTCCTAGTGCGCCGAGGCGAGCACCACGCCGGTGAGGATCGCCACCCAGTGAACGCCGGCGGCGGCGACCACGTGGCCGTGCCAGATGGCGCGATAATACTTCAGCCGCTTGTTGACGTAGAAAAAGATGCCGGTGGTGTAGACCACCCCGCCCAGCGCCAGCAGCATCAGGGTGACCCACGACAGCCCCTCCACAATGGGCTTCAGCGCCACCAGCACGATCCAGCCGAGCGCCAGATACAGCCCGATCCAGACCCGCCGCCCCATGCCCGGCAGCAACAGCTTGCCGAGCGCGCCGAGCAGCGCGATCGCCCAGACCGCCAGGGTCATGCCCCAGGCCCAGGCGCCGGTGAGCACGTGGGTGGTGAAGGGTGTGTAGGAGCCGGCGATCATCAGGAAGATGCCGGCATGGTCCAGGCGGCGGAACAGCGGCCGCCGCCGCTCGGTGGCGAAGTTGTAGGCGGTGGAGAAGCCGAGCATCATCAGCAGGCCACCCGCATAGACCCCCACCGCGCCGGCCTGGCTGAGCCGGCCCAGGCCCAATGCCAGGCCCAGCAGTACGCCTCCGCCGAATAGGGCGGTGACCAGCCCGATCAGGTGGATGACGAGGTCCGCCATGCGGGCGGCAGGGGTCGGGTAGTGGGGTCGGGCGGGGAGTTCGGTCGGCACGTCGGTCCTTCCCTCGGACGGATCCCCCCGCGTCCGTCACGATGGTCGTCATACCATGCCGGCCGGTGTCGGTGGAGGCGGATGCTCGACCGAAAGCGAATCTCAGCCCTCGAAGCCGTGGAAGGTCGCGAAAGCGTCGAGCGGTTCACGCTCCGACACCACACCGTTCACCGGGTGGACCGGGTCGGCATAGCCCAGCGACATGCCGACGATGATGTATTCGTTTTCGGGGATCGACAGCACCCGGCGCGTCACCGTCCAGTACAGGTTCCAGGCGCCCTGGGCGCAGGTGTCAAGGCCGCGGACCTTGGCAGCCAGCATCAAGGACTGCATGAACATGCCCACGTCCAGGAAGCTCATGGAGTCGAGGTCCTTGTCGATCGTGAAGACCAGACCCACGGGCGCGTCGAAGAAGCTCCAGTTGCGCGCCCACTGAGCCTTGCTCGCCGCCTCATCGCCCTTGGCGATGCCGATGCGGCCGTACATGTCCTTGCCGAGCGTACGCATGCGCGAGAGATAGGGCTCCTTGCGCTTGCTGGTGCGCGGGAACTCGGCCGTGGCGTCGGCGGGATCGGTCTCGGCGTGGGCCAGCACCTCGCGCACCAGCCGGTCGCGCACCGGACCTGCCACCACGTGGACCTTCCAGGGCTGTATGTTGGTGCCCGACGGCGAGCGGGAAGCCGTCTGCAGCAGCTCGCGCACCAGGGCGAGCGGCACGGGGTCGGGGCGGAAGGCGCGCACGGAGCGGCGCTGGCGGACGACGTCTTCAAATAGCAAGGGGCGGCTCCGGGGTGTGGCGTGTCAGCAGCGCTCGACCACCAGGGCGATGCCCTGGCCGACCCCGATGCACATGGTGCACAGGCCGTAGCGGCCGCCGCGGCGCTGCAGCTCCTCGGTCGCCGTGAGCGCCAGGCGCGCGCCGGACATGCCGAGCGGGTGGCCGAGCGCGATGGCGCCCCCGTTGGGGTTCACGTGCTCCGCGTCGTCGGGCAGGCCGAGCCGGCGCAGGACCGCCAAGCCCTGGCTGGCGAAGGCCTCGTTCAGCTCCACCACGTCCATCTCGGCGATCTTCAGCCCGAGGCGCGCGAGCAGCTTCTCGCTGGCCGGCGCGGGGCCGACGCCCATGATGCGCGGCGGCACGCCGGCCGTCGCCGCGCCCAGCACTCGGGCGCGAGGTGTCAGGCCGTGACGCTTGGCGGCCACCTCGCTAGCGATGATCAGGGCGGCGGCGCCGTCGTTGACGCCCGAGGCGTTGCCGGCGGTCACCGTGCCGTCGTGCCTGACGATGGGGCGGAGCTTGGCCAGCGCCTCCACGCTGGTCTCCCGCGGGTGCTCGTCGCGATCCACCTTCAGGTGGTCGCCCTTCCTCTGCGGGATCTCGACGGCCACGATCTCGGCGGCGAAGCGGCCGCAGCCTTGTGCGGCCGCAGCGCGGCGCTGGCTTTCAGCGGCGAAGCGGTCCTGGTCCTCGCGGCTGACCCGGAACTCTTCCGCGACATTCTCGGCGGTCTCGGGCATCGAGTCGACGCCGAACTCGTGCCGCATCGCCTTGTTGACGAAGCGCCAGCCTATGGTGGTGTCGTAGACCGTCGCCTCGCGGGAGAAGGCGGTCTCGGCCTTCGGCATGACGAAGGGCGCGCGGCTCATGCTCTCCACGCCGCCGGCGATGATGAAGTCGGCTTCACCGGCCTTGATGGCGCGCGCGGCGTCGGCCACCGCGTTCAGGCCCGAGCCGCACAGGCGGTTGATCGTGGCGCCCGGTGCGCTCTCGCCGAGGCCGCCGAGCAGCGCGGCCATCCGCGCCACGTTGCGGTTGTCCTCGCCGGCCTGGTTGGCGCAGCCGAGGATGACGTCGTCGAGCATGGCCCAGTCCACGTCCGGGTTGCGATGCTTCAGCGCGCGTAGCGGGATGGCGGCGAGATCGTCGGCCCGCACCGAGGCGAGCGAGCCGCCGTACCGCCCGATCGGCGTGCGCACCGCGTCGCAGATGAAGGCTTCGGCCATGTCGGTGCTCCTCAAGTCCAGCTCAGATAAGGCGTTCGTGGCGTCCGGCCAGCGGTGCACGTCTCCCTCCCCCTCGAGGAGGAGGCAATCGCAGCTGGCGGCAGACTCTTATCTCTCCCTGCGCAGCAGGGGGAGATGACCGGGCGAAGCCTGGTGAGGGGGGCTCGCTGGCCGGTCCGGCGGAGAGTGCGGCGCCCTACAGCCCCCTCCACCCCGCGTGCCGCGTGGTCCCCCTCCCCCGCTGCGCAGGGGAGGATAAGGGTCGCTGCTCCCTGCGATCGCCCTCTTCTCAAGGTGAAGGGAGAAGGAGGTCAGCTGCGGGCGGGCCTCGCCGGCGAGCCCTCCCAAGACGTCCCCGACGGCAGGGTCTCGCCCTTCATCAGCACCGACAGGTCGCCGAGCTGGGCGTCGTCCTCGATCACGCCGTCGTAGAGCACGATGGCCAGCGAGCCCACCGTGGCGCGGCGGCCTATGGTGACGGAGGAGACCTTCATCACCCGGTCCTCGAACAGGTGGGTCTGCAGGCCGGCGTTCTCGTTCAGGGCGGCGTCATCGCCGACGGTGACGAGGTCGGGCTCGGTGATGTCGGTGGTGTCGGTGAAGACGCGTTTGCCGATGCGGCAGCCTAACAGGCGCAGGTAGATGTTGAGGTAGGGCGTGCCGCGCAGGGGCTCCAGCAGCAGGGGTACCACCAAGTTCTCGTAGGTGGAGGTGACCATCTCGGTCTTCCACACGAACGGACTCCAGAGCGGCTTGGTGACAGGCTCGTAACGGCCGGCCACCAGCCACTTCAGCGCCACCACGAAGGCGCCGGCGGCGACCGCGAACCAGATATAGAGGAAGGGAAAGAACAGCGCGATCAGCAGCGCTCCGTGTCGCTTGTCCGACAGGTCGCCCACGATGGACAGCACCGCGCTGAACAGGGCGATGAAGACGGTGAGCGAAAGCGTGATGCGCACGTACTCGATGGCCAGGCGGGTGGCGACCAGCCGTTTGGACGGGCGGAAGCGCGCGCCCTCGTCGAACACCGCGAAGCTCTGGCGGCGGGGCAGGCGGATGGCGGGGGAGCCGAACCAGGTTGAGCCGTTCTGCAGCGCGCCCGCCCGGTCTTCGGGCGGCTTGGACAGCACCCCGATCAGCACCTCCTCGCCCACGTCGGCGCCAGCGGGCAGCAGGCCGGAGTTGCCGATGAAGGTGCGCCGGCCGATCCGGGTGCGCTGCAGGTTCAGCGCGCCGGGCTCGGCGCGGGCGGCGCCGAAGACCACGCCGTCGGCGATGAAGCTCTCCTCGCCGATGTCGATCAGGTCGTGGACGACCGAGGTGGCGGTAGAGATCTCCGCCCGCCGCCCGACCCTGGCCCCCAGCGCCTGGTACCAGGGGCGAACGTACAGGGTGGCGTAGATCGGGTGCAGCAGCTCGAGCGCCAGCAGGCCCAGCTGCCGCACGAACCAGAAGCGGACGTAGAACCAGCTCCAGAGCGAATAGCGGCCGGGCTTCACGCGGCCGAGCAGGCCCCACTTCACCACCACGGTGAGCAGGCACATGGCGATGACGTAGACGAGCGCCAGCACCGGCGAGAGCGCCATGTAGGTGTAGTCCGAGGTGCGCCAGTCCAGCTCGATCATGGCGATCAGGCCGGGCGCGATGGGGATCACCGCCATCAACGGCAGCAGCGGCGCGGCCAGGAGCAGACCGAGGTTCACGAGCAGGACCCGCACGGCGCCCGGCCGCTCCATCGGCGCCCGTGGCGGGGCTGAGCCGGCATGGACGGCCGGCGAGCCGGTCCAGGCCTGGCCGTCAGGGATGCGCTCGCCAGCCGGCAGGGCGGAGAGGTCCTCCAGCACCGCGCCTTCGCCAAGGCTGGCGTTGCGTCCCACCACGGCCATGGTGCCGAGGAAGGCGTGGTCGCCCACGTCCACCCGCCCGATGCGCAGCAGGCCGCGCTCCACCGAGACGGTGGCCAGCACCGCGCCCTCGCTGACCACCGCGCCCTCGCCGAGGCTGACCAGGTCCGCGGCGTCGATGTCGTCCAGGCCCACGAAGGCGCCGCGGCCGATCCGGCAGCCCAGCAGGCGGTAGTAGACCCGCATCATCGGCGTGCCGGCCAGGAATTGCACCGGCACGATGGCCAGGAACCGTCGCACGAACCACCAGCGGAAGTAGTAGGCGCCCCAGAGCGGGTGATCCCCCGCCTTGTACCGCCCGATCACGATCCACTTCACCGCGATCGAGAGCAGCAGCACCAGCGGCGGCATGACCACGAAGGCCGCGCCCGCCACCACCAGCGGCAGGATGCGGTCGGTGTCCGAGGCCAGGGCCTCGTAGGCCAGGTAGGGAAAGATCCACTGCACGCCGGCGGTGGCGAAGATCGGGATGAGCGCTATCGTCTGGGCGACGACGCAGAGCGTGCGCCGCAGCTGCGGGATCGGGTGGAAGGGCTCCGGCGGCCTGGCCGCAGCGGTGGCGGCCGGGCGGGCGGCGTCCAGGCGAGCGGCCAGCGTGCGGATGGTCGGCGCGGCGTAGAGGTCCTGGATCGAGACGCTGGCCAGCGCGGGCGTGGCGCGGGCGATGGACACCATGCGCGCGGCGCGGAGCGAATGGCCGCCCAACTCCTCGAAGAAGTCGTCGCTCGTGCTGATCGCCTGCTGGCCCAGGGACTCGCGCCAGGCGGCGAGCAGGTCGGCCTCCGTCTGGGTGGCCGGCGGCTCCAGCGTGCGGGTCTCGACCTCGATCCGGCGCGGCCGCTCCAGGGCCTTGCGGTTCACCTTGCCGGAGATCAGCGTCGGCAGGGCTTTCCGCACTTCGTAGGCGTTGGGGCGCATGTAGGCGGGCAGGCGCTCATTAAGCGCTCCGCGGATGCGGTCGAGGTCGATCTCCAGGCCGCTTCGGGGGGTCAGGAAGGCGACCAGGAGTTCGCTCCCGTCCTCCTCCAGGTATAGGTTCACCACGGCCTGGGCGACGGTGAGGTCGTCGGCGATGGCCGACTCGATCTCGCCGAGCTCGACCCGGTAGCCGCGTATCTTCACCTGGGTGTCGATGCGGCCGAGGAAGTCGATCTCGCCCTCCACGGTCAGCCGCGTCAGGTCGCCGGTGCGGTAAATGCGGTGCGGCGCGCCGTCCGGCCCCGCGAACGGCGCGGTGACGAACTTCTCCGCCGTCAGCTCCTCGCGGTGAAGATAGCCCAGCGCCAGGGCCGGGCCGCCGATGACCAGCTCGCCTTCGGCCCCGGCCGGAACGGGCAACAGCGCCTCGTCCACGATCCAGGCTGTGAAGTCCGGCAGGGGCGTGCCGATGGTGACGGGGCGGCCGGGCAGCAGCTCGGTCCAGGTGGCGGTGACGGTGGTCTCGGTCGGCCCGTAGGTGTTGAGCATGCGCCGGCCCGGCCGCGCCCAACGCCGAACCAGCTCCGGCGGGCAGGCCTCACCGCCGACATTGATGATGCGAGCGGTGGCCACGTCGCGGTCGAGCACCGCCAGGAGGCTCGGCACGGGGCACCAGACGGTGACGCCCTGTTCTTCCAAGGTCGCGGCGAGGTCCGGGCCGGCCTTGGCGAGCGCCTCGGAGCCCACCAGCAGCTCCGCGCCGTTCAGGAACGCGGCCCACATCTCCTCCACCGAGATGTCGAAGGCGAGCGAGGCGCCGGCATAGACCCGGTCGGCCGAGGTGACCCCCAGGATCGAGGCCTCCGAGCGGATCTGGAAGCAGACGTTACGGTTGCGGATCACCACGCCCTTGGGCCGCCCCGTAGAGCCCGAGGTGTAGATCAGGTAGGCCGCGTCCTCGGGCTCGGCGCCGGTGTCGGCGCGGGTCAGGGCTTCGGTGGGGAAGGCGGCCACGTCGCCGATGGCGGAGTCCACCGCGATCACGTTGGGCAGGGTGACCGGGAAAGCCGGCGCCCGCTCGGCGGTTGTGATGACCGCGAACGCCTCGCTCTCCGCGGCGATGTAGTCGACCCGGTCCTGGGGCGTGGCCCAGTCCACCGGCACGTAGGCCGCACCGGCCTCGAGCACGCCCAGCAGGGCCATGTAGGCGTCGAGCCCCCGCGGCAGGCAGATCACCACCCGGTCGCCCCGCCGTACGCCGCGGCTGGCGAGATAGCGCGCGAACTGGGACGCGCGGCAGCGCAGGCCGGCATAGGTCAGGTCGTTGCGCCGGCTGCTCTCGGTGTCCGGGGTGGCGAGGCGCACGGCGACGTTGTGCGGGAAGCTTGCGGCCGTGGCCGCGAACACCTCATGCAGCAGTTCGTCGCGCTGATAGGGCGCGGTGTCGTAGGGCGGCGGGCGCGGCGCGATCGGAGCCGGCGACAGGGTGGGGGTGGGCGCGTTCACGGGCGGAGTCTAGCCTGATCCTCCGGTCGCGGGCGAGCCCGGACGGAGGGCCTGGTCCAAGGCCTCCGCCCGTGCGGCCGTCAGACCTCTTCCGCGGCCACGCTGTCCTCGTCGGCGAAGGCCTCCGCCGGCTCGTCCAGCGCGTCGGCCTCGATCCAGCCGGCGGCGACGCGGGCGCGCAGGATCAGCTTCTCGGCCTCCGCCTGCTCTATAGCCAGCCCCTCAAGGGCGCCGGCGACGCGGACCCGCTCGCCGGAGGCCTTGCTCTCGAAGGCGCCGCGCAGCTCGTCGGTGGAGAGGTCCGCCAGGTCCTCCACCGTCTTCACCCCGGCCTGGCCGAGCGCCACGGCCATGGGCAGGCTCACGCCCTCCACCTCCAGCACGCCGTCCTCGACCCCGAGTTCCTTCCGTTCGGCGTCCAGTGCGGCGGCCTCCTTGTCGAGCCAGTCGCGGGCGCGGGCCTGCAGCTCCTGGGCGGTCTCCTCGTCGAAGCCCTCGACGGAGGCCAGTTCCTCCTCCTCGACATAGGCGATGTCCTCCACCGCCGCGAAGCCCTCGGTGACCAGCAGCTGGGCGATCACCTCGTCCACGTCCAGCGCCTCCTGGAAGAGCGCGGTGCGCTCGGCGAACTCGCGCTGGCGGCGCTCGCTGTCCTGGCTCTCGGTGATGATGTCGATCTGCCACTGGGTCAGCTGGGAGGCCAGGCGCACGTTCTGGCCGCGGCGGCCAATGGCCAGCGACAGCTGCTCGTCGGGCACCACCACCTCGACCCGCTCGTCCTCCTCGTCCAGCACCACCTTGCTGACCTCGGCCGGCGCGAGCGCGTTGACGATGAAGGTGGGCTCGTCGGGGTTCCACTGGATGATGTCGATCTTCTCGCCCTGCAGCTCGGCCACCACCGCCTGCACGCGGGAGCCGCGCATGCCGACGCAGGCGCCCACGGGATCGATGGAGTTGTCGTTGGACAGCACCGCGATCTTGGCGCGGGAGCCCGGGTCGCGGGCCACGGCGCGGATCTCGATCACTCCGTCATAGACCTCGGGCACCTCCTGGGCGAACAGCTTGGCCATGAAGCCGGGGTGGGCGCGGCTGAGCATGATCTGCGGGCCCTTGGCCTCCCTGCGGACATCGTAGATGTAGCAGCGGATGCGGTCGCCGACGTTGAACATCTCGCGCGGGATCGACTGGTCACGGCGCATGATGCCCTCGCCGCGGCCGAGGTCGACGACGGTGTTGCCGTACTCCACCCGCTTGACGACGCCGTTGACGATGTCGCCGCCGCGGTCCTTGAACTCCTCGTACTGGTGCTCGCGCTCGGCCTCGCGGACCTTATGGGTGACCACCTGGCGGGCCATCTGGGTCTGGACCCGGCCGAACTCGAACGGCGGCAGGATCTCCTCGTAGACGCTGCCGACCTGCGCATCCGGATAGCGGCGCTTGGCGACGGTCAGGCGCACCTTGCCCACGTCTTCCTCGCCGATCTCCTCCTCGTCGGTGACCACGGTGACGATGCGCTTGAGCGTCAGCTCGCCGGTCTTCACGTCGATGGAGGCGCGGATGTCGTGCTCGTTGCCGTAGCGCGACTTGGCGCCCTTCTGCATCGCCTCCTCGATCGCCTCGATGACGATCTCCTTCTCGATCGACTTCTCGCGCGCCACCGCGTCGGCGATCTGCAGGAGTTCCAGGCGGTTGGCGGAAATGCCGGTGGCCATGTTCGGAGGTTCCTTCGAGGCTATCGATCTCCCCCCTCGGGGGGGAGGGGACCAGACGCAGTCTGGTTAAGGGAGCGCTTGCCCCCTGCACCTGGCTTCACGTAGTCCCCCTCTCTCCGGCGGGGAGGATCGGGGTGTTGGTCGTCCTGGGGCAGGGGCTCGGACGTGATCAGGTGGGAAGCGGGCTTGGCTCCCCGGCCTGGCTTGGCCTTGCCCTTCGCCTTGGGCGCGGGTGTGGGTTCAGGAGGCTCCACATCGCCATCCTCGGCCATGCGGGCGGCGCGCTTCTCGGCGCCGAGCTTCATCAGGTCGTCGCTGAGCGTCAGCTTGGCGTCCTGCATCCAGGCGAACGGCACCAGCACGGTGTCCGCCTCGCCCTCCATGTCGAGCATGACATGCGGCTGCCCGTCCACGTCCTCCACCCCGGCGATCACGCCCTTGAAGCGCTTGCGGCGGTCGGCCAGGCGGTCCAGCTCGATCTTCGCTTCCAGCCCTTCGTTGGCGGCGAAATCCTTGAGCCGGGTCAACGGCCGGTCGATGCCGGGGCTGGAGACCTCCAGCCGGTACTCGCCGGAGACCGGGTCGGCGGCGTCCATCACCTCGGAGATGGCGCGCGACAGGCGCACGCAGTCGTCGATGCCGAGGTCGCCGTCCTCCGGCCGCTCGGCCATGATCTGCAGGGTCCGCCCGGTGGCCCCGCCGCCCATCAGCCGCAGGCGCACGAGGTCGAAGCCTTGCGCCTCGACCACGGGGTCGAGCAGTTCCAGCAGTTGGCGGTCCTCCGGGGTCTTCGCCCGCACGTGCGACCTTTCGAGCAATAAAAAAGCGGCGGGCCCGTCAAGGCCGCCGCTCGAAAGCGCCATCCAGCGCCATCTCGCGATGTACTGGAGCCCGTATAGCGCGGAAGGGGGCGGGGCTCAAGTTGCGGCCGCACCCGTCCTCCTCTAATCCCCGGCCCAGGTTCCGGCGTGAGGTGCGCGCGCATGCAAAAGCTGGTCACGGTCTTCGGGGGTTCGGGCTTCGTCGGCCGCTATGTGGTGCGCGCCCTGGCCAAGGACGGCTGGCGCATCCGCGTGGCGGTCCGCCACACCAATGTCGCCCACGAGCTGCCGGTGATGGGCGACGTCGGCCAGATCGAAGTCTTGCAGGCCAACATCCGCTATCCCGACAGCGTGGCGCGCACCCTGGAGGGCGCCTCCGCGGTGGTGAACCTGGTGGGCGTGCTTTACGAGGCGGGCCGCCAGGGCTTCGACGCCCTGCACAGCGCCGCCGCCAGGTCGCTGGCCGGACAGGCCGCGGGGTTGGGCATCGAGCGCTTCGTGCAGGTCTCCGCCATCGGGGCGGACCCGAACTCGCCGTCCAAGTACGCCCAGTCGAAGGCCGCGGGCGAGGCGGCTGTGCGCGCAGCGATCCCCTCGGCCGACGTGGTGCGCCCTTCCATCGTGTTCGGGCCCGAGGACGATTTCTTCAACCGCTTCGCAGGGCTTGCAGCCATCTCGCCGGTTCTGCCGCTGATCGGCGGCGGCACGACGAAGTTCCAGCCCGTCTATGCCGGCGACGTGGGCGCGGCGGTGGCCGCCGTCCTGGCCGACCCGGTGAGCGCGGGGCGCACCTACGAACTGGGCGGCCCGGGCGTCTACACCTTCCGGCAGCTGCTGGAGATGATGCTGCGCGAGACGCGCCACCGCCGCGCCCTGCTTCCCATCCCTACGCCGATCGCCAAGGTCATGGGCCAGGCGGGCGACCTGCAGGCCAGGCTGCTGCCGGTCATTGCGCCCCAGATCACCGCCGATCAGGTCGCCCTGCTCCAGCGCGACAACGTCGCCGACCCGGCTTTGCCCGGACTTGACGCGCTCGGGGTCATGCCGACGGCTCTGGAGGGTGTGCTGCCGACCTATCTGTGGAAGTACCGCAAGGGCGGGCAGTTCGCCCAACCCGTTCTGATGCGGGGCTGACCTCCACCGCCCGCCGCAGTCCTCAAGTTTTTATTTGGAACGGAACGTCCAAAGTTTATGACAGGCGTGGCCGCCCGGTCTCTTCGGGCGGAGCGTGAAGATGGCGCCGCAGACGCACTAGGGCAGGCTTCGTGAGTTACGTGGAAGAAGGAGCCGCGGCGGTCCAGGGGGAGGCGGAGCCCGGCGCCGGCGCGGCTGATCCGTCGTCCGGCGCCCTGCGAACCTCGACCCGCCTGCGCGCGCAGGGCTGGCGGCTGCCGTTGCTGATCCTCGCGCCCGTGCTGATCCTGCTGCTGGCGCTCTACCTGTATCTGAACGGCGGTCGCTACGCCGCCACCGACGACGCCTACGTCCAGTCGGCCCGCGCCACGGTGGCCAGCAACGTGCCGGGCCAGGTGGTCGAGATCGACGTGCGCGAGAACCAGTTCGTCCATGCGGGCGACGTGCTGTTCCGCCTGGACCCCCGCCCCTTCGACGTGGCGGCGGAACAGTCCCAGGCCGAGCTCGCCAGCGCTCAGCAGAACATCCAGGCGTCGCAGGCCTCCTACGCTCAGCGCGGCGCCGAGATCGAGGCGGCGCAGTCGGCCCTGCTCTACGCCAACAAGGAGCTGGTGCGTCAGCAGGCCATGGCGGCCTCCGGCGTCTCCTCCCAGAGCCAGCTCGACGCCGCCGCCCAGGCCGTCGCCAACGACAAGGCCCAGCTCGCGGCGGCCCGGCAGCAGCAGGCCAACATCCTGGCCTCTCTCGGCGGGCAGGCGAACGGGCCGCTGGCCCAGAACGCCTCGGTCCGGACCGCCCAGGCGGCGGTGGACCGGGCCAAGCTGAACCAGGCCTATGGCGTGGTGCGTGCGCTGCAGGACGGCGTTGTCACCAAGGTGGAGCAGCTGCAGGTGGGCGACTTCGTCAACGCCGGCCAGGCGCTGTTCACCCTCGCCGCACCGCGCCTTTGGGTGGAGGCCAACTTCAAGGAGGACCAGCTGGCCTACATGCGCCCGGGCCAGCCCGGGACCGTGAAGATCGACGCCTACCCGGCCCAGACCTACCGGGTGCACGTGGCCAGCCTCAGCCCCGGCACCGGCAACAGCTTCTCGGTGCTTCCGGCGGAGAACGCCACGGGCAACTGGGTCAAGGTGGTGCAGCGCCTGCCGGTGCGGCTGGTGTTCGACGACGACACCGCCGACATCCGCGCCCCGCTCGCCGCCGGGCTCAGCGCCAAGGTGACGGTCGACACCGCCCACCAGCGGAAGCTGTTTGGCTACGGGCTGAACCACAGGGCGGTAAGGTGAAGTGTGCTGCGTCCTTCGAGACGCGGGCCTTTGGCCCGCTCCTCAGGATGACGAAGGGGGTGGAAGCCGCACAAACCTTCGTCGTGCTGAGGAAGGCTCTGCAAGAGCCTGTCTCGAAGCACGCAGGACGATTGCAGCTTCTGCTCCAGGGCGCTGGGCGAAATCTCAGCTTGCTTTCCGTCTTGGCGCTCTCCGCCTGTGCGGTCGGCCCCGACTTCCAACGTCCCGCCCCGCCCGCGCTCGCCGGCTACGCCATGGTCGGCGACGACCCGCCCGCCTCCACCCGCGTCGCGCTGGGCGCCGAGGTGGCGCAGTCCTGGTGGAACGCCTTCCACTCGCCGTCGCTCGACGGCCTGATGCGCCAGGCGCTCGCCGACAATCCCACGCTCCAGTCCACCGATGCTGCCCTGCAGCAGGCGCGGCAGGATCTGGCCATCGCCCACGGCCAGCAGCTGCCCCAGGCTGACGCCCAGTTCGGCCTGCAGGAGCAGAGGCTGAACTTCGCCACCCTGGGGCTGAACTCTTCCACCTTCCCGGGCGTCAACAACAACCCGGTGATCGACCTCTATTCGGTGGGCGCGACGGTCTCCTACGCTCTGGACGTGTTCGGAGAGCAGCGGCGCAACGCGGAGTCGGCCAAGGCCAGGGTGGAAGCCCAGTCGCACCGGCTCGACGCCGCCTATCTGACCCTCACCGGCCAGATCGCCTCCCAGGCCGCCATCATCGCCGCCGTCCACGCCGAGATCGCCACGGTGGACGGCATGCTCGCCGCGGACCGGCACGACATCGCGCTGGTCCGCAGCGCCCAGGCGGTCGGCGGGGTCGCCGAGGAGGCGCGCGTCAACGCGGACGCCCAGAGCGCGCTCGACGCCGCCCTGCTGCCGCCCCTCCAGCAGCAGCTGGCCCAGGCGCGCCATGCCCTTGCCATGATGGAGGGCCAGCCGCCCGCCGGCTACACGCCGCCGGACTTCACCCTGGCCGACCTGCCGTTCCCCGCCACCCTGCCGGTCAGCGTGCCGGCCGACCTGGTCCGCCAGCGCCCCGACATCCTGGAGGCGGAGGCCCAGGCCCACGCCGCAACCGCCTTCATCGGCGTGCAGACGGCCAAGCTCTATCCCAACATCAACCTGACCGCCGCCCTGACCCAGAGCGCGCTGATCCCGGGAAACTTCTTCGACTACAGCGCCACCGCCTACACCCTGGGGGCCGGCCTCACCCAGCCCCTCTTCCATGGCGGCCAGCTGAAGGCCCAGCGCGAGGAGGCCGTGCAGCAGGCCCGCGCCCGCACGGCCGACTACCAGACCGTGGTGCTGCGCGCCTTCGGCCAGGTGGCCGACCTGCTCTCCGCCCTGGCCCACGACGAGGGCGCCCTCGCCGCCCAGCAGCACTCACTGGACTCGGCTCTGGCCACGCTGCGGCTGGACTCCGCCGCCTACCGCATCGGCGGCCAGGGCCTGCTCCCGGTGGTGGACGCGCAGCGCCAGGTGAACGCGGCGCGCTATCGCCTGACCCAGGCCGCCGCCCAGCGCTATCTCGACGCGATCCAGCTCTTCGTCGCCACCGGCCGGGGCTGGACCGCGCCTTCTGCCAAGGTCGCCTCGGCCCGGCCGGCGGCCCCACCCCGGTGATTTCGCCGGCGGCCAAGCTGGTCTAAGACGCTCTCCATGCAGACCCGCCGCTTGATCCGCACTGCGCTCGCCCTGGTAGGCGTTCTGACGGCCGCCGGATGCGCCGGGCCGCCGGTGCACCGCTACTTCCAGCCCACCGCGGACCAGATCGGGCCAGAGCCGAACAGCTACGGCGAGGTGGTGGTGCCCCGCCACGGGCTGATCGTGGTCCAGGGCGACCAGTTCGCCTATGGACTGGTGCGCGGCCGCTCGCGCCACGCGATCAACGGCGCGCAGGCAGGCCAGGCCTCCATCACCATCAGCCAGGCCCTGCGAAAGGCAGTGGCGGGGGTCGAGGTCGAGAACCGAGGCTATCCGGGCGACACGGTGGAGGCCAGCGCCGCGCGCTGGGCCTCCCTGTCGCCCGGCGACCTGCTCATCCTCTGCTATGGCTATGGCGATCTGCAGGCGCACACCCCTCCCCAGGCCTTCAGCGCCGCCTTAGCCAAGATGATCGCGTCGGCTCACGCCAGTGGGGCGGCGGTGTTCGTGGTCATGCCCCCGACCTCGGCCGACCCGCTGATCAATGCGGACCTCGGCAGCTATCGGTACAGCGAGTACGCCGTCGCCCATCAGGCCGGGGTGGAGGTGTTCGACGCCAGTTCCGCCATCTACCGCATCAGGGCGCCCGTCCTGAAGTCGGCGGCCCAGCCGGCCAGCGTCTACCAGGCCGTCGCCGCCGACATGGTGGCCTACATCAAGGTGGTCGCGCCGCCGCAGACCGGGCAGGCCGGATCGGGCGAGAGCCGCACCGTGCGCGTCTCTCCGGCCAGCGCATCGTAGATCAGCAGCCGCCCAGCCAGGGGCTGGCCGGCGCCCGCAATCCATTTCACCGCCTCCAGCGCCATCATCGCGCCGATGACGCCCGCCAGCGCCCCCACCACGCCCACCCGTGCGCAGGTCTCGGCGCCCGGCGGGATGTCGTCAGGCGTCAGGCAGCGATAGCAGGGCTGGCGCTCCGCCAGCGGCCGGCCGCGGGTGAGGCCGGCGGCGAACACCCCCACCTGGCCGGTCCAGCGCTCGATGGCCCCGGAGACCAGCGGCCGGCCGACCTCCACGCAGGCGGCATTGACGGCGAAGCGGGTGGCGAAGTCGTCGGTCCCATCGAGCACCACGTCATACCCGCCAGTCAGCGCAGGCGCCGTCTCCGCGCCCAGCATGACGGGATGCAGGTCCAGGCTCACCCCGGGATTGAGGCCGCCCAGCCGTTCCGCCGCCGCCTCGACCTTCAGCCGTCCGACGTCGCCGGTAGCGTACAGGGTCTGGCGCTGCAGGTTGGACAGGCCCACCGTGTCCCCATCGACCAAGCCGAGCGTCCCCACGCCCGCCGCCGCCAGCATGGGCGCCGCCGCGCTGCCGAGACCGCCCATGCCCACCATCAGCACGCGCGCGGCGTGCAGCGCCTGCTGGCCGGCCCCGCCGATCTCGCGGAGCACCAGGTGACGGGCGTAGCGTTCGACCTCCTGATCCGAGAACGCCAATGAAGCTCCTGAACTTGACCCCACCTTCACGCGCCGCCACATGGCCGGCCATGAGTGAAGCTGAATGAGCGAGGCTCCTACACCCGGCTGGCGCGGCACGACCATCCTGGCGGTGAAGAAGGGCGAGCGCACCGTGATCGCCGGCGACGGCCAGGTCACCATGGGCGCCACCATCGTCAAGGCCAACGCCCGCAAGGTGCGGAGGCTCGCCGGCGGCAAGGTGGTGGCGGGCTTCGCCGGCGCGACGGCGGACGCCTTCACCCTGCTGGAGCGGCTGGAGCAGAAGCTGGAGGCCCATCCCGAGCAGTTCGCCCGCGCCTGCGTGGAGCTGGCCAAGGACTGGCGCACCGACCGCTACCTGCGAAGGCTCGACGCCATGATGATTGCGGCGGACGCGTCGAGCGTGTTCACCATCACCGGCGCCGGCGACGTGCTGGAGCCGGAGGCCGGCATCGCCGCCATCGGCTCCGGCGGCCCCTACGCGCTGGCGGCGGCGCGGGCGCTGAAGGACTTCGACCTGGACGCGGAAGAGATCGCCCGGCGCGCCATGGGGATCGCGGCGGAAATCTGCGTCTACTCCAACACCAACGTGGTGGTGGAGACGCTTTAGTCCGCTTAGAAGAACGTCTTGGTGATGAGGGCGACGATGCCGGCCATTACCAGACCGACCATCCACTTCAGCAGCGTGAGGTCCGACTCTACCTTGTTGAAGCGATTGTCGTTCCCGGCCAGCGCTTGAGCGGCCCGCGCCGCCTTGTCCTCGGGTGCGCCGGCGGCCAGCAGGGCGTCGTAAACCTCTTTGACCATCATGGTCATGACCCAGACTTCCACCACTTGCCCCGACTAATCTGAGCGGCGCATCGCAACCCTGCAAGCTCAAAGGCAGGAGATGCGTTGCGCCTGCCGCGCGCCACGCTATCTCCCCCCACCATGACCGAATTCTCCCCCCGCGAGATCGTCTCCGAGCTCGACCGCTTCATCGTCGGCCACACTGACGCCAAGCGCGCGGTGGCCATCGCCCTGCGCAACCGATGGCGCCGCCGCCGGCTGGGCCCCGAGCTGATCGACGAGGTGACGCCAAAGAACATCCTGATGATCGGCCCTACCGGCGTCGGCAAGACCGAGATCGCGCGGCGCCTGGCCAGGCTGGCGCAGGCCCCGTTCCTGAAGGTCGAGGCCACCAAGTTCACCGAGGTCGGCTATGTCGGGCGCGACGTGGACCAGATCATGCGCGACCTGGTGGAGGTCGCCATTGGCCAGGTGCGCGAGCGCCGCCAGGCCAGCGTGAAGGCGCGCGCGGAAGGCGCCGCCGAGGACCGCCTGCTCGACGCCCTGGTGGGCGCGGCCGCCCAGCCCTTCACCCGCGACACCTTCAGGAAGAAGCTCCGCTCAGGCGAGCTGGACGACAAGGAGGTGGAGCTGACCTTGGCGGAGGCCTCAGGTGCGGCCCCGATGTTTGAGGTGCCCGGCCAGCCCGGCGCCTCGATCGGGGTGATGAACATCTCCGACATGATGTCCAAGGCCTTCGGCGGCCGCACCAAGACCGCCAAGATCGCCGTCAAGGACGCCTGGCGCCCCCTGATCGCCGAGGAGGGCGAGAAGCTGGTCGACCAGGAGGCCCTGACCCGCGAGGCGGTCGACCTGGCCGAGAACGCCGGCATCGTCTTTATCGACGAGATCGACAAGGTGGCCGTGCCCACCGAGCGCCGGGGCGGCGGCGAGGTCAGCCGCGAGGGGGTGCAGCGCGACCTGCTGCCGCTCATCGAGGGCACCACCGTCTCCACCAAGCACGGGCCGGTGAAGAGCGACCACGTGCTGTTCATCGCGTCCGGCGCCTTCCACGTCTCCAAGCCCTCGGACCTGCTGCCCGAGTTGCAGGGCCGCCTGCCGATCCGGGTGGAGCTGAAGGCGCTGACGCTGGCCGACATGCGCCGCATCCTGACCGAGCCTGAGGCCAACCTGATCCGCCAGCACCAGGCCCTGCTGGCCACCGAAGGCGTGACGCTGGAGTTCAGCGACGAGGCGGTGGATGCGCTGGCCGAATGCGCCGTGTCGGTGAACGCCAGTGTGGAGAACATCGGCGCCCGCCGGCTGCAGACCGTGCTGGAGAAGGTGGTGGAGGCGCTCAGCTTCGACGCGGCGGACAGGGCCGGCGAGACCGTGCGGATCGAGGCGGCCGACGTGCGCGAACGCGTGGGCGAACTCGCGCAGAACGCGGACCTGTCGCGGTTCATCCTGTAACGTTGGTCTTCCTCGCCAGGGAGGCACGATGGCGTGTACTGATCAGCTCTTATCCTCTCCTGCGCAGCGGGGGAGGGGGACCACGCGAAGCGTGGTGGAGGGGGCTTCCCGGCGCCGCGGCCTCCGCCGTCTCGGCCAGCGAGCCCTCCTCACCAGGCTTCGCCTGGTTCCCTCCCCCCGCTGCGCAGGGGGAGATGAGAAGCGCAAACGACATGTGATCGCCCTCCTCGATGGAATGATCAGCTTCCGCCCGGCGACGCAGTCCTCCTGCAGTTCCTCTGCAAGACCGAGCCGAGGTCCATCCCGTCCAGGTAGTCGCCGGGGACCACCGTCTGGCCCACCACCATCTGCACCGGCCCCTGCGGTCCGGGGAACTGGATCGGGCCGGTCGCCGCCCAGCCGCCGGTCGCCACCGGCGTGAAGTCGGTGCAGAGCGACGAGGGACGACGCAGGTAGATCGGCGGGGTGGCTGGCGGGATGCCGGGGAAGGCCGACCCGCTGGCCACGGCCGCGGCGGCGGCGGGGTCCAGCGGCGCGCGGGGCGTGCCGGCGGTCTGGACCTGGGACAGGCTGTTGCTAGGGCCATCGGCCTGGATGCCTGCCTTGAGGTTCGTCCGGATCGTCGCCTGGGGGGCGTTCTGGGCTGCGGTCTGCGCGCCGGCGGCGCTCGCCACGCCGGCGAGGGCGAGGGCGAACAGCAGCTTGACCCGCCCTGGCGCCCGCAGGGCCGAAGTGGACGCCATGGCTGGAGGGGTGTCCATCGGTCTCATCCCGCCATGCGCAGCGGCTCGGGCGCGCGCCGCCAGACGCCGTCTTCAAACTGAAAGCCGGCGTCGCCGTAGAGATTGCGGACGGGGCCGTTTCGCTCGGTCTCAACGATCGTCGCGATGATCCCCACCTCGCCCGACGCCCCGATCACCGCGTCGATTAGGGCGCGCTCCACCCCCAGGCCGATGACGCGGCAGCTCATCACCAGCCCGGTGACCTCGCCGGTCTGCAGCACTGCCGCCGCCACCAGGCCGTAGTCGCCGAAACGATCGCTGGCGTGGGCGATGAACAGTTCGCCCGCCGCCGCCCGCGCGGCCAACTCGCCGACGCGGAAGCGGCGCCCGGTGGTGTTGAATTGCGTTGTGCGGGCGAACAGCTCCGCCACCCGGGCCAGCGGCGCCTCGGCGCCCGCGCGCTCGACGCGGACCTGCACCTCCAGCGAACGCAGGAAGTCCGCACTGTCCGTGGCCGCCGTCCGTTGGCGGTCGCGGCCGAGCTGGGCCTTGACCAGGTCCGTGCGCGCCGTCGCCTCACCGGTCAGGACCGGGACTTGCAGCCGCGGGTCGGTGAGCAGCCGGCGGCGCAGGCCGTACAGGTCCTCGCCCCAGACCTCCACCTCGGGCAGGGCCTGGCGCACCCGCTCGCGCTCCACCGGATGATCGTCCACGAACAGGAAGGCGTCGAGCGCGAAGCCGAGTTCCGCCGCGACGGCGGCGATGCTGGAGGGCTTGTCCGCCCAATCCACCCGCCAGGTGACGAAGTCGTCGGGGGTGAGCAGCCGCTCCCGCGGATAGTGGTCGTCGTAGCGCCAGAGGCGCCGCACCAGCGCCTCGTCGTTCTTGCTGACGCAGGCCAGCACCACGCCACGGCGCTTCAGCGCCAGCAACGCTTCATGGATGCCGAACCACAGCCCGATGTGGGAATAGGCGCCGCTGACCTCCGGCGTCCAGGCGAAGGGCGCGCCAGTCTCGGCCAGCACGCCGGGCCACAGCGTGCCGTCCAGGTCCACGATCACGCACTTCTTAGCGTCGATCCCGCGCACCACCGCCAGGGCGTCCATGTGGGCGCGCGCCGCCACCCGCTCGCGGGCATAGGCGTCGCCGCCGAGGGCTGCTTGAAGCGGCGCCGGATCGGGGACGATGCCGTGCACCGCCGCGCGCTCGCGGCCGGGCCGCTGCAGCATCCAGCCCGCCCCGCCGAAATGGGTGAAGCCCACCAGGGCGTCGTCCAGCAGGCGCCCTGAGCCCTCTATGTTCAGGGCCGTGGCCATGTCGACCAGGTGAACGTCGGCGAACTCGTCGACGAGCGCCCCCAAAGCCAGGTTGACCCGGCGGAAGCGGTTGCGGTGGCCGTGCAGGCCCCTGTCCGCAAAGCCGAGGGGCTGGACGGTGGGCTCGGGCAGGCCGTCCAGCAGGATGGGCGCCGACGTCACCGCCCGCAGGCCCTCCAGCACCGCCTGGGCCTCAGCCACGTAGATCGCCGCCGGATCGCCGCCATGATCCTCGGCCGAGCCCATGGCCACCACGCGGCGCGAGCGCAGCGCGCCCACCAGGATGGCGTCGTGCGGACGCTCGGAAGCCAGGCGCAGGTCATCGGGGAAGGCCGTTGCGACACGGAGCGCCACGCCGCGCCGCGCCGCCTCGCGCCGCAGGAAGTCCGCCTCCATCTGCAGCTCGCAGTCGCCGAACAGCAGCACGTCCAGGCGGTGGCGCAGCGGGCGGCCGAGGGCAGCGGCCCCTTGCGCCTCGGTCACCGACCAGCAGGGGTCCGCACCGTCCTTGCTGCGGCGACGCAGGGCGTCCAGAGCCGCGCCGGCGTCGGGCTCGGCGGCGTCGCGGCCGTGCAGGTCGGACAGGCTTGCGGCGAGCTCCGCCTCCTCCGCCGCCGGCTCCCGGTCGGTCAGCAAGCCGTGCTCCATCAGCGTGGCCAGGCAGCCGGCCAGCACCTCCGGGTCGAAGCCCCGGCAGGCGGGCATCGCCGACAGCTCCCCCGGCATGTCGCGGGGCGCGGCGAAAGCGTCCAGGATCGCTGCGACCTGTTCGTCCACCACGAGCCGGAGCTGGGTCATAGCGTGGACGGCGAGCACCCGTCCGGCGCCGAGGCGCGTCAGGTGGACATAGCGGGACCGGCGGACGAGCATGGACGGCCTTGCGCGGGAACGCCGCCACGCTGGGGCCTTGGCCGTTGCAGCTTGGTTAACGCCTGTCCGGCATGAGGGATAGGTCCGCCCGTCTGGCTTCGGAGGCGAAGCATGTCCGATATGGTCCCCCGGCTGCGGCCCGGCGACAGGCTGCCCTTCTGCTACGGCATGGACGCCCGCCAGCGCTACTGGTCGTTCGAGGACCAAGCGGGCGCGGCCTGCGTGCTGATCTGCGCGGGCGCGGAGCCGCCCTCAGCCGCCGCCGCCCTCGCTGACGCCTTCTCCGCCCAGGCGGCCGCCTTCGCCGGGCGTGGTGCGCAGGTATGGCTGCTGGCCAGGGCCGGGGCGCCCGGCTGG
>NZ_CAHJWH010000011.1 GCF_903642205.1 Caulobacter sp. S45 | reverse complement strand
CTCCGACCCGGACGCGGGCCTTCATCCGCTTAAATAGGAAGCAGGGAGCCTTGTTCCGAGGGCGGCGACGCGCCTTAGTTCAGCGTGCCGACCATGTCGGCGAAGCGCACGCGCGCGGGCGTGACGATCCCCACCGTGCTCAGCCGCACCGAGTGGATCACCGCCTGGATCTCCTTGCGCCAGTACTCAAGGAAGCTGTGCACCCGGGGATATTCCGGCGCCACGTCCAGGGTCTGCCACATGAAGCTTTGCAGCAGCTTGGGGTGATCGGGCATGTAGTAGAGCACTTCGGCGGTGGTCAGACGGCCACCCTTCAGCTGGGTCTCGAACTCGTCCGTCCTCATCGGCTGAACTCCTCACGCCATCGCACGCACGAAGAAACGAAGCACAGGCTTAATGGACCGTTTCACGCGTTCGTCACGTATGCGGGAGGCTGGGCAAGGTCTGCCGCAAGGTGCAGCGATCCTGGGTCTGGCGCCTTAGACAAAGGCGCCGGAGCCCCCGCCCGATCCCGTTTGAAGTCCATGCCCGCCATCGATTCGGACGCCATAGCCCAGGTGGAGTACGAGGCCGCCGCACGCACCCTGTTCGTACGCTTCACCAGCGGCGAGTGGTACGCCTACCTGGACGTCCCGCCCCTCACCTTTCAGCGGCTGCTCGCCGCCGAGTCGAAGGGCCGCTTTTTCCAGGAAGACGTGCGAGGCCGCTACGACTTCGTAAAGCTCGACAGGCCTTGAGGCTCCTCCCCCTCCCGAGGGATGGATGAAGCGTCAGGCCTGCCGGTCGCGCTGGGCCAGCACCCGCAGCCGCAGGGCGTTCAGCCGAATGAAGCCGGCCGCATCGCGTTGGTCGTAAGCAACGGAGCCTTCCTCGAAGGTCACAAGCTGCTGATTGTATAGCGAGTAGCGCGACTCCCGCCCGATCACCGTGACGTTGCCCTTGTAGAGCTTCACCCGCACGCGGCCGGTGACCTTCTCCTGGCTCTTGTCGATCAGGGCCTGCAGCATCTCGCGCTCGGGCGAGAACCAGAAGCCGTTGTAGATCAGGCTGGCATAGCGCGGCATGATCTCGTCCTTCAGGTGGCCCGCGCCGCCGTCGAGGGTGATCGACTCGATGCCCCGGTGGGCGGCCAGCAGGATGGCGCCGCCCGGCGTCTCGTAGACGCCGCGCGACTTCATGCCCACGAAGCGGTTCTCCACCAAATCCAGCCGCCCCACGCCGTTGTCGTGGCCGAGCTGGTTCAGCCGGGTGAGCAGGGCCGCCGGCGACAGCGCCTCCCCGTCGATGGCCACCGGATCGCCGCGCTCGAAATCCATCGTGAAGATGGTCGGGCGGTCGGGTGCGTCCTCCGGTGCGATCGTGCGCTGGTGGACGAACTCCGGCGCTTCCACGCTCGGATCCTCAAGCACCTTCCCCTCGGAGGAGGAGTGCAGCAGGTTAGCGTCCACCGAGAAGGGCGCATCGCCCCGCTTGTCCTTGGCGACGGGAATCTGGTTCTTCTCAGCGAAATGGAGCAGATGCTCACGGCTCTTGAACTGCCACTCCCGCCAAGGCGCGATGACGTGGATGTCGGGCTCCAGCGCGTAATAGCTGAGCTCGAAGCGGACCTGGTCGTTGCCCTTGCCGGTCGCCCCGTGACAGACCGCGTCCGCCCCCGTCTGGCGCGCGATCTCGATCTGGGACTTGGCGATCAGCGGCCGGGCGATCGAGGTGCCGAGCAGGTACTGGCCCTCGTACACCGTGTTCGCCCGGAACATGGGGAAGACGTAGTCGCGCACGAACTCCTCGCGCAGGTCCTCGATGAAGACGTTCTCGGGCTTGATCCCGAGCATCAGCGCCTTGTCCCGCGCCGGTCCCAGCTCCTCTCCCTGGCCGAGGTCGGCGGTGAAGGTGACCACCTCCGCGCCGTACTCGGTCTGCAGCCACTTCAGGATGATGGAAGTGTCGAGCCCCCCCGAATAGGCGAGCACGACCTTCTTCACGGGGCGGGTGTCGGCCATGGGAACGGCCTCCGGACGTTGGGGAGCGACGGGACGCGGCGGCCTTAAAGGACGCCGACCTGCACGGCGCAAGGTGTTTGTCGCCAAGTCACGCCGCGAACCTCGCCGCAGGGAATGCTTAATCCCGTCGGTGCAAGGCTTGCATCATGACGACTGTCACCGACCATGGGCCGGCCGCGGACGCCATCGACGCCAGACGCTGGGCCGCCGTCCTGAGCCGCCGCGTACAGCCTGCGGCGCCCTCTCTCGCCTTCGTGACTCTGGTGCTCCTGCTGGCGGTCGGAGGGCACGTGCACAGGCCCTGGTTCGACGAGGCGCAAGCCTGGCTGATCGCCCGGGACGCCAGCCCCTGGACCCTGCTGGCCCACGCCGTCCGCTACGAGGGCTCGCCCGGCCTTTGGCACCTGCTGCTCCAGGCGGCGCAGCGGCTCGGGCTTCCCTTCAAGGGGCTGTGGCTGGTCAGCTCATGCCTGAGCGCACTGGGTGCATGGCTCGTGCTGTTCAGATCGCCCTTCCCCATCGCACTCCGGATCGGGCTGGCCTTCTCCTATTTCTTCGCCTTCCAGTACGCCGTCGTGGCGCGGAGCTACGCTCTGGACGCGGCCCTCCTGCCGCTGATCGCGACGCTGTTCCCGGGGCGGGGACGGGCGCCTGTCAGCTACGCCGCGCTGCTGGGGCTGCTCGCCAACTGCAACGCCCATAGCTTCATCATCTCCGTCCCGCTCGCGGTGGAGTTCGCCTGGACGCTCCGGGGCGACCTCTCCGCGAGGCGCGCAGGCGCCGCGGCCGCTCTGGCCCTGTGCGGCCTGCTCGGCTTGGCGGCCGCGCTGCAGGCCTGGCCGCCCGCCGACATCAGCTCTCCCTCCGGCCATAGGAGCTTCTCGCTTCTGCGGGCGGCGCTCCTCGCGTCCGAGGCGGTGGTCGACCGGCTCGACATCTTCTCCATGCAGCCGCCGACCGGATGGAGCCGGCTGGGCGGCCTGGCCGTGACCGCGGCGGTGATCACGCCCATCGGCCTGCTCAGCGCCGCTGCGGGCCGAGCGAGGCTGTTCTGCGGCGTGCTGGCGGCCTTCCTGGGGTTCACGGCGGTGCAGTTCGGCAACCTCTGGCATTCGGGCGTGCTCTGGCTGGCCTTGCTGATGCTGGCCTGGATCAGTTGGGAGGGCCGCAGCCGGGCGCCCGCCTGGCGACAACGCTGGCTGATCGGCGGCCTGGCCGTGGCGGTGCTCTGCCAGGATGTCGCCACGGCCAAGGCCTGGTTCAGGGAGATCGGCAAGCCCTATTCGGGAGCGCCCGCAGGCGCGGAGGCCCTGAAGGTCCGCCTGCTGGCGCATCCCCTCGAGACGGTGGCCGGGCTCGGCGATCGCAGCTTCGGCGTCCAGCCCTGGTTCGCCCGGAACCTGTTCGCCAACTATCGTGGCGGCGCGGCAGGGCCGGCCTACTATGTCTGGAGCCGTACCGGCTCGCCGCCCTTCACGCCCATGCCGCGGGCCTGGGACGCCGTACTGGCGAGCGGCTATGACTGGGTAGTGGTGGGCGACCTGAACCTGCTCGCCCCCGACAAGCGGGCCGCCTTCTACCGGATTTCCGCCGCGCGCAGCTACTGCCTGAAGGCGGCCTTCCCCGGCGCGATCAACTGGAAGGGCTACAGCGAGGAGCCCGACACCCTGGTGCTGTACGGCCGTTGCGCGGCCCGCTGGGCGATCGCGACGCGGTGAGTCTGGCGGCGTCTCCGTCCTCGGCTTGGCGGATGTCGCCTCGGCGGCGCCGGCAGCTTGTGCTGACGGCGGTCCTGGCGGGGTGCGGTGCCTTCCTGTTCATCGGCGTCCGCACGGTCCCCATCGTGCTCTGGGACGAGTCGCGCAATGCGGTGAACGCGCTGGAGATGCACCAGCGCGGCCTCAGCCTGGTGACCACCTACGGCGGGCGCCCGGATCTATGGAACACCAAGCCGCCGCTCTTGATCTGGAGCATGTGGACCAGCATGGCCGTGTTCGGGCCTTCGGAATGGTCGGTGCGCCTGCCGTCCATGATGGCGGCCATGGCCACGCTGGCGCTGACCTTCTCGTTCACCCGCCGGGTCACAGGCTCGGTGTCGGCCGCCGCATTGTCGACCTTCCTGCTGGTGAGCAGCCTGAACTTCTTCGGGGAATTCGGGGCGCGTACGGGCGACTACGACGCGCTGCTCGGGCTGTTCACGACCGGCTATCTCCATCAGCTGTTCTTCGCGGTCCACCGCCGCAAGCCAGGGGCGGGCCACCTTATGGCGGTCGCCCTGCTGGTGTCGGGCGCCGTGCTGACCAAGAGCGTCATGGGCCTCCTCCCAGGCGTGGGCGTGGCCGCTTACCTGCTGCTGACCGGCCGGTGGCGACGCCCGATGCAGAGCCCGTGGTACGCCGCAGCGGGGTTGGCGGCGGTGCTGCCCGTGGCGGCCTTCGTCCTCCTGCGTGAGCACGCCGCGCCTGGCTATCTCCGTGCGGCCATGACCAACGACCTTGGCGGCCGGTTCGGCGCGGCGGTCGAGGGCCACCTGGGGCCGCCCTCGTTCTATCTGGACACCGTGTTCGGCCTCGGCCTGTTCAGCGCAGGCGTCCCGGCCCTGCTCGCGCCGCTGGGCATGCTGACGGCGAAAGGGGTGGCGCGGCAGGGGCTGATGTTCGCGCTGTGCGTGGTGGTCGGCGTGATCGTCCTACTCAGCCTCAGCGCCACCAAGCTCGCCCACTACGCCTCTCCGGCCCTGCCCTTCCTGGCGATCGCCTGCGCCCTCGCCATACGTGAAGGCCTGCGCGCGCTGCGGCGGCGTGGCCAAGCCGGCCGCTTTGGATCGGGGCTGGCGACAGCCGTCCTCGCGCTCGGCCTGGGCCTGATTGCCTGCCGCGCCGCCTGGCTGCGGCTGGACTTCCTGCCCGGCCAGGAGTTCCGGCCCAAGGCCCTGTACGGTGAGCTGTTCCGCTCGCTGGAGCAGCAGGGCGTCAGGGCGGTCGATGTCGTGGAGGGCGGTGTGGGCACCCTGGGCTGGCGCACGGACGGCGTTCCCACCGACTACGCACCCCAGCTCCGCTTCTACACCCTGCTCGCGGGCGAGCAGGGCTTGCGGGTGCGCCGCATCACGCCGGACGGCCTGGCGGCGGCGGGACCCGGCGATCTCGTGGCGAGCTGTGATCCGGCATTCTGGAACATCGTGTCCCAGCGAGGCGCCGACCTCTCCACCGTGGCCGGCTGCAAGGTGGTTCGCTCCGGAGCGCCGCCGCCGATCGCTCGCCGGCGCTAGGTCGCCGGGCCGGCAGCGGTTATCTTGCCGGCATGAGCGAGATCACCCTGCTGGACCCGTCCGAGGCTGACGCCGACCTGGAGATCACGGCCCCGGTCGAGGTCGATCCCGCCAAGCCCATGCGGCTCTATCTGGTGGACGGTTCAGGCTACATCTTCCGGGCCTTCCACGCCCTGCCGCCGCTGACCCGCAAGTCGGACGGCCTGCCGGTCGGGGCGGTGTCCGGGTTCTGCAACATGCTGTGGAAGCTGATCTGCGACACCCGCGACGGCGACGACGGCAAGGGCCTGGGCGCGCCCACCCATCTGGCGGTGGTGTTCGACGCCAGCGAGAAGACCTTCCGCTCGCAACTGTATGACCAGTACAAGGCCCACCGGCCTCCCCCGCCTGCCGATCTCGTCCCCCAGTTCCCCCTGATCCGCGAGGCGACGCGCGCCTTTGGCGTGCCGGCCATAGAGCTGGAGGGCTACGAGGCCGACGATGTGATCGCCACCTACGCCCGCCAGGTCTCCCGCGCCGGCGGAGAGGTGGTGATCGTCTCCTCCGACAAGGATCTGATGCAGCTGGTGGACGAGCAGACCTGCCTGCTCGATCCCGTCAAGCAGGTGAAGATCTGCCGCGCCGAGGTGATCGAGAAGTTCGGCGTGCCCCCCGAAAAGGTCATCGAGGTCCAGGCGCTGGCCGGCGACAGCGTGGACAACGTGCCCGGGGCCCCGGGCATCGGGATCAAGACCGCCGCCCAGCTGCTGACCGAATACGGCGACCTCGACACGCTGCTGGAGCGCGCGCACGAGATCAAGCAGCCCAAGCGACGCGAGACCCTGATCAACTTCGCCGACCAGGTGCGCGTCTCCCGCCAGCTGGTCACGCTCGCCGACGACGCGCCGGTGCCCGATCCGGTGTCCGACTTCGTGGTGCGCGCGCCGGACCCCAAGGTGCTGGCCGACTTCCTCGACCAGATGACCTTCAAGAGCCTCGCGCTCCGCGTCGGCGAGATGGCCGGCCTGCCCGCCCGCAGCCCCACGCCCGCAGCCCCCCCGCCTGAGGCGGTGAAGATCGACCCGGAGACCTACGTCTGCATCCAGGACCTGGAGACGCTGGACGCCTGGATCGCGCGCGCCTTCGAAGCCGGCCTGATCGCCTTCGACACCGAAACCGACGCCCTGTCCTGCTCCAACGCCGGCCTCTGCGGCATATCCCTGGCGATCACCCCGGGCGAGGCCGCCTACATACCGCTCGGCCACTGCGCCGCCGCAGGGCTCGACCTCGCCGAGCGCGAGCACTGGACCCAGCTTGGGCTGGAAGAGGCCATAGAGCGGCTGAAGCCGCTGATGGAAGACCCCACCGTGCTCAAGGTGGCCCAGAACGCCAAGTACGACATGGCGGTGATGAGCCGCTACGGCGTGCGCGTGGCGCCCATCGAGGACACCATGCTGATGTCCTACGTGCTGGACGCCGGCGTCCACAACCACGGCATGGATGAGCTGTCCCAGCTCCACCTCGGTCATGTGCCCATCCCGTTCAAGCAGGTGGCGGGGGTGGGCAAGAAGCAGGTCAGCTTCGCCGAGGTGGAGCTGAAGCCCGCCACCGCCTACGCCGCCGAAGACGCCGACGTGACGCTGCGGCTCTACCACGCGCTCAAGCCCCGCCTTCAGAGAGAGCGCCTGCTCACCGTCTACGAGACGCTGGAGCGGCCCATGCCGCAGATGCTGGCCACAATGGAGTGCGCCGGGATCAAGGTGGACCCCGATCGCCTGCGCCAGCTCTCTCACGAGTTCGGGATCAAGATGGTGGAGGCGGAAGGGCGCGCGCACCAGCTCGCCGGCCACCCCTTCAATCTCGGCAGCCCCAAGCAGATCGGCGACGTGCTGTTCGGCGAGATGGGCCTGCCCGGCGCCAAGAAGACCGGCACAGGCGCCTGGTCCACCGACGTGAAGGTTCTGGAGGACCTCGCGCTCCAGGGCCACGCCCTGCCCCGCGCCATCCTGGACTGGCGCCAGATTTCGAAACTGAAGGGCACCTACGCCGACGCCCTTGTCACCGCCATCTCGCCGAAAACCGGCCGGGTGCACACCAGCTTCGCCCTGGCCTCCACCACGACGGGGCGCCTCTCCTCCTCCGACCCCAACCTGCAGAACATCCCGGTCCGCACCGAGGAGGGTCGCAAGCTTCGCACCTGCTTCATTGCCGAGCCCGGCCACGTCATCGTCTCGGCCGACTACTCCCAGATCGAGCTGCGGCTGCTGGCCCACATCGGCGACATCCCGCAGCTGAAGGAGGCCTTCCGCAAGGGCCAGGACATCCACGCCATGACCGCCTCAGAGATGTTCGGCGTGCCGATCGAGGGCATGGACCCCATGGTCCGAAGGCGGGCCAAGGCGATCAACTTCGGTATCGTCTACGGCATCTCGGCGTTCGGCCTGTCCAACCAGCTCGGCATCCCCCAGGACGAGGCCGGCGCCTACATCCGCACCTATTTCGAGCGCTTCCCCGGCATCCGCGACTACATGGACAAGACCCGCGCCTTTGTGCGCGAGCACGCCTACGTCACCACCCTGTTCGGGCGGCGCATCAACATCCCCGACATCCGCTCCAAGGCCATGGGCATGCGCCAGTTCTCCGAGCGCGCCGCCATCAACGCCCCCATCCAGGGCGCCGCCGCCGACATCATCCGTAGAGCCATGATCCGCATGCCTTCGGCCTTGAAGGCGGAAGGGCTCAGCGCGCGGATGCTGCTGCAGGTCCACGATGAACTCGTGTTCGAGGCGCGGAAAGAGGAGGCGGCGGATCTCTGCGCGCTCGCTTCACGGGTCATGTCGCAGGCGGCGGAGCCTGCCGTGGCCTTGTCGGTCCCCCTCACCGTAGACGCCCGCGCTGCCGCTAACTGGGACGAGGCGCACTAGCGCCTACGAAACGGCCCCGCAGACCTCCCGGGAGACCTTACGTCTTAGGCTTGATGGCCGATTTTCTCCGACCTCACCTGCGATGCGGGAAAGTCTAGCCGGGTCGGCTGACTTTCTACCTGTGCGCGCAACATCCCGACACCAACTTTAAAGGTAGTCGAGCTAGGTATGCAACTCTACCTTAGGGAGAGCGACGTGCCTGACATCTCCATCCCGCCTGGAAATGCTCACGCGAGGAACATAGGCCAGGGGCTCGCCTCATCGATCCGAGCCGATCTGGGGAGGCTTCTGAGGCGTCGCAGGACCTCCACCGCGGAAAGCCGGCCGGGAGCAGAAGGCTGGCTTGCGAACGACGTCCGGTGCGCCCGGCAGGCGTCCGTCGATCTGGTGACCCACCCGCCTTCGTTCGTCGCCTCTCCGATCCTGAACGCCTACGCCGCTTCGACCCTGGAGATCGACCGTCGGACCCGGGACCTGGCCACGGGCCCAGGCCTCGCCCTTGGTCCTGTCGCCGTTCAGGCCCTCATCGGCGACGTTCTGCAAAGGTTGGAACCGCTCGCGCGAGAGGCCGAGCTGGCGCTGCTGCGCGACGTTCATCCGGCGCGCGACGGTGTCTGCTGCGCGGAGCCCCGGCGCCTGCGCACTGTAGTTTATCACCTGATCCTACGCGCCCTCTCGATGGAGCAGGCGCCGGGCCACGTGCGGGTCACGGTCGAGCTCACCGGGCATGAGGCGCACATCCTGATCCTGTCCCGCACGCCGGAGGCGAGGCTGGCGGACCACGGCGACGCGGCCCGCCAGGACCTGGTCGCGCCGCAGCGCCTGCTCCAGGCCATGGGCGGTTCGCTGGTGCTGGAGCCCAGGCGGGCCGCTTACCTGCCGCTCTGCATCGCCCTGCCGGCTCTGTCTGCGGCCACCATGCGGGTCGCCGCGTGATGGCTCGAGTCGGATGTTCAGCGCGCTGCACCTGTGCGTCGACGGCCGTCCGGCCCGCGCCTGAGACGTCTGTCCGCAAAGGCACGACCACGTCTCGGATCACGGCGTCAGGGCGTTTTCGGTTGCAGGACCCGCCGGGGCGATCGCCGCTCTGCACCAGCGGCGCGGTGGCCTTGGAGTTCGCGATCATCGGGCCGGTCCTGATCATGCTGCTGCTCGGGATCATGGTCTATGGCGGCTACTTCCTGATGGCTCACTCGGTACAGCAGCTGGCCAACGACGCCGCGCGGGCCGCGCTGGGCGGCCTGTCCGACAGTGAGCGACAGCAGCTCGCCGCCAACTGCCTTGCCAACGAGCTGCCGACCTACGGCTTCCTGAGCCCCAAGCTGGTCCAGCTCGGCTATGCCGACCAGTCGCAGGTGATGACGGTCAACATCGCCTACGACGCGTCCGGCAGCCCGCTCTGGGCTCTGAACGGCATCATCCCGATGCCCTCGTCGTCCATCGTCCGCAGCGCTTCGGTCCAGGTCGGGGGGTTCTGAGGTGCGCCCGCTTCTTCAGGCCTTCGCCGCAGACCGCAGCGGCGTCGCAGCGATGCTGACCGCGCTCTGCATGCTGGCCCTGATCGGCAGCGCTGCGGTCGGAGTGGACCTCGGGAACATCTACATGAAAACCCGCCAGCTCCAGGGCGTGGCCGATCTGGCGGCCATGGCGTCTGTCCAGAGCCTGGATCCCGCTTCAACCCAGTCCCCCGCCGCGACCGCCCAGGCCACCGCCGCCCTGAACCCCTGGCCCGGCGGCGTCACAGCCCAGACGGTCACGGGGCTCTACGCGGCCGACGCCTCGGTCCCCGCCGCCCAGCGTTTCACCGCCTCCACCTCAAGCCCCAACGCCGTGCAGGTGACGCTCCAGGCGCCCGTGCCGCTCTACTTCGCCGCCCTGCTGATCGGCCGTCCCAGCCTTACCCTCACCCGCACCGCCATCGCCGCCCGCGCCAGGTTCGCCGCCTTCTCCATCGGGTCGGGGTTGACCTCGCTGAACGGCGGCGTGGCCAACGCCCTGCTGTCGGCGCTCACCGGCAGCCAGGTGCAGCTCTCGGTGATGAACTCCCAGGCGCTGGGTTCGGCGAACGTGGACCTGCTCCGCTACCTGCCAGCGCTGCAGGCTCGTGCGGGCCTGCAGGCGCTGAGCTTCAGCCAGGTCCTTACCACCGCGATCGCCCCTTCCGTCGCCCTCGCCGCCTTGGCCGACACCCTCACGGCCAGCGGCCAGCCCACCGCCGCCGCCGCACAGGCCCTGGCCATCGCCTCCGCCGCCCTGCCGCCCACGCCCCTGTCAACGATCCTCGATCTGGGTCCGTACGGCAGCCAGGACCAGACCACCGATGGTAGCGGCGCGAGCCTGACCGTCGGCGCCATGAACCTCTCGACCGCATTGCTGACCGCCGCCAGCGGATCGCGCGAGCTCAGCGTGTCGTTGAACGGACTGGTCCCAGGGGTGGCTCAGCTGACGCTTTGGCTGGCGATCGGTCAGCGGCCCAGCCAATCCCCGTGGCTGACCGTCACCGACGCTGGCAAGATCGTGGTGCGAACCTCGCAGATGCGGCTCTACATCCAGGCAAGCCTGGCGCCGGGCCTGCTCTCCACCGCCTCAGGCGGCGCGCTGGTGACCCTGCCGATCTACGTGGAAGCGGCGTCCGCCCAGGCGAAGCTGCAGGCCATGCAGTGCCCCGCAAGCGCGGCGGACCAGGGGCTGGACCTCTCCGCCTCTCCGAGCCTCGGGACCTTCGCCCTGGCCCAGATCGACCCCTCCACCCTGCGCAACTTCACCACACCCGTCGCGCTGCAGACCGCCACACTGCTCAATGCGGTCCTGGTGCGCGCAACCGCCTACAGCCGGGTCGACATCGGCGGCGGCCAGACAAGTTGGCAGACGGTCCACTTCAGCCAGGCCGACATAGCTGCAGACACGATGAAGAGCGCCTTCACCAACGACATCGCCCAGGCCAGCGTCGCTTCACTGCTCGGCGGTGTCAGCGTGCAGGTCCAGACGCCCGTGCTCTCGCCCGGCCTCACGCCCGCCATCCTGTCTCCAGAGCTGCAGGCCCTGCTGGTGCAGGCCGCGCCTTCGCTGGATGCGCTCGTGGGGCAGGTTGAGGCGCTGAGCGGAGTCCGGGTAGGTGAGGCGGATGTTTGGGCTGACGGGCTGCGCTGCCGCGGCTCCGCCCTGGTCTCTTGAGCCAACACAGGTCCACCTGCGGCCGCCCGCTTGCGCGCCAAGCGGGCGGAGGCTATGACCCCGCCTCCACGCTGATCCGCGGTAGCTCAGCGGTAGAGCAATCGACTGTTAATCGATTGGTCGCAGGTTCGAATCCTGCCCGCGGAGCCACCTGAGATCGAGTTGGCGGCGACCGAACTCTTTGACTGTCACCAACATGGGATGATAGGCTCAGCGTTTATAAAGTTGGCCTCTCCGACGAGTCGACCGACACAGGCTGGCGGGTATAGCACAGTGGTAGTGCAGCAGCCTTCCAAGCTGAGTATGCGGGTTCGATTCCCGCTACCCGCTCCATCGTCGGAGCCGCGTTGACCCGGACGACCTTCTCGCCTAGTTTCGTTCCTTCGGCGCCATCCCTGATCGCGCCCTCCACCGCCACGACCCCGGCCCGCCATGCGGACAAACCGGACGAGGGCGGCGAGGCCCTCCGTCGACGTGATCGTCCACGGGGGTCGCTGGCGTTTGCGCGCCGGGTGGGCGGAACCGGGCGTGGCGCGGCCAAGAGGCGCGAATGTTCGAGAGCTTAGGCGACAGGCTGACGACCGTCTTCGACCGGATGACCGGTCGTGGCGTGCTGTCGCCCGCCGACATCGACGAGGCCCTCCGAGAAGTTCGCCTGGCCCTGCTCGACGCCGATGTGGCCCTGCCGGCGGTAAAGGACTTCATCGCCAAGGCCCGTGACCTCGCCACGGGCGAAGACGTGCTGCGGGCGGTCAAGCCGTCCGAGCAGGTGGTCAAGATCGTCCACGACGGGCTGGTGGACATGCTGGGCGGCGACCAGCCGGTGGGGCTGAACCTGAACGCCGCACCGCCCGTCGTGGTGATGATGGCCGGCCTGCAGGGCTCGGGCAAGACGACCACCTCAGGCAAACTCGCCGCGCGGCTTCGCAACTACGACCGCAAACGCGTGCTGATGGCCTCGCTGGACACCCGCCGTCCCGCCGCCATGGAACAACTGGCCACCCTCGGCAGGCAGGTCGAGGTCGAGGTGCTGCCGATCCTGGCCGGCCAGTCGGCGCCCGACATCACCCGCCGCGCCCTGAACGCCGCTCGGCTCGGCGGCTTCGACGTGCTGATCCTGGACACGGCCGGCCGCACCACGCTCGACGAGCAGATGATGGGCGAGGCGGCGGAGATCGCCCGGATCGCGGCGCCGCAGGAAGTCCTGCTGGTGGCCGACGCGCTCACCGGCCAGGACGCCGTGCGCACCGCCAAGGCCTTCCACGACCGCCTGCCGCTCACCGGCATGGTGCTGACCCGGACCGACGGCGACTCCAGGGGCGGGGCGGCGCTGTCCATGCGCCACGTCACCGGGTTGCCGATCAAGTATCTGGGCGCCGGGGAGAAGCTCGACGCGCTGGAGGTGTTCGACGCCAACCGCGTGGCCGGGCGCATCCTGGGATCCGGCGACATCGTGGCCCTGGTGGAAAAGGCCGCCGCCGACTTCGACCAGGCCAAGACCGAGAAGATGGCCAGGCGGCTGGCCAAGGGCCAGTTCGACCTGGACGACCTCGCCGACCAGCTCCGCCAGATGAAGAAGATGGGCGGCATGCAGGGCATCCTGGGGATGCTTCCCGGTGTCGCCAAGGTGAAGAAGCAGATCGCCGAGGCCGGGATCGACGACAGGGTGTTCGACCGCCAGGTGGCGATCATCACCTCCATGACCAAGCTGGAGCGGCGCAAGCCCGACATCCTGAACGCGTCCCGCAAGCGCCGCATCGCCAAGGGCGCGGGCGTGGAGGTGATGGACCTGAACCGCCTGCTAAAGCAGCACCGCCAGATGGCCGACGCCTTCAAGATGATGAGCCGGGGCGGCGGTAAGAACATGGCCGCCATGGCCCAGGCGCTCGGCATGGGCGGCGGTGGCGCGGGCAGCGGGATGCCCAAGGGGTTCACGCCGCCCGGCGGCATGATGGGCGGGATGAAGGGCTCCCCGCTCGGCGGCGGCCCGGGCGGCGGAGTGAACCTGGACATGCTGAAGGCGCTGGGGGCTGGCCGGCTGCCCGAGGGCCTGGGCGAGGAGACCGAGATGCCGCCGGGGCTCGCCGACATGATGAAGGGCCTGGGCGGCGGGATGCCAGGCGGGCTCGGCGGCTTGCCGGGGCTGGGACGCGGCCTGCCTGGGCCGAAGAAGAAGTGAACTCCGCCCCTTGAACCCGCCTCATCCCCGAGGCGGAACGTAGACCCGACAAACTCCTGAAGGATCAAGAGAAATGCTGAAAATTCGTCTCGCACGCGGCGGCGCCAAGAAGCGCCCCTACTATTCCATCGTCATCGCCGACAGCCATTCGGCCCGCGACGGCCGCTTCATCGAGAAGGTGGGCACCTTCAACCCGCTGCTGGCCAAGGACCATCCCGAGCGCTTCACCCTGAAGCTGGAGCGGGTGCAGGAGTGGCTGTCCAAGGGCGCCCAGCCCACCGACCGCGTGGCCCGCTTCCTGTCCACCCAGGGCATGGTCGAATGGAAGCACGGCCACAACCCGCAGAAGGGCAAGCCCGGCAAGAAGGCCGAGGAACGCGCCACCGAGCGCGCCCAGCGCGAAGCCGACCGCGCCGAAGCCGCCGCGGCCGCGTCTGCCGCCCCTGTACCCGAGTCGGTTGAAGAGCCCGTGGCCGAGACCGCCGAGGCCTGAGCTCTGCTCAGGCAGTGATGGCGGCGAGGCGCTCCTACCTTCCCCCTCGAAGGGGAAGCGTTGGGGGTGGGGGTGCGCGCCCGGGTGACGAAGCGAAGGGCGCTGGCCGCGCCATCCGCCCGTTTCCATGCCTGTCGCGCATATATCCCCACCGCTGCCCCTCCCGCTGCTAGGCGGAGGGATCGCGATCTGATGAAACCCATCCTCGTAGGCCGGGTCGCTGGGGCGTTTGGCGTGCGGGGCGAGCTGCGCATCACAGCCTACACGGAGGACCCGCTCGCCCTGCTCCGCTACCGAGCGCTGACCCGTGAGGACGGCTCGGCCGTCCTGACGCTGCAGACCGCGCGCGCCGTGAAGGGCGCGGTGATCGGGCGTGCGGCGGAGGTCGCCAGCAAGGAGGCGGCCGACGCCCTGCGGGGCCTGCGCCTCTACGTGCCACGCGAGGCCCTGCCGCCGCCTGAGGAGGACGAGTTCTATCTCGCCGACCTCATCGGCCTGGAAGCGGCGACGCTGGAGGGCGCACCTCTCGGCCGGGTCAAGGCCGTGCACAACTTCGGCGCGGGCGATGTGCTGGAACTGGATCCCGGCAGGGGAGGGCCGACCCGTCTGGTCCCTTTCACGCGCGATGTCGTACCGGAGGTGAAGCTCGCGGAGCGGCGCATCGTCGTGGTCCCGCCGCTGGAGGTCGGCGAGCGTGAGCCGGACGTCGAACAATCGCCGCAACCGGAGTAGAGGTCTTGGCCATGCGCCTGCTCCGCCGTCTCGCCGCCCCCGCCCTGCTCGCCATCGCATTGGGCGGCTGCGCGACCGTGCCGAAGTTCGAGGCGGCCGGCGACATCCACGCCTTCCTGGTGGCGATCCGCGACGGCGACCAGCAGACCTTCGACGCCCACGTAGACCGGCCAGCGCTGAAGGCGCAGCTGAAATCCCGCCTGATCGCCGAGCAGGCCCAGACCCACGGAAACGCCAGCTGGCAGGCGCTTGGCGCCGTGCTCGCGGGTCCTCTGGTGGACGTGGGCGTGGACGCCCTCGTGCAGCCCCAGACCTTCCGCGCCGTGGCGATCCGGGTGGGCTACTCACCCGACCAGCCCCTACCCAACCGGCTTCAGATCGACGCCTTCCTGCACGCCATCGGCGACGGGTCGGTGTGCGTGGTGACACGCCACGAGGGACCCTGCACCCTGGTGTTCCATGACGAGGATGGCGTGTGGCGGCTGGTCGGCTATGAGGGCGATCTCGGCCGCCTGAATCGTGGCAAGCTGGGCTGAGCCCTGCGGCGGCAAGTCAGGCCGCCAGGCCGGCTGTCTGCAGCATCTGTCGCACCCGCTCCATCTCGCCCGGCTGCGAGGCCGCCAGCTCGGCGCGCACACCTGCATCGCGGACCAGCTTCAGGACCTCCGTCCTGGCGCGGGTCGACACCGGACCGAGCGGCGCCGAATCGCCGTTGGCCAGATGCAGCAACAGCAGCAGCCGATGAGCCGCTCCGGACGGCGCGCGCACGATGGAGGCGATCAGGTGGGCCTTGGCCTCGACCAGGTCGGCGACTTCACCGAGCTTGGCGGTGATTTCGCTCCGCTCCTCCGGCTCCAGCCCGGTCCGGGCCAGCGCGTTCCGCAGCTCGACGAGTTGGGCCAGCTTGACGGCGGGGCTGTCAGCGCCGGTCCGCAGCTCACGCTCGAAGCGCAGGGATCCGACGGCAGCTTTCAGCCATGCGCCTGCAGCGCGCTTGTTGGCTGCGCCCACGACATTCTCCGCGAGCCGGACCAGGGCTTGCGCCTCCCCCAACACACCGCCACCCCATTGGTCGACATAGCTTTGGACGAAGTCGGCGCCCACAAGCCGGCGAGACCGGTCGACGAAGGCGGACTGCACGTCCTCGGGCGAGGCGGCGCCGGGGCTGAGGATCAGCAGGCGCGCCAGCGCGCGCAGGGTCTGGAGTTCCGCGGCCGGGTCGCCGGGGTGCAGACGGCGGGGGCCGTGCAGCTCTCCCAGCACCCGCCGGACGAGGGCGGCTCGGACCGCCTCGAAGGTCGTCCCTTCCAACCAACAGGCCAGGCGGGCCGCCTCCGGCGTCACGGGAGGGATCGCTCCCGCCAGGCCGGGATCGTTGCGGGCCAGGATGTCCACTGCATCCGGAGCCACCAGCCGCACCATCAGGGCGAGGGTGCGTCCAAGATCGGCAGCGCCGCCGAGGAGCTCGCCCAAAGCAGCGCGGCCGCCGAGGATCTCCGCCAGGGGCTGCTCGATGACCTGCAGCAGCAGGCTCAGGCCGGGCGCCTCGCCCATGCTGTCGGCGATGTCGAGCAGGCGACTGATCTTGGCCGCCCAGCCTGTTTCCGAGGCCAGGGCCCCCGCTACCGCAGCGCCCAGCACATAGGTCGGCTCGGCGGCCTCCTGGGCGCGGCGCAGGCAGGCGGCCAGTCCGTCGTGGGAAACATCGGGGAACAGCCCCTTGCGACGGTCGGCGAGCAGCCGCGCCACCGCCGCCTCCGTAAGTTTCTGATAGCGGCGGATGATCTCGTGAATGGAGACGCCGGTGGCCTGCGCCTCAGGAATGGCGACCTTCTGGATGGCGTGCTGCAGCTCCAGCCCTGCGGCGTCCAACCGCTCCACCAGGTCTGGCCGGTGCAGGAGTTCGAAGGCGGTGGCGTTCTGGCGGACCAGCCAGCCTTCCAGCAGACGGGCGATACGCTCGCGGGCGTGGACCGAGTAGAGATCGGACGGGCTTACGCAAAGCGGGACGGCGGTCTCCGCTTCGGCGCGCCCTTTCCTGCGGGGCGGCTCCAGCTCGCCCCGGGAGAGGATCACCAAGCTCGAATAGCGGCCAGATGCCTGGCGGGACTCCTTGCTGACCTTCACGCCGACGGCGCGCTGCTCCTTCAGTGCGTCCTCGGCGGTGTGCAAAGCCTGCAGGCGCGCCTCCGTCGCCAGCTCAAGCGTCCAACCGGACGTCACAGTGCGACGGATGAAGACTTCGTAATGTACCGGCTCTTCAGCCAAAATCGTCCTCCGTACCCGTGTAATGTGGCGGTCGCGGCTTAAATTTGCCTGAAGCAGGTGGGCTGAGGCACGGCTTGCGGCTGGGTCACGAACGGATCACCTTCGAAGCATGGCGAAGATCACGCTCATCGACGACGACGAGAACATCACCACCTCCGTGTCACTGGCGTTGGAAAGTCATGGCCATGAGGTCAAGGCCTTCCATGACGGCGTGTCAGGGCTGCAGGCGCTGGAGAGCGAACCCCCTGACGTGGTGATCCTGGACGTGAAGATGCCCCGCATGGACGGCATGGAGGTGCTGCGGCGGCTTCGCCAGACCTCCGATCTGCCGGTGATCATGCTGACGTCGAAGGACGAGGAGATCGACGAGATCCTGGGCTTCAACCTCGGCGCCGACGACTACATGCACAAGCCGTTTTCCCAGCGGTTGCTGATCGAGCGAGTGAAGGCGGTGTTGCGGCGCGCCCGGGCGGATGCGGAGGAGGACCCCGACACCCCGCCGACCGCCGCCCAGGCCGCCGCCGCGGCCGCCGCCAAGCCGCTGAAACGGGGCAAGCTGACGCTCGACCCCCAGCGTCACGACTGCCTGTGGGAGGGGCGGGCGGTGAAGCTGACGGTGACCGAGTTCCTGCTGCTGCAGTCGCTGGCCCAGCGCCCCGGCTTCGTGAAGAGCCGCGACAACCTGATGGACGCCGCCTATGACGACCAGGTCTATGTGGACGACCGCACCATCGACAGCCACGTCAAGCGCATGCGCAAGAAGTTCCGCGTGGTCGATCCCGAGTTCGACGCCATCGAGACGCTGTACGGCGTCGGATACAGATATCGCGAGACGTAGCCGCTCCGCTCATCCTCCCCATCACGGATGGGGATGTGGCCGCGATGCCGACCGAGGGGCCGCGCGAGAGCGTGGAAGCCGCTTCGATAAGACTTCCGCGCTCTCGTGTGGCCCTCTCCCTCCCTACGGGCGTAGTCTCCTGTCTGCGATGGAGGGGATCGGAAGCGACGTCGGCTACTCAGGGGCCTCAGGGCTGTGACGTGAGCGCGATAAACGCGGCGCCGTCGGCCCGCAGCCCCTCCCGTGCCGACGACCTCGCCGACCATCGCCGCCTCCTCGGCATGGGCGGCTCGCGGCTCGGACGGCTTATCCTGGGGCTGAACCTGCTGGGCCTGGCGATCCTGGTGGTCGGGGCGCTGGTGCTGAACGAGTTCAGCAGGGGCTTGGTGCAGGCGCGCATCGACAGCCTGTCCACCCAGGCCCAGCTGATCTCCTACGTCATCGTCAAGGCGGCGACGACCGGCGACCCGGAGCCCGCCATGGACGCGGACGCCGCGCGCGAGATCCTGGAACTCCTGGCCATACCCCGTACGGAGCACGCGCGCCTGTACGACGCTCGCGGCAAGCTTATCGCCGACACCGACGTCATCGCCGACAAGGTGACCGAGCATCCCCTGCCCCCGGCCGGACGCGCAGGCCATCCGCCCTTCCAGTGGCCCTGGTCGCCCTTCTACCATCGCGCCGAGCGCGAGGCGCGAGCGCACTCCGCCGAGCAGGCCGAGGTGGCGCTGGCCCTGACCGGGCGTCCGATCGCCCAGGTTCGCTCAGCCGAGGGCGGCGGCCGGCTGGTCAGCGTCTCGGTGCCGATCCAGCATGTGCAGGCGGTGCTGGGCGACCTGACCATCGAGGCCGGCGACGTGGATCAGATCGTGGCCAAGCAGCGCACGGCGCTGACGCCCTTCATCCTCATTGCGGTGGCGGCGGTGCTGAGCTCCTCAATCCTGCTGAACGGGGCGGTCGCCGAGCCGATCCGGCGGCTGGCGCGCGCCGCCGACAGCGTACGCCTGTCTCGCGCCCGGGCCATCTCGCTGCCGGACATGGCCAAGCGCCAGGACGAGGTGGGCGATCTCGCCCGCTCGCTCGACGCCATGACCACCGCGCTGACTACCCGCATGGACGCCATCGAGCGGTTTGCCGCCGATGTCAGCCACGAGATCAAGAACCCGCTGACCTCGATGCGGTCGGCGCTGGAGACCATGGAGATGCTCCCCCCCGGCGCGGGGCGCGACCGCCTGGCCGCGGTGCTGGCGGCCGACGTGAAGCGGCTGGACCGACTGATCACCGACATCTCCAACGCTTCGCGACTGGACGCGGAGCTGTCGCGCGACAACCCGCGCACGCTCGACCTGGCCCGCTTCCTGGCCGACGTGGTGGGGCTCTACGACTTTCAGGCAGGAGGCGTCGAGGTGCGGCTGATCCTGGCCGACCCGGCGGCGTCGTACCGGGTGGCCGGTCGGGAGGGTCCGCTCGGGCAGGTGTTCCGCAACCTGATCGACAACGCGCACTCCTTCAGCCCGCCCGGCGGCGCAGTCCGGGTGCGCCTGAGCCCCCTCAGGCGGGACGGTGGACCCCTGGTCGTTGCGGAGGTCGAGGATGACGGCCCTGGCGTTCCCGCCGACAACCTGGAGAGCATCTTCAACCGCTTCTACACCAACCGGCCCAAGGGCCAGCTGCCCGGCGGCTCCGCCTTCGGCGGCCATTCGGGGCTGGGACTGTCCATCGCGCGCCAGATCGTAGAGGCGCACGGCGGGCGGCTCTCGGCCCTCAACCGGGCGGGGCCGGATGGCGCGATCGCAGGCGCGACGTTCCGGGTGGAGCTGCCGGCGGCTCGGGTGTGAGCGGAAGAGGTCCGCTGTCAGAGGGGCCGATCCTCCACGCCACCCTGATAGCGGCGCGGCGTCGTGGACGCTGGTGCGGCGTCCTGCTCCAAGGTCCCTCCGGTTCCGGCAAGAGCGATCTGGCGCTTCGGGCCCTGTCGTCGGGCTGGAGGCTGACCGCCGATGATCGGGTGCACGTCTGGCGCAGCGGGGGCGCGTTGTACGGAGCCGCACCTGCCCCGCTGGCGGGCCTGATCGAAGTGCGGGGCGTGGGCGTGAGGTGCGAGCCTACCCTGCCCTTCGTTCGCCTGGACCTTGCGGTGGAAGCCGCCACGCAGGCGGAACCCGTGGAGCGGATGCCGCCGCCGATGCGGTATGACCTGCTCGCCCTCGCACTGCCGCGACTGCGCCTTGCGCTCCTTGAGGTCGGGACCCTGGCTCGGCTGGAACGGGCGCTGGACGCGGCGCTGCGGCGTGAGCTTTGACAGGACCCGCAGCCAAGGTATCTAGCGGCCTGCACAGGCCCACCGTCGCCGGACGTTCCGGCCGGTCGTGGGCAAGGGGAAGGCATGATCGGGCTGGTGATCGTCACCCACGGCCGGCTCGCCGAGGAGTTCGTCTCGGCGATGGAGCATGTAGTGGGCCCGCAGACTGCGGTCCGCGCCATCTGCATCGGGCCGGAGGACGACATGGAACGGCGCCGCCGCGAGATCGTGGAGGCGGCCAAGGCCGTGGACGGCGGCGGCGGTGTGATCCTGCTGACCGACATGTTCGGCGGCACGCCATCCAACCTCGCCATCTCCGCCATGGACGAGGCCCACGCGGAGGTGATCGCGGGGCTGAACCTGCCCATGCTGATCAAGCTGGCCAGCATTCGCGGGCGCGAGGACCTGCCCACCTGCGTGGCCTACGCCCAGCAGGCGGGGCGCAAGTACATCTCGGTGGCGTCCTACGTGCTGGCGGGGGAGAAGTGAGGCCGGCGCTCTCGCGCACCGTGGAGATCGTCAACGCCCGCGGCCTCCACGCCCGGGCGTCCGCCAAGTTCGTCAAGGCCGCAGCCCAGTACGACGCCAAGGTCCAGGTCACCCGCGAGGGCCAGACCGTCGACGCCCAGTCGATCATGGGTCTTATGATGCTGGGCGCCGGACCGGGTTCGCAGCTGGAGATCACCGCCGAGGGCGCGGAGGCGAGCGCCGCGCTGGAAGACCTCTGCCAGCTGATCGCCGACCGCTTCGACGAGGAGCGATAGGCCTTGACAACCCTCCTCCCTCGCTCGTCATCCTCAGGCTCGTCCTGAGGATCCGGCCGTCCGTTAGCGGGGCGCTGGGACGGGCGCCGGACTTGATCCTCGGGACAAGCCCGAGGATGACGGGCTATGAGGTGGGTCGAAGTTCAAGTCCCACCCCGTTCTGCCGACTGAGCAGCAGAGCGTTCAAATTCCTGATCGATCGCGTCATATGACCCTGCACATCCACGACACCCTGCGCCGCGGGAAGGTCACGTTCACACCCCTCGATCCCTCGCGCGTGACGCTCTATGTCTGCGGCCCCACCGTCTACAGCTACGCCCATATCGGCAACGCCCGCCCTGCGGTGGTGTTCGACGTCCTATTTCGCCTGCTGCGCCGCGCCTATGGCGGAGAAGAGGTGATATACGCCCGCAACATCACGGACGTGGACGACAAGATCGCCGCCGCCGCCGAGCGCGAAGGGGTTGATATCTCCGTCATCGCCTCCAGGTTCGCCGAGGTCTACGAGGCGGACATGGCGGCGCTCGGCGTGCTGAAGCCGACGCTTGAACCCCGCGCCACGGCCCATGTGCCACAGATGATCGAGATGATCGTAACGCTGGTAAAGCGCGGCCACGCCTATGTGGCCGAGGGCGACGTGCTGTTCGACGTGTCGAGCTTCCCGGCCTATGGCGCCCTGTCCGGCCGATCGCTCGAAGATATGCAGGCCGGCGCCCGGGTGGATGTAGTCGCCCACAAGCGCAGTCCGGCCGACTTCACCCTGTGGAAGCCGTCCAAGCCCGGCGAGCCTGCGTGGGCTAGCCCCTGGGGACCTGGCCGTCCGGGCTGGCACATAGAATGCTCGGCCATGATCGAGGCGGAGCTGGGCTTTCCCGTGGACATTCACGGCGGCGGTCATGACCTCATCTTCCCCCACCACGAGAACGAGATCGCCCAGGGCGTCTGCGCCGCCGACGGTGAGGCCGGCTACGCCCGCTACTGGATGCACAACGGCTTCCTGACCCTCGAAGCCGAGAAAATGTCCAAGAGCCTGGGCAACGTGCTGCTGGTGCACGACCTGCTCAAGCAGGTTCCGGGCGAGGTGGTGCGCTGGGCCCTGCTGTCGGCCCACTACCGCGCGCCGCTGGACTGGACGGGCGAGCTGCTGGAGCAGTCGCGCAGGACGCTGGACCGCATCTACGACGCTCTCAGGTTTCTTTCTGAGCTTGATCCAGCTGAGACGTCCGCCAGCCTTGATGCAGAGCCCCATGAAGGCGTCCTCCAGGCCTTGAACGACGATCTGAATACGCCTTTAGCGCTGAGCTACTTCGGCAACTATGTCAAAGATGTGCGCCTGAATGTGCAGAACTCTTCTATAGCGCGGGAGAACGTGGCCGAGGCAATTGCCAAAATCGTAGTCACCGGCCGATTGCTCGGCGTCTTGCAAACCGATGTGGAGACTTGGTTCAAGGGCAATGCCGATGCCGATCTCAGCGCGCGGGTCGAGGCGCTGATCGCAAGTCGGGCCGAGGCCCGCAAGGCCAAAGACTGGGCCGAGGCCGACCGGATCCGAGGCGAGCTGGGCGCCCTGAACGTGGAGGTGCTGGACGGTCCCGGCGGCGCGGCGAGCTGGCGGCTGAAGGCGTAGCAAGTTGAACGGCGGGCGGAACCGGGGGTCAGCCCACGTGTTCGCGCCTTACCAAATGAGTTGAGTTCAGCAGGCCTTCGATGTCCGCCATTATCCATCAGGATCATGCGCCTCTCGCCGAGACGGGCTGGCCGCCTCTATCGAGGTTCTTACCCTTGAAGCGCCTCGTCATCGCGGCGGCTGGCTGCGCCCTGATGGCCATCTCGGGCACAGGCCTTGCGAGCTATCTCGACATGTCCTCGGCGACCGCTTCCGCTGCGACTCCGGCCGACGCGCCGCCCCTGAACTGACGGTCCGCCGGCTCAGCTCCGCCGTCGGCTGACGTCGATCCCCAAGACTTCGATCTTCTTGCGCAGCGTGTTGCGGTTGATGCCCAGCACCTCGGCAGCCTTGATCTGGTTGCCGCGGGTCGCGCGCAACGTCATGCGGATCAACGGCCGCTCGATGCTCTCCAGGGTGCGATCGTAGAGCCCCGCAGCCGGCAGCTCGCCGCCAGGGGCGCTGAACTGGCCGCTCAGGGTCTGCTCCACCAGGTCCTCCACCGTGTGGGCCGGCTCGGCCACGCTGGGCAGGGCGGCATCCTCCTGCAGCTCGCGCTCGATCAGGCGCTCGGTCAGGAAGTCTTCGGTATAGAGCACCGCCAGCCGGCGCATCAGGTTCTCCAGCTCGCGCACATTTCCGGGCCAGCTATGGCGCACCAGGCGCTGCAACGCGGACTCGTCCAGCGTCTTCCCCGGCGCCCCGTCCCGCTGGGCCCGGAACAGGAAGGCACGGGCTAGATCCGGCAGGTCGTCCAGCCGGTCGCGGAGCGGCGGCAGGTGCATGACCGCCACGTTCAGACGCAGCAGCAGGTCGTCACGGAACCGTCCCTGTCGCACCAGCTCACGCAGGTCGGCCCGGGAGGAGGCCAGGATGCGCAGGTCGAGCCGCCGGCCGGTGACCGGGTGGGTGGGCCGCTCGGCGGACTCCACGATGCGCATCAGCCGCGCCTGGGCGTCCAGGGACAAGTCGCCGACCTCGTCCAGGAACAGCACTCCGCCGTCCGCTTCCACGAGCCTGCCCGGTCGATCGCCATGGCCCAGCAGCTCCTCGTCTACACGCTGGGCGGACAGGCCGCCGAGCTGGGCGGTGACAAAGGGGGTGTCGCGTCGGCTGCCGAGGTCGTGCAGGGCTCGGGCCGCCAACCCCTTGCCGGTGCCGATCTCGCCTGTGATCATGACGTTCAGCGAGGTGTCCACCAGCCGCGCCAGGGTACGGTAGACATCCTGCATCGGCGGGGAGCGGCCGATCAGCGGCAGGCCTTCGTCCCGCAGCGCACGCGCCTGGGCCCGCGCCCGCACGGCGTCCGCCGGCCGCGCCAGGGCGCGGCGCGCCACCCCCACCATCTCGTCCAGGTCGAAGGGCTTAGGGACATAGTCGAAGGCGCCGATCTGTGCGGCGTTCACGGCGGTGAGCAGGGTGTTCTGCGCGCTCATGACGATGGCCGGCAGCTGGGGCCGCATCTTGCGCAGGCGCGGCAGCACGTCGAAGGCGTTCTCGTCGGGCATCACCACGTCGGTGATCACCAGGTCGCCCTCCCCGTCCGACACCCACTTGAGCAGCGTCGCCGCCGAACCGGTGGCCCGCACCTGGAAGCCGGCCCGGGTGAAGGCCTGGCTCAGCACCAGGCGGATGGAGGTGTCGTCGTCGGCGATCAGGACCTTCTGGTTGGCGCTCAAGGGATCAGGACTCCGGGTAGGACATCGCGTCGGGCGCGATCGGCAACAGGATGTGGAAGACGGTGCGGCCGGGCTCGGACTCGAGCTCGATGAGGCCGCCGTGGGAGTCGACCAGCTTGGCGACCAGGGTCAGGCCGAGCCCCATGCCGCGGTCCTTGGTGGTGACGAAGGCGTCGAACAGGCGGTGCCGAAGGTCGGCGGGGACACCTGGGCCATTGTCCAAGACCCGCACTTCCAGCGGTGCGTTTCGCCAACCCTGACGCCCCGCCTGCACGCGCGCACCCGGACGATAGCCGGTGGCGATGGTCACCTCTCCGCGGCCGTCGCCCCGCTCCAGCGCCGCTTCGGCTGCATTCTTCACCACGTTCAGGAAGATCTGGACCAGCTGGTCCTCGTCGCCGAGCGCCATCGGCAAGGAAGGATCGTAGGCGTCGGCGAACTGAACCTCGCCCCCCAAGGCGCTGGCCACCAGGGTGCGAACCCGGTCCAGCACGCGGTGGATGTTCACCGCGCGCTTGGCGGTCACCCGCTCGTCGGAGAAAGCCTCGACCTGATCCACGAGGCGGCGGATGCGATCCACCTCGTCGACGATCACCTGCGCGAGCGGGGTGTCGGCGGGACTGGCGCCCAGCTTCAGCAGCTGGGCGGCGCCTCGGATGCCGGCCAGCGGGTTCTTGATCTCGTGGGCCAGGGTGCGTCCCATGCCGGCGACCGAGCGCAGCGCCTCGCTGGCGCGCTCAAGTCGCGAACCCTGGCTCTCCACGTAGAAGGTCCCCAGCATCCGGCCACCCGGCAGGGCGGCGAAGGCGATCTCCGCTTCGAAGCTCGGGGCGCCCAGGATGGCGACCTCCACCGCCGAGCGCCGAGCCACGCCGCCTTCCCGCCACGCCTGGGCGAAGAGCGTGGCGAGCTCGCTTTCAGGACTCAGCATGGAGAGCAGCGGCCGGCGCGACAGGCCGGCCAGCGCCTGCCCGAACAGCATCTCCGCCGCCTCGTTGGCGACCAGCACCTTGGCGTCCGGGGAGAACACGAGCGATGGCCAGGGGGCGGCGTCGAACGCCGCGGCATTTAGAGCATCGCGTTCGCTCGCATCCTGTAGGACTGTTCGAGTTGGCGGCATGAAAGCGATCCTTGCCATAGGATTGAGCGTCTGTCGGCAGAGGCGGTATGCCTACGTCCTGCGCAATCGTTGATGAGTACGGCAGATGCCCAAAATGTAAGCCGACGAGCTGTCATAGCACCTGCACGATGCAATCTCGCCAGAAATCCGCGGGGTGCGGGCTCACCTGACACCGTCAGGCTGGACCGGCCGGACCTGGCTGTCCTCAAACGCGCAGGTGCGCCACGCCTGGAAGGGCTGTCGCGCAAGGGGATCATGTACCGTGAAGCTCATCATGGCGGTCATCAAGCCGTTCAAGGTCGACGATGTGCGTGAAAGCCTGACCGCCGCCGGCGTCGACGGGCTGACCATCACCGAGGTGAAGGGCTATGGACGTCAGAAGGGTCAGACCGAGATCTACCGCGGCGCGGAATACGCCATCAACTTCCTGCCGAAGGTGAAGGTCGAAGTCGTCGTGGCCGACGATCTGGTGGAGCGCGCCGTCGAGATCATCCGCGCCGCCGCCCACACCGGCAAGATCGGAGACGGCAAGGTCTTCGTGCTGGACGTGGAGAAGGCCGTGCGCATCCGCACGGGCGAGACCGGCGGGGCCGCGCTTTGATCGGCGGGAGACAAGCGACATGATCCCCTTCCCGCTCAGCTTCGCCTCCGCACGTCCGCGCTCGCGCGGGCTCGCGAGCCTCGCCCTGGCCGCAGGGCTCGCGGTCCTGCCGACGGCGCACCCACTTCGTGCCCAGACCGCGCCGGGTGGCGCGGCGCCACCCGCTAGCACGGCGACGGCCACCCCCGCCCTGAATGCGACCGGACCCGCCGCCTCGCCGGCCGCGGCGCCCGCGACCGGTACGACAGCGCCGGCGGCTTCCGCCGCGCCGTTCAAGATCGACACCGGCGACACCGCCTGGATGCTCACCTCCGCCGCCCTGGTGCTGATGATGACCATCCCGGGCCTGGCGCTGTTCTACGGCGGCATGGTGCGCAAGAAGAACGTGATCGCCACCGTCGCCCAGTCGTTCGCCATCACTGCGGTGGTGACCCTGACCTGGTTCGTCTGCACCTACTCCATCGCCTTCGGCGCCAATCCGAGCCCGAGCGCCAACAGGTTCTGGGGCGGGACGGCCAACTTCATGCTGAAGTCCGTATCCATGGACAAGCCGTACCAGATCGCCGGCGCGACGCTGACCATCCCTGAGTACGTCTACATGATGTACCAGATGACCTTCGCCATCATCACGCCGGCCCTGGTCTGCGGCGCCTTCGCGGAGCGGTTCAAGTTCTCCGCCCTGCTGCTGTTCACCATGCTGTGGTCGATCTTCGTCTATGCGCCCATCGCCCATTGGGTTTGGGGCGGAGGGTTCCTGGGCGGCCTGGGCGTGCTCGACTTCGCCGGCGGCACCGTGGTGCACATCAACGCCGGCGTGGCCGGCCTTGTGTGTGCGCTGGTGCTCGGCCCGCGCAAGGGCCTGGGCCACGACAACATGGCGCCCAACAACCTCGTCTACACCATGATCGGGGCGAGCCTGCTCTGGGTCGGCTGGTTCGGCTTCAACGCCGGCTCGGCGGTCGGCGCCAACGCCCTGGCCGGCGCGGCCATGGCCAACACCCAGATCGCCACGGCCGCAGCCGCCCTGTCTTGGATGGCGGTGGAGTGGTGGCATCGCAAGACGCCGACCCTGCTCGGCATGGCCTCCGGCGCGGTAGCGGGCTTGGTGGCCGTCACCCCGGCCTCAGGCTTCGTCAATCCCACCGGCGCCCTGTGGATCGGCCTGATCGCAGGGGCGGGCTGCTACGCCTCAGCGGTGTGGCTGAAGAACGCCTTCAAGTATGACGACAGCCTGGACGCTTTCGGCGTGCACGGGGTGGGCGGCTTCATCGGCGCCCTGCTCACCGGCGTGTTCGCCGATGCGGCCATCAACCCGGCCGGCAAGGTGCATTCCGTTCTCACCCAGTTCGAGGGTTGCGTCGGCACCATCGTCTGGTCTGGCGTCGTCACCTTCCTGATCCTGATGGTCTGCAAGTTCACCACCGGCCTCCGCGTCACCGAAGAGCAGGAAGTCATGGGGCTCGACCTTGCGCTCCACGGCGAGGCGATGCACGACTAGCCGGTCTCGCCACACGAAACCTCAGCAGCGCGCCGTCCGCTCATCCACACGCGCAGTCACCCTCCCCGGAGCCTTTCATGACGCCCGAAGAAGTCCACGCCCTGATCAAGGAAAAGGAAGTCAAGTACGTCGACGTCCGCTTCACCGACATCCGTGGGCGGCTGCAGCACGTCACCTTCGACCTGGACCTCGTGGACGACGACTTCCTGACCGAAGGCACCATGTTCGACGGCTCCTCCATCGCCGGATGGAAGGCGATCAACGATAGCGACATGCTGCTGCGGCCGGACCTGAAGACCGCCTACATCGACCCCTTCTACCAGCAGACCACGCTGTTCCTGTTCTGCGACGTGGTGACCCCTGACACCGGCGAGCCCTACAACCGCGACCCGCGCTCCATCGCCAAGAAGGCGCTGACCTACGTCCAGTCGGCCGGTGTGGGCGACCAGGTCTATTTCGGACCCGAGGCCGAGTTCTTCATCTTCGACGACGTGAAGTGGACCACCAGCTACAACAACACCGGCTACAGCTTCGACTCCGTGGAGCTTCCGGCCAACACCGGCAAGGTCTACGAAGAGGGCAACATGGGCCACCGGCCCGGCCCCAAGGGCGGCTACTTCCCCGTCAATCCCACGGACAGCGCCCAGGACCTCCGCGGCGAGATGCTGAGCGTGATGGGCGAGCTGGGCCTTGACCCCGAGAAGCACCACCACGAGGTGGCGCCCGCCCAGCACGAGCTGGGGCTGAAGTTCAGCGACCTCCTGACCATGGCCGACCGGACGCAGCTCTATAAGTACGTGATCCACAACGTGGCCTCGGCCTACGGCAAGACCGCGACCTTCATGGCCAAGCCCTATTTCGGCGACAACGGCTCGGGCATGCACTGCCACCAGTCGATCTGGAAGGATGGCAAGCCGCTGTTCGCCGGCGACAAGTACGCCGGCCTGTCGGAGACCTGCCTGTTCTACATCGGCGGCATCATCAAGCACGCCAAGGCCATCAACGCTTTCGCCAACTCCACGACCAACAGCTACAAGCGGCTGGTGCCGGGCTATGAGGCTCCAGTGAAGCTGGCCTATTCCGCCCGCAACCGCTCCGCCTCGATACGCATCCCCTGGGTGTCGAGCCCCAAGGGCAAGCGCATCGAGGTCCGCTTCCCCGATCCCATGGGCAACCCCTACCTGACCTTTGTGGCCCTGCTGATGGCGGGCCTGGACGGGATCGAGAACAAGATCGATCCGGGCGGCCCGATGGACAAGAACCTGTACGACCTGCCCCCGGCCGAACAGAAGAACGTGCCCGAGGTCTGCGGCTCGCTCCGCGAGGCCCTGGAGAACCTCGACCGCGACCGGGCCTTCCTCAAGAAGGGCGGCGTGATGGACGACGACTTCATCGACGCCTACATCGAGCTGAAGATGGAGGAGGTCAGGCGCCTGCAGCTCCACCCCCACCCGGTGGAGTTCGACATGTATTATAGTTGCTGATCTGTTCATCCTCCCCGCGGAGCGGGGGAGGTGGCGCGGCGCGAACGCGCCGTGACGGAGGGGGCTGGTAGGGCGGGGCGCAAGCCGCAGAGCCCGAGCAGCCCCCTCCACCACGCGTGCCGCGTGGTCCCCCTCCCCCGCTTCGCAGGGGAGGATATGCGAGGCCGAGGATCGTCGTGGGCTTCAAAACTCTGCTGGCTTCGTTGCTGATCGCCGCAGCCCCGCTGGCCGCCTGCGCCGCAACGCCCGTCTACACCTACCAGGTGGTGCGCACCTTCCCCCACGACGTAAACGCCTTCACCGAGGGGCTTTTCTACGAGGACGGGGTGCTGTGGGAGTCGACCGGCCTTCCCGGCCACTCCTTCGTGCGCAGGGAGCGGCTGGACACGGGCGAGGTGCTGCAGCAGCACGACCTCCCGGCGGCCGACTTCGGCGAGGGGATCGTGCGCTGGGGCGGACGGCTCTATCAGCTCACCTGGCAGGAGCATTTCGGCTACGTCTACGACGCGCGCACGCTGAGCGCGACGGCGAAGTTCCCCTATCCCGGCGAGGGCTGGGCGCTGACCAAGGACGCCCACCACATCTACATGAGTGACGGCACGCCCGACCTTCGGGTGCTCGATCCGGTCACGATGCGCGAGGAGCGCCGCATCCACGTCACCGACGACGGTCGCCCGGTCCAGAACCTCAACGAACTTGAGTGGGTCAAGGGCGAGATCTATGCCGACATCTGGCAGACCAGCCTGATCGCCTGCATCGACCCCGCCACGGGTCACGTGGTCGGCTGGATAGACCTGGCCGGCCTGCTTCCCCAGGCCGACGTCACGCCGGGCCGCACCGACGTGCTGAACGGCATCGCCTATGACGCCGCCCAGGACCGGCTGTTCGTCACCGGCAAGAACTGGCCCAAGCTGTTCCAGATCAGGCTCCAGCCGCGCCCATAGAGCCCCATGCGCCGGACGAGCTATTTGCGCGGCGCGCCCTTGAACTTGCCGAGCTGCTTCCGCGAGCTCTGCGGGCGGGAGGCGGGCCTCGGCGCGGCTTGAGCGCCCGCGGTGTCGGCGCGCTTGGGCGGCCGCTTCCGGTCGCGGGCGGGGGCCAGGTCGGGCTCGTCCAGGGGGACGATGCGCACGTCGTCCGCCCCCTCCTGGACCGCGGCGGCGAAGCGGGCCGCAGCGCTGGCGGCGATCTCGAAGCGTGTCTCCCGGTCGAACACCCGGATCGCGCCGATGTCGGACTTGGTGACGCGGCCCCGGCGGCAGATCAGCGGCAGCAGCCAGCGCGCCTCCGCATTCTTGCTGCGCCCGATGTCGATGCGGAACCAGGCCGAGCCCTCGAAGCCCGTGCGCGCCGCAGGCGCCGGCCGGGCGACCGGCTCTGGCGTGGCGTCCACCAAGTCCTCCGGCGCCGGCAGGCCGGCCCGGCGCGCGCGCACCAGGGCGGCCACCACCTGCTCAGGCTCGGACTCGGCCAGCAGGGCGCGCGCCACTGCGACGTCGTCCTCCGACGCTTCGCCGGAGGGGCGGAGCTGGTCCACCAGACGCGCCTGGTCCCGCTCGCGCACCTCGTCCGCGGTCGGGGGCGGCGCCCAGCTCGCCTGGATGTGGGCAAGCCGCAGCAGCGCCTCCAGCCGTCGACGGCGGGGGTGGGGCGTGAGCAGGATGGACACGCCCTTGCGACCCGCCCGCCCCGTGCGGCCAGAGCGGTGCTGCAGGGTCTCCGCATCATTGGGCAGTTCCGCATGGATGACCAGGTCCAGGTCCGGGATGTCGATGCCGCGCGCCGCCACGTCGGTGGCCACGCACACGCTGGCGCGGCGGTCACGGAGCGCCTGCAGCGCATGGGTGCGCTCGGCCTGGGTCAGCTCGCCCGACAGCGCCACGACCGAGAAGCCGCGCTCCACCAAGTTGGCGTGCAGCCGCCGCACCGCCTCGCGCGTGGTGCAGAAGACCAGCGCCGCGCCGGCCTCGTAATAGCGCAGCAGGTTCACCACCGCATGCTCGACATCGCTGGGCGCCACGGCGATGGCTCGGTAATCGATATCGGCGTGCGCCGTCTCGCCCGCGCTGGCGGTGATGCGCAGGGCGGACGGCTTCTGGTAGCGCCGGGCCAGGGCCACGATGGGCTTGGGCAGGGTGGCGGAGAACAGCAGGGTCCGCCGTTCCGCCGGGCTCGAGTCCAGGATCGCTTCCAGCTCCTCGCGGAAGCCGAGGTCGAGCATCTCGTCGGCCTCATCCAGCACCACCGCCGCCAGCGCCTCGGTGCGCAACTGACCGCGCTCCAGGTGGTCGCGCAGCCGCCCGGGCGTGCCCACCACGATGTGGCAGCCTGCGGCCAGGGCCCTCTGCTCGCGCCGCGGGTCCATGCCGCCGACGCAGGCCACCACCCGCGCGCCCGCTTCCGCATAAAGCCACTCCAGCTCGCGCTGCACCTGCTGGGCCAGCTCGCGTGTCGGTGCGATCACCAGCACCTGCGGCGCGCCGGCCGGCTTCAGCCGCTCGCCAGCGCCGAGCAGGTCGCCCGCCAGCGCCAGCCCGTAGGCCACCGTCTTGCCCGAGCCCGTGCGCGCGGAGACCAGCAGGTCGAGCCCCGCCGCCTGGGGCTCGATCACCGCCAGCTGCACGGGCGTCAGTTCCGCATAGCCGCGCGCGTCAAGCGCCCGGGCGAGCGGCGACGGAAGATCAGGACGGGACATGGGGCGCTCGGCGGCGGAGGAGAGGAGACGCGGCGAAAGGTCAGCGTATCGTAGCCGAACCTAGGCGTGGGACATACCTGGCGCAAGACAGCGCCCTCTACGATACAAGCCCTCCGGCCAGACCGCAGGATCAAAGACCCAAGCGATCCGGCGACCCGGCCAGAGCACTCAGGGTCATCCCTCCAGTAGCCGCTCGATCTCGCTTTCCAGCGCCTCCGGCTTTACCGTCGGGGCGTAGCGGCCCGCCACCTGGCCGTCTCGGCCGACCAGGAACTTGGTGAAGTTCCACTTGATGGCCTCGGTGCCGAGCAGGCCAGGCTTCTCGGACTTGAGGAAGGCGTAGAGGGGATCGGCCTTCTCGCCGTTCACCTCTATCTTGGCGAGCACGGGAAAGCTGACCTCGTAGGTCAGGGAGCAGAAGCTGGCGATCTCGGCGGCGTCGCCGGGCTCCTGGGCCCCGAACTGGTTGCAGGGGAAGCCCAGCACCTCCAGACCCCGCCCGGCGTACTTGCGCTGCAGCGCCTCCAGCCCGGTGTACTGCGGGGTGAAGCCGCACTTGCTGGCCACGTTGACGATCAGCAGCACCTTGCCGCAATAGGCGTCCAACGGCGCGGACGTCCCATCGGCTGCCCGGGGCGCGAAGTCATAGGCCGTGCTCATGCGTCCTCCCTCACCAGCAGGCCGCGCTGGTCGAGGAGCTGGGCGATCTGCACCGCGTTCAGCGCCGCGCCCTTGCGCAGGTTGTCGGACACGCACCAGAAGGCCAGCCCGTTCTCCACCGTCGGATCGGTGCGGATGCGGCTGACATAGACGGCGAACTCGCCCTGGCTCTCCTTGGGGGTGATGTAGCCGCCGTCCTCGCGCTTATCGACCACCACCACGCCCGGGCTCTCGCGCAGGATGTCGCGCGCCTCGTCCTCGTCCAGCTCGCGCTCGAACTCCACGTTCACCGATTCGGAGTGGCCGACGAAGACCGGCACGCGCACGCAGGTGGCGGTGAGCCTGATCTTCGGGTCGAGGATTTTCTTCACCTCGGCCGTCATCTTCCACTCTTCCTTGGTGTAGCCGTCCTCCATGAAGTCGTCGATGTGGGGGATGACGTTGAAGGCGATCTGCTTGGTGAACGTCTTCGGGTCGGTGGGGCCAAGCACGAAGACGTTCTTGGTCTGGGTCCAGAGCTCGTCCATCGCGGCCTTCCCGGCGCCCGACACCGACTGATAGGTGGAGACCACCACCCGCTTGATCTTGGCGGCGTCGTGCAGCGGCTTCAGCGCCACCACCAGCTGGGCGGTGGAGCAGTTGGGATTGGCGATGATGTTCTTCTTGGCGAAGCCCATAATCGCGTCGGGGTTCACCTCCGGCACGATCAGCGGCACGTCGGGGTCCATGCGCCACGCCGAGGAGTTGTCGATCACCACCGCGCCCGCCCGGCCGATCTTCTCCGACCAGGCCTTGGACACGGTCCCCCCCGCCGACATCAGCACCAGGTCGACGGTGGAGAAGTCGAAATCCTCGATGTCCTCGCACTTGACCACGTGGTCGCCGAACTCGATGTCAAGGCCCTTGGACTTGCGCGAGGCCAGGGCGTGGAGCTTGTCCACGGGGAACTTCAGCTCGTCCAGGATGACCAGCATCTCACGGCCCACATTGCCCGTGGCGCCCACGATCGCGACGCGATAACCCACCGCGTTCTCCTACTTCGTCTACGACCCGCGTCCGGAAAGGCCGTGGACCTACGCCGCAGGGGCGGGGCTTACAAGGCCCGCTCGGCTGGGAGCACATTTCAGCTTCGGGATGTCGACGACCTCCTGCGGGCTGCGTCGCGGGCAGGCTCGCCATTACGACGGTTGCAAGCGCCCCCATGCCCTCAGCGGCCACAATCCACCCGATCCCCCGTGGGCGAGAGGCAGGAGGCCCGGAACACGCTCCCCGCCGCGCCGATCATTGCGGCCGCGCCCCATCTCGCCCATAGCCGCAGGATGAGCCTCTCCACGCAGGCCAGCGTCCCCCCACCTCGCGCCCTGGCCACCCTGGCCGTTCTCAGCGCCCTGTTCTTCCTCGCCATCGCGGGCACGTTCAGCTCGCTCGGCGTGGTGCTGCCGGCCATGGTGACGGCGCTGGGCTGGAGCTGGACCCAGGCGGGGATGGGCTTCTCGATCCTGGCGATCACCTGCGGCCTGGCGAGCTATGCGCCCGCCCTGGTGATCCGCACGCTCGGCGTCCGCGCCACTCTCCTGCTCGGGGGCGCGGCGCTGGCCGCAGGCTTCGCCTGCCTCGCCACAGCGCACGACATCGGCCTCTACTACCTCGGTGCGGCGCTGGAAGGCCTGGGCTTCGCCCTCGCCACCATCATCCCGGGGGCCTACGTCATCGCGCGCTCGTTCCGGCATGTCTCCGCGGCGCTCGGGACCTACTTTACTCTCGCCGGCCTCGGCGGCGTGGCGGGGCCTTGGCTCTACCTGCTGGCCAAGGGGTCGCGGGGAGGCTGGCGCGGGTATTGGACGCTGCTGGCGGTCGCCAGCCTAGCACTGGGCGCCGTTGCAGCCTTGGTGGTCCACGACGCCTCGCCGCCCCAGACCGAGCCTTCGGCGGTGGAGGCCACGGGCGCGCCGCGGCCGCCGATCTATCGCACCCGGCGCGCCTGGACGGTGAGGCAGGCCCTGCGCTCCTGGCCCTTCTGGGTGATCACCGCCGCCTACACCGCCAATCTGCTGTGCGAGGTGACGGTGAACAGCGTCTCGGTCGCCCACCTGACCGGGCGGGGCGTCACGGCCGCCGCCGCGGGCGCAGCGCTCAGCCTGCAGGCCGGCGTCAGCGTCGGCGCGCGCGCCGCAGGTGGGTGGCTCGGCGAGCGGGTCGATCCCCGCCGGCTGGTGATACTGGCGCTCGGCCTGCTTGTGACGGGGCTGCTGGTGCTGGCCAGTGCGCGGGGTGCGGCGTCTATCGGCGTCTACGCCGTGGCTGTGGGTGCGGGCTATGGCCTGAACTACCTGGCCGCCACCGTGCTGCTGCTGAACTATTATGGGCGCGAGCGGAACCTGGAGCTGTTCTCCACCACCTGCCTGATCTCGACGCTGGCCTCGGCCGGACCGCTGATGGCCGGGATGCTGAAGGACGATACGGGCGGCTTCTCGCCGGCCTTCCTGATCATCGCCGCGATCACCGCCGCGGTGCTGGTGGCTGTCGCCGTCATGCGACCGCCGAAGGCCGCCTGACGGGCAGGCCGTTCACGCCTGGTTAGGGCTACCGAGCGAGGGTGGCTCCAGTCCCCCGCGTGGCCGACGAGGTCCCTAGCTTTGCGCAACCTGATCGCCGCGGTGGAGCGGATCGACCCGCTGACCGTCTCCGGTCGCGTCGCCGCGGTGAACGGCCTGCTGATCGAGGCGCGCGGCGGCCTGACCCGCCTGCCCATCGGCGCCCGCGCCGACATAGAACGCCCACGCAACGAGTGGCTGCCCGCCGAGGTCGTCGGCTTCCGCGACACCCGCGCCCTGCTCATGCCCTTCGGCGCGGTGGAGGGCGTGGCGCCCGGCGCCGAGATCCGCATCCGCCCCGAGGGCGACGCGGTTCGCCCCACCCTCGCCTGGCGCGGCCGCATCATCGACGCTTTCGGCGCGCCCATCGACGGCAAAGGGCCGCTGCCCCAGGGCCCTGTCCCCTACCCGCTCCGCGCCGCGCCCCCCGCCGCCCACGCCCGCGGCCGGGTCGGCGCGCGGCTGGACTTGGGCGTGCGGGCCATGGACGTGTTCACCACCTGCTGCCGGGGCCAGAGGCTCGGCGTGTTCGCGGGCTCCGGCGTCGGCAAGTCGGTGCTGCTGTCCATGCTGGCGCGGGAGGCCACCTGCGACGCTGTCGTGGTCGGCCTGATCGGCGAGCGGGGCCGCGAGGTGCGGGAGTTCATCGAGGAGACGCTCGGCGAAGCGGGCCTGCAGCGCGCCATCGTGGTGGTCGCCACCTCAGACGAGCCGGCCCTGAAGCGCCGCCAGGCCGCCTACCTGACTCTGGCCATCGCCGAGTTCCTGCGCGACCAGGACCTTGAGGTCCTGTGCATGATGGACAGCGTCACCCGCTTCGCCATGGCCCAGCGCGAGATCGGCCTGGCCGCCAGCGAGCCCCCCACCACCAAGGGCTACACGCCCACCGTCTTCACCGAACTTCCCAAGCTCCTGGAGCGCGCCGGCCCCGGCCCGATCCGCCCCGACGGCACGACGGCCGGACCCATCACCGGCATCTTCACCGTGCTGGTGGACGGCGACGACCATAACGAGCCGATCGCCGACGCGGTCCGAGGCATACTGGACGGCCACATCGTCATGGAGCGGGCGATCGCGGAGCGCGGCCGCTTCCCCGCCGTCAACGTGCTGAAGTCGATCAGCCGCACCATGCCGGGCTGCCAGACGACGCCGGAACGGGCGATCGTCCGCCAGGCGCGCGAAGTCCTGTCGGCCTACGCCAACATGGAGGAGCTGATCCGCATCGGCGCCTACCGCGCGGGCTCCGACCCCACCATCGATCGGGCGATCAAGCTGAACCCGGCGCTGGAGGCTTTCCTGTCCCAGGACAAGGACGAGGCCAGCACCCTGGACGAGGCCTTCGGGGCGCTCGCCGACATCCTGGCCACCGCGCCCATGCTGGGCCTGCTGCAATGAGTGAACGACGCGCATGAGCAACTGGATGGCCTCGCTGATCAAGCTGGCCGACCTCGAGGTCGAACAGCTGCAGAAGCGCCTGCGCGAGATCGCCGACCGCCGGGTCGCCGTCGAGCTGGTGCTGGAGAGCCTGGCCATGGAAGGCCGTGAGGAAACCGCCCGCGCCACCCTGGACGCCTCCGCCGGCTGGTATCTGGTCGGCTTCCGTGAAGGCCTGAAAGCACGCCGCGCCAAGGCCGACGCCGACCTGAAGGTCTGCGCCATGGAGGAGGCCGGCGCCCGCGACGCCCTCTCCCGCGCGTTCGAGGAGCAGAAGAAATACGAGATGCTGGCGGAGACCGCGCGCCTCACGGCCACGCGCAAAGTTGCCAAGCTGGAGACCGCCGCCCTGGACGAGCTGGCGCTTAGGGGGCGGTTCCGCGCGGCTTGAAGGCGAAGGGCCTGCGTCCTTCGAGACGCCCTCTTGGAGGGCTCCTCAGGATGACGAAGGATGTCGGCCTTGCACAACCCTCGTCATGTTGAGGAGCGAGCTCGCTCGCGTCTCGAAGCACGCAGCACGTTCGCCGACCCGGTTCAGACCCGCAGCGTCCCATTCACGAGCCCGGCATGGGCAGCCAAATCCAGTGGGACGTAGACGCCGTCCTCCAGCCGGAACAGCGGATCGCCCACCCGTCCCGGATCGAACCCCTCCTCAGCCATCGCTGCCTTCTTCAGCTTGAAGGTCTCGGTGGCCGCCAGGTCGTCGCACAGGCGCAGCAGCACCGGGCGGGCGTAGGACGGCAGGCCGGCGGCGATCCGGCGGGCCAGCTCGGCCAGGTCGACCCCCCCCCCGGTGGTCAACGCCGCCATGCCCGCGCGGCCGTCGCAGCCCGGCAGCTCCACGCCATAGACCGCCGCGGCCGTCACGCCGGGGCAGGCGGCGAGCACGTCGGCGACCTCCGCGGTGGAGACATTCTCGCCCTTCCAGCGGAAGGTGTCGCCCACGCGGTCGACGAAGTAGAAGAAGCCGGCGGCATCCCGGCGCATCAGGTCGCCGGTGCGGAACCAGGCGTCGCCGGGGGCGAACACGTCGCGCAACACCTTGCGATCGCTCTCCGCACCGCTGGTGTAGCCCTCGAAGCGGTTCGCGCCGCCCTGCTCCGCGGTGGCGATCCGGCCGATGGCCTCGCCAGGTTCGTTTGGCGCGCAGCGGACGCAGTGGCCGTCTTCATCCCGCACCGGCGCGCCGGTCTCGGGATCATAGCGGACGATGGCGGCGGGGAAGCGGTGGGCGAGGAAGGGCGGCACGCGCCCGATCGCCCCCGGCCTGCCCTCCACGTTGTAGAGCGAGAAGCTGCCCTCGGTCGCGGCGTAGAACTCCAGCACCCGGGGGACGGAGAAGCGCGCCTGGAAGGCGGTCCAGACCTCCTCGCGCAGGCCATTGCCGCAGGCCAGCCGCAAGGCGTGGGCGCGCTCCAGCGGATGCGGCGCGCTGTTCAGCAGGAAGCGGCACAGCTCGCCGATGTACTGGAACAGGGTGCAGTCGTAGGCGACCACCTCGTCCCAGAACGCCCGCGCCGAGAAGCGCTCGCGCACGAAGACCGATCCGCCCTGCAGCAGCACGCCCCCCACCGCCACCACGCCGCCGACGCTGTGGTACATCGGCAGACAGTTGTAGAGCCGGTCGTCCGGCGCGGCGTCCATCATGCCGGCGAACCAGCCGCACCAGGTCAGCACCCGGGCGTGGCTCACATTGGCGGCCTTGGGCAGGCCCGTAGTGCCGGAGGTGAAGATCAGCAGCGCCCGGTCCGCAAGCGCGGCGCCGGTCGCCTCCTCGGGCGAGAGCGGGCCGTCTGCATAGGCGGTGAGGTCCAGGCCGCCCGCGTGTAGCGGCCAGAGCCCCGGCGCCCGTTCCAGGTGCGCCGCCGCGCTGGCGTAGGCGTCCTGCAGGGAGGGCGCGACGAGCAGCGCCCGCGCGTCGGCGACATGCAGGCAGTGGGCGAGCGCGCGATCCTCCAGGTTGGTGTTCAGCAGGGCGACGGTGGCGCCAGTGCGGCTGATCCCCACCCAGGCGGCGAAATAATCCGGGTGGTTGGGCGCCAGCAGCGCCACCACGTCGCCTGCGCCATACCCCTGCACCCGCGCCCAGCGGGTGTAGCGCCGCGTCCGCGCCGCCAGGTCGGCGAAGCTGTAGGCGCAGTCGGCCGACAGCAGGGCGGGCGCGTCGCCATGGCGCCCAGCCAGATCGTCCAGCACGGCCGCCAGCGGGCGCCCGGCGTCGGCCGTGAGCCGGTGGGTCAGCTCGAGCGCGCGCGTCCAGGCCTTGGTCACGCCGGCGGC
>NZ_CAHJWH010000010.1 GCF_903642205.1 Caulobacter sp. S45 | reverse complement strand
CGGTGCGGGCGATGCGGCGGGCGGAGCTGGCCGAAGCGGCGCCGGTCACGCTCACCTTGACGTACTTCGAAGCCCCCTCCCCGTCGCGCACCAGAGCCTGGGCCAGGCTCAGCAGCACCGAGCCCAGCGCAGCGCGGAAACCCTGCAGCCGGGTGTCGTGCGGATCGGTGATCCGGGGCGAGCCCGAGCGGCCGGTGGCGAACAGCAGCAGGGTGTCGTTGGTGGAGGTGTCGCCGTCCACCGTCACCGCGTTGAAGGTCTCCGCCGTCGCGTGCACCAGCAGGTCGTGCAGGACGGCCGGCGGCAGGTTGGCGTCGGTGGCCACGAAGCCCAGCATCGTGGCCATGTCCGGCGCGATCATGCCCGAGCCCTTGGCGATCCCGGCGACGCGCACCGTCACCCCGTCGATCTCGGCCTGCGCCACCGCGCCCTTGGGGAAGGTGTCGGTGGTCATGATGGCCCCCGCCGCCGCGTCCCACTTGCCGGGCTCGAGCGCGAGGGTCAGGCCCTGGAGCTGGTTCAGCACGCGGCCGTATTCGAGCACCACGCCGATCACCCCGGTGGAGGCCAGCATCACAGCGTCGGACGGGCAGCCGAGCTCCGCGCTCACCGCGTCCGCGACCCGCTGGGCCGCCTGGGCGCCCGCCTCGCCGGTGAAGGCGTTGGCGCAGCCGGCGTTGACGACCAGGGCGCGCGCCTCGCCCTGGGTCTGGGCCAGCGCCGCCTTGCACCAGTCCACAGGCGCGGACCCTACCTTGTTCTGGGTGAAGACGCCGGCGCAGGCGGTCCCCTCGGCGAAGCGGAACAGCACCAGGTCCGGCCGGTCGTGCTTGTAGAAGCCGGCGCGCCCGGTGGCGATCTCCACCCCGGCGATCTCGCCCATCCGCGGGAAATCGACGGCGAGGGGCGAGACGGTGAGCCCGGGCTTGCCGGGCGTGGCGGAAGGGTCGGTCATGGGCGAGGTCCTGGCGGCGCCGACGCCTGGGAGCGCCACGCGGTCCGCGCTATAACGCAGTAAGGCGCAAGGGGGATAAGATGGGCGACGTGGTGATCGTGGCGTACCGGCCGAAACCGGGTCGCGAAGCGGAGCTGCAGCAGCTGGCGCGCGAGCACATCCCCTACCTGCGCCAGCTCGACCTTGTCACTGACCGCGCGCCGGTGCTCCTGATCGGCGAGGGCGGGGTGATCGTCGAAGTGTTCGAGTGGCGTGACGGAGCCGTGGAAGCGGCGCACGCCCATCCGAAGGTCCACGAGCTCTGGGGCCGCTATGCGCAGGTGTGCGACTACGTCCCGCTGAAGGACCTGCCCGAGGCGGCGCAGATGTTCGCCACCTTCAAGCCGCTGGACGGCTGAGCGCCCAAGCCCAGGAGGCGGCTCACCAGTAGTGGCTCTTGCCCGGCCATTCGAGATAGCCGCGGTCGAAGGCGCTGTCCCGGCGCCAGTAGACCGGCGGCGGGGGCGGCGCTTCCAGGGCGCCTAGGGTCTCATAGCTGAGATAGCCGCGGTGCCCGATGTGACGCTCGTGCTGGAAGGCGATCACCGCGTCGGCCGTCTGCTCGTCGTAGCGGCCGTCGATCTCGCCGCGGTACAGGCCGCGGGCGTGCAGGCCGCGCTGCAGGCGCGACACGCGCTCGGGCGTGGCGTCGTCGGCGCAGAGCACCCGGATCCAGCCGAGCCGCGCGGGCGCCACCTGCACCGGCTGGTTCGGGAAGGGCTGCACGGTCAGACACCAGACCGGACCGGGCGCGCCCGGAGGCGCAGGCGCCTGGCGCCAGACGTAGTCCGGGCCGCTCGGCGGCGGGGAATAGGCGGCGGGGGTGCGGACCTGGGCGTAGCACTCGCGCTCGCCGCCATGGGGGTGGGCGTGGCGGGCGTGGGGACCCCAGGCGCGAGGCTCGCCGCCAGAAGTCGAGGGCGCGCCCTGCGACCAGGCCTGAGCGCCACCGTCAGGTCCGGCCTCCGGCGCACCGGCCAGGTCCTGTGCGAAGGCGGGACCGGCCAGGACGGCGCAGAGGGCGACGCCGAAAAGTTTGGCGGAGAAGGACATGGAGAGGTCTCGTGGCGGTATCATCCTTCACGAACCACAAAGCGGAACCCTGCGCTCGCGCCTTCAACCCGCAAGCGAACCCTCGCTTGGCCCCTGCGCCCTAAGCCGGTAAGCGGAAGGCGCAGGAGGACGCCCATGGCGCAGGACAGGATTGGGGCCGCAGCCGCGCTCGCCGAGCTTCAGGACTGGCGGGCGGCCGAGGGGCGCGACGCCCTGGCCAAGAGCTTCCGGTTCAAGGACTTCAACGCCGCGTTCGGCTTCATGACCCGGGTGGCGCTGCTGGCCGAGACGCTCGACCACCATCCGGAATGGTCCAACGTCTACAACCGGGTCGAGGTGGTGCTGACCACCCATGACGCCGACGGTGTGACCGCGCTCGACCTGAAGATGGCGCGCTTTATGGACGAGGCGGCGGGGTTCGCCGCCGGCTGATCAGTTCACCAGCACGGTGCCAAGCAGCACCCGCGCACCGGGACGGCGCAGGATTGCGTCGGTGGCGCGCTGCAGCCGCATGCCGATCTGGTCCACGTCCGGAGGAGAGCCGGGGATGAGGCTGGCGGCGTAGACGCTCAGCGCGCGGATGTAGGCGTCGCGCAACAGCGGCTGGGACGCCGCCGCCCGCGCCCGCAGGCCTGCGTCCTTCACGTCCAGGCCGCCCTGCACGGTGAGTACGCCCCGCCGCCCGTCCGACCTGAACACGGTGGCCGTCAGGGCGTCGAAACTGGTGTAGGTCAGGGTGTTCAGCTTGGGCGCATCCTTGGCCCAGGCCGCCGGCAAGCCCGGCGCCGCGAGCGCCAGGGCCAGAGCCGAGGCGAGAACGGAGAGGCGGCGGGTCCCGCTCATCCGCCCGCGCATCCCGCATCCTTCCGCGCCCAGGCCCAGGCGGTGCGCACGATCTCATCGATGGAGGACTGGGTCGGCGTCCAGCCCAGCACCTCCTGCGCCCGGGCATTGGACGCCACCAGCACCGCGGGGTCCCCCGCCCGCCGCGGCCCGACCGTGCGCGGCAGGGGCTTGCCCGAGACCTTCTCGATGGCGTCGGCGATCTCCTTCACCGTGGTGCCTTCGCCGGTGCCTAAGTTGAAGAACTGGGCCGCACCGCCCTTCATCAGGTAGTCCGCCGCCGCGGCGTGCGCCCGGCCAAGGTCGGACACGTGGACGTAATCGCGCACGCAGGTGCCGTCACGGGTGTCGAAGTCATCGCCGAAGATGGTGAACTGGTAGTCGTCGCGGAGCGCCCCCCGCGCGGCCAGCGGGATCACGTGAGTCTCCGGCTCGTGCCGCTCGCCGATGTCGCCGTCGGGGCTGGCGCCCGCGGCGTTGAAGTAGCGCAGCGACGCGAAGCGCAGGCCGTAGGCGTCGGCATAGTCGGCCATCATCCGCTCCACCATCAGCTTGGAGCGGCCGTAGGGATTGATCGGCAGCTGGCGGTGGGTCTCGGGCATGGGAGACTCCAGCGGCTCGCCATAGGTGGCGGCGGTGGAGGAGAAGATCATCTTGTCCACGCCCGCGGTGCGCAGCGCCTCCAGGATGTTGAAGGCGCCGAGCGTGTTGTTGCGGTAGTAGAGGCCGGGCTGCTCCACCGACTCGCCCACATAGGTGAGGGCTGCGAAGTGGGCCAGCACGTCGGGCTTCACCCGGGCTATGGCGGCCTGCAGCGCCGCGGTGTCCAGGATGTCGCCCTCGATCAGCTCGCCCCAGCGGACCATGTCGCGCCAGCCCCGATAAAGGTTGTCGTAGACCACCACGGTCCAGCCTTGCGCGGCAAATTCCTTGCAGCAGTGGCTGCCGACATAGCCGGCGCCGCCGGTGACGAGGATGGTCTTCACACGCGCGCACTCCCAGGTGGGCCGCTTATGGCGGCAGCTTCGGGCGGGCTCAAGGCCGTGCTCTCCCCAAGGCCCGCGGCGGGGGCTAGAGGGTGCAGCGATGTCCGCGGCCGCCCCCTTCCCATCCGTCACCGTGGTGATCGTGGCCTATGACAGCGGCGGCTACCTCCAGCCCTGCCTGGACGCCCTGGCCTCCCAGAGCTTCACCGACTTCGAGGCGGTGGTGGCGGACAATGCGTCCCAAGACGCGTCGGTGGTTGAGCTTCGGATGCCGGACGCCCGGTTCACCTTGCGAGAGATGGGCGCCAACCTGGGATTCGCCGCCGCCAACAACCGGGTGGCGGAGGACTCCCGCGCCGAGTTCCTGGCCCTGCTGAACCCCGATGCGACACCCGAACCCGGCTGGCTGGCCGCCCTGGTCGAGGCCGCCGGCGCCCATCCGCAGGCCGCGAGCTTTGGCTCGGTGCAACTTCGGATGGAGGAGCCGCATATCCTGGACGGGGTCGGCGACGTCTGGCACGTGGCGGGCTTGGCCTGGCGCGCGGGCGAGGGGTGGGCGGCGACGCGGGCGCCCGGCGACGGTGAAATCTTCGCCCCCTGCGGCGCAGCGGCCCTGTATCGGCTAAAGCTGTTCCTGGAGGCGGGCGGCTTCGACGAGCGCTTCTTCTGCTATTGCGAAGACCTGGACCTCGGTCACCGGCTGCGCGCCATGGGCGCGGGGTCCAGGCGGGTGGCGAAGGCTGTGGTGCGCCATGCGGGCTCGGGCATCTCCGGGCGCACCTCGGACTTCACCATGTTCCACGGCCACCGCAACCGCATCTGGACCTTCGTGAAGAACACGCCGGGCCCCTGGTTCTGGTGGCTTCTGCCCTATCACGTCGCGTTCAACCTGCTTTATCTCGGCAGCGCGGTCAGGCGGCGCGTGTTCCGTCCGGTGTGGCGGTCCTACGTGGCGGCCGTACGGGGGCTGAAGCCCTTCCTGGCCGATCGCCGCGCGCTGGGCCGATCGCGGCGCACACCGTTCGCCCTGGAGGTCATGGCGTCGACGCCATGGTCACCGTTCCGGCGCGAGCTACACCCGCGGTGTCCGTCGGACCCTCACCGGACGATAGGATAAGGCGAGAGCTGGCGGTTGCGCCCAAGCCGATCCCGTTCAGGCGTCGAAATGCTCCTCCGGACTCTCGCTCTTGAGGAAGGTGCGGATGCTGCGAATTTCCGTGCCGATCCGTTCCCAGGTCGCCTCGGTCGCCTCGCCGATCACGCCGTCCTCGCGCGCCGCGAGGGCGAAGACGGTGGGCAGCTCCTTCAGGATGCCCGGATCCCTCATGGCGAGCAGCGCGATGAGCGCCTTCAGCAGCCGGTCGTTGGCCGCCACCGTCAGGGCGACCTCACGAGGAGGATCGTTCTCGGAGGTGAGCGCCGCGCCGCTTTCATCAGTCTGTATAGCCATGTCCGGCATGCTCTCTCGAACTTTATGAAAGATCCGTCGCTGTGAACGTAAGGGTCAGATAGCAAGAAGACGGCCGATCCGCTCTATCTATTTTTACAAAGGCTTACATCCAGTCCTTCCATTTAAACCAGGCGAGGGGGATCAGAGTGGTGATGACAATCAAGGCCAGGGCGTAAGGATAGCCGAAGCGCCAGGCCAGCTCCGGCATGTACTTGAAGTTCATGCCATACAGACCGACCACCATAACCGGCGGGATGCCGGCGACGGAGGCGATGGTCAGCACCTTGACCACGTCGTTCTGCTCGATGCTGATGAAGGCGGTGGCGGCGTCCTGCAGCAGCTGGACGCGGGAGAGCAGGTGCTCCTCGTACTGCTCCAGCGAGGCCACGTCGGCGCGCACGCCCCCCAGCCGCTCGCGCACGTCCGGCTCTATCCAGTCCTTGCCCCGGTCGACAGCGAACTGCGCCATGCGGCTGACGCAGACCAGGGCGTAGCGCACCTTGGACATCCTGGCGCTGGCGCGCCCGATCTGGATCATCACCCGGCGCAGGAGGGCTGTGTCGCGGGACAGCTTGTGGGTCTTGCCGGAACCGGGCTTGGACGGTTTTGCGTCGTCGGACTGGTCGGCGCGGAAGATGGCGTGGGAGGCCTTGTCGAGCTGGTCGGCGCAGACCTCCAGGTGGTCGGCCGCCCGGTCCACCACGGCCTCCAGGAGCCGGGCGAAGATATCGGCTGGCGCGGCGCGCCTCACCCCAACGAGGTCGGCCTTGACCACGTCGAACACCGCGAGGCTGGCGAAGCGCACCGTCAGGCAGATGTCGGCGTTCAGCACGAAGCCCGTGGGCGCCGACACCAGCACGCCCTCCTCGCTGCGGGCGATCAGGGGGGCGCTCATGTAGAGCGTATCGCCCTCGGTGCGGATGCGGCTGGTGAGCTCGATCTCCTCCAAGGCGGCGCGCGAAGGCACGCGAAGGCCGCAGGCGCGCTCCACCTCCGCGATCTCCTCGGGCGTGGGGTCCTGCAGGTCGATCCAGGTATGGCCGGCGAGGCCCCGCTCGGCCAGCGCCGCGGCGGTGAGCTTGCAGTCGCCGGCGTCCGGATAGGCCTGCAGCATGGGCGTCCCGCCTGTACCTTGAGCACCCCCGGGCGTAGAGGCTGCCCCTCGGATAGCGGGAGACTCGATCGTGCGACAGGACAAAGGCGACCCCGCCCGAGGGTCCCTTGATCATGAGTCCCCAAATCATGGGTCCAACGTGACGGCGGCCTTCGCCACCCGCGCGGTGCACGGGGGCCAGCGCCACGATCCCTCCACCGGCGCGGTGATGACCCCGATCTACGCCACCTCCACCTACGCTCAGGCCTCGCCCGGCGTGCACCAGGGCTTCGAGTACTCCCGCAGCCACAACCCCACTCGTTTCGCCTTCGAGCGCGCGGTGGCGGACTTGGAAGGCGGCGTCGCCGGCTTCGCCTTCGCCTCGGGCCTGGCGGCCATCTCCGCGGTGCTGGAGCTGCTGGACAGCGGCGACCACCTGATCGCCTCGGACGACCTCTACGGCGGCACCTTCCGCCTGCTGGACAAGGTCCGCACCCGTTCCGCCGGGCTCCAGGTCAGCTTCGTCAACCTGTCCGACATCGACGCGGTGTATGCAGCCGTGCGCCCGGACACCAAGCTGATCTGGGTCGAGACCCCCACCAACCCCATGCTGCGCCTGGCCGACCTCGACGCCATCGCCGAGCTCGGCCGGGTGCGCGGGATCATCACCGCCGCCGACAACACCTTCGCCAGCCCCTTCTGCCAGCGGCCGCTGGAGCGCGGCTTCGACCTCGTGATGCATTCGGTGACCAAGTACATCAACGGCCACTCCGACGTGGTCGCCGGCGCCGTGGTGGTGCGCGAGGTGGAATTGGCCGAGCAGGTCCGCTTCCTGCAGAACGCGGTGGGCGGGATCCTCTCGCCCTTCGACAGCTTCCTGGCGCTCCGCGGCGTCAAGACCTTGGCGCTGCGCATGGAGCGCACCTGCGCCAACGCCCTGAAGATCGCGCTGTGGCTGGAGGCCCGCTCAGCCGTGGCCAAGGTGATCTACCCGGGCCTTCCGAGCCACCCCCAGCACGCGCTCGCCGCCCGCCAGATGAGCGGCTACGGCGGCATCGTCACCGCGGTGCTCGACGCCGACCTGGAGGGGACCCGCCGCTTCCTGGAACGGGTGGACCTGTTCACCCTGGCTGAGAGCCTGGGCGGGGTGGAAAGCCTGATCGAGCACCCGGCCATCATGACCCACGCCTCCATCCCCCGTGTGCAGCGCGAGGTGCTGGGCATCTCCGACAGCCTGGTGCGCCTGTCGGTGGGCATCGAGGACGCCGACGACCTGATCGCCGACTTGGACCAAGCGCTGGGATAGGCCGGACGGCCCTCGTCCTTCGACAGGCTCAGGATGAGGGCCACTGAGGCCGCGGCGCCGGTCGGGACGGTCCAGCATAGGAGCGGTCCAGTAGAAATCCTGAGCCTGTCGAGGGACGAGGATTTCGGCCCTGCGGCGACCGGACGTTGCGCCTTACGCCGCCCTCCCCTACCTGCCGCCCATGAGCACCTACACCTCCGGCCTCACCCAGCTCGGCCATGCCGCCGCCCAGCCGGCCAGTCCGGAGACCGCGGTGCTGGAGCGCGTCTCCAACCCTCAGGCCGGCGTGCTGTATGCGGTGCGGTTCACCGCGCCGGAGTTCACCTCGCTCTGCCCCATGACCGGCCAGCCGGACTTCGCCCACCTGGTGATCGACTACGCGCCGCGCGACTGGCTGATCGAGTCCAAGTCGCTGAAGCTGTATCTCACCAGCTTCCGCAATCATGGCGCCTTCCACGAGGACTGCACCGTGGCCATCGCTCGCAAGTTCATAGAGGCGGCGGAGCCCCGCTGGCTGCGCATCGGCGGCTACTGGTATCCCCGCGGCGGCATCCCCATCGACGTCTTCCACCAGACCGGCCCGATCCCCGAAGGCCTGTGGGTCCCCGACCAGGGAGTGCAGACCTACCGCGGCCGCGGCTGACAGGGCGTCTTGCCGAAACCTCAGGTCGATGCGACATCAGCGGTTGTGAGCGAGACCCTGACCCGCGAGGACCACGACGCCAAGCTCGAGGCGGCTGAGGCTCGCACCGACGGCTGCTTTTCCGGGCTTGGAGGCGAGTTCGCCGCGCCCGCCTTCGGCGAGGGGCAGTTTGACCCAGGCCTGAGCGCCTACGACATCGCGCACAAGGCCGCCGCGGACGCAGGGGCCGAAATCCGGGCGGCGCCCACCCATCGTTGAAGTCCAGCCATGAGCGACGCCGGCTATGCGATCGAGCTGTCGGCGGTGATCGTGGCGGTGACGGGCGGGCGGCCTCGCGTGCTCACCGTGGATCGCGGAGAGGCGATCCCGTCCGGGCCGTTCCAGTCCGACCACCGCACGCTGGAGCTCGGGCTGCGCGCCTGGGTGGAGGCCTCCACCCGCCATCCGCTGGGCTATGTCGAGCAGCTCTACACCTTCGCCGATCGGGACCGCACCACGGGCGAGGACCTGCGCACCATCGCGCTGAGCTATCTGGCTCTGACCCGTGAGGAGCCGGAGGCCTCAGGGGCCGGCGCGGCCTGGCGCGACTGGTATGAATACTTCCCCTGGGAGGATCGCCGCGAGGAGCAGCCGGATCCCGTCGGGGAGGTCGTCGCTCCCCGCCTGCTCGCCTGGGCGGACGCGGCCGACACGCTGGCCGACCGCCGCATCCGCCGCCAGCGCGCCGCCCTCATGTTCGGGCTGGAGGGCTCGCCCTGGAACGAGGAGGTGGCGCTGCAGCGCTACGAGCTGCTCTACGAGGCGGGGCTGCTGCCGGAGGCCGAACGCGCGCGGGAGCCGTCGGTTAAGGCGGTGGGCAATCCTCTGCCGGACCTCGGCCGGCCGATGGTGCACGACCACCGCCGCATCCTGGCCACCGGGCTCTCGCGCCTGCGCGCCAAGATCAAGTACCGACCCGTGGTGTTCGAGCTGATGCCGCCGAGCTTCACCCTGCTGCAGCTGCAGCAGGCGGTTGAGGCGCTTGCCGGACGCCGGCTGCACAAGCAGAACTTCCGCCGCCTGGTGGAGCACCAGGGCCTGATCGAGGAGACCGGCGAGGTGCTGTCCGACACCGGCGGCCGGCCCGCCCGGCTGGTCCGCTTCCGTCGCGAGGTGTTGATGCAGCGCGCCGTGGCCGGGACGCGGCTGTCGTTGTCGAGGACAGGCTAAAAGTATCTCAACCCTATTTGGAAGCATCAACACTGCACAATAGTAAGACAACTTACGCCCAAGTAGACATAGCTGCCCATGCGCGATATTTACGCGCAGTCGGATAAGGTCAAGCTTGAGGAACGGCTCGTTCGTTCTCAAATCCGGGCTACCGCCAACATGGACTTGGACGCCGCATCTGGCGTTCTCAGCGATTGAATGACCCTCGCGCGCCGCCAGCTCCTCCAGTTCGGTCTCGCCGCCGGCGCCACATCAACGGTCGGGGTGGCCGCCCTCGGGCCGCAGGAGAGAATGGCCAGGCTCGGCGCACGCGCGGTGATGGGCGCCACCCAGGCGGTGCAGACGGTGGAGCAAAGCGTGCTCTGGCCCACCCGCATGCTGGAGCGCCGGCGGGCCTTCCTGCACAACCTGCACACCGGCGAGACGCTGGACGCCGTCTATTTCGAGAACGGCCGCTATGTGCCCGATGCGCTCGCCCAGGCCATGCGGGTGCTGCGCGACTGGCGAAACGGCCAGGAGCACGTGATGGACCCGCGCCTGTTCGACGTGCTGCACGCCATCCACGCCAAGCTGGGGGCGAGCGTCCCCTTCCAGATCATCTCCGGTTACCGCTCGCCCGAGACCAACGCCATGATGCACGCCCGCAGCCCGGGTGTGGCCTCCAACAGCCAGCACATGCAGGGCAAGGCCTCCGACATCCGGCTGCAGGGCGTCGAGCTTGGCGACCTTCACAAGGCGGCGCTGAGCCTCGACGCCGGCGGCGTGGGCCTCTATCCCGTGTCCAACTTCGTGCACGTGGACGTCGCCACCGTGCGGCATTGGACCGGCGTCTAGCGAGCAAGGGCGCTTGCGGCTCGGATGACTCGAGCCTGTGAAGCGCCCCCTTGCCTTGTGCTCAACTGAAGCATAACTAGACGGTTGAAGCGGGAGCTCCAGGCGCCTTCTTCAGCCCATAAATGCTCAACAAGAGCATAAGTCAGGAGGCGCTGATGAACTACGCTCTCGCCACCCGGACCACGTCCCTCCTGCCTCCGCCGCAGTCGACCACGCCACGCCTGGCGCAGGCCGCAGTGCTGTACAGCCGGGTCCGCGGCCAAATCCCGAAGTTGGAATGGGACAGTTTCGCCGACGACGCGATCGCCATCGAGCGGCTGAAGGGTGAGCACGACGCCATCGTGCTGGCCCACAACTACCAGACGCCGGAGATCTTCCACGGCGTGGCCGACATCGTCGGCGACAGTCTGGCCCTTGCGCGCGAGGCCGAGAAGACCTCCGCCTCGGTGATCGTGCTGGCCGGCGTGCACTTCATGGCCGAGACCGCCAAGATCTTGAACCCGTCCAAGACGGTGCTGATCCCGGACGTCCGGGCCGGCTGCTCGCTGGCCGACAGCATCACCGCCGCTGACGTGCGCGCGCTGAAGGCCGCTCATCCCGGCGTGCCGGTGGTCACCTACGTCAACACCTCGGCCGAGGTGAAGGCGGAGACCGACGTCTGCTGCACCTCCGGCAACGCGAAGAAGGTAGTGGAGGCCATCACCCGCGAATGGGGCGTGGACCGGGTGATCATGATCCCCGACAAGTACCTTGCCGCCAACATAGGCGCGGAGACCGGGATCGAGATGATCACCTGGGATGGCGCCTGCGAGGTGCACGAGCGCTTCACCCCCGCCGACATCGCCGAGTACCGCGAGGCCATGCCGGGCGTGGCCGTGCTTGCCCATCCCGAATGCCCACCGGAGGTGGTGGCCGCCGCCGACTATTCCGGCTCGACCGCCGGCATCGCCGACTACATCTCGCTCCGCCGGCCCGCCAAGGCTGTGCTGATCACCGAATGCTCCATGGCCGACAACATCGCGGCCCTGAACCCCCGGACCGAGTTCCTGCGCCCCTGCAACCTGTGCCCCCACATGAAGCGGATCACCCTGGGCGGCATCCGCCGCTCGCTGGAGACGATGACCTTCGAGGTCCTGGTCGATCCCGCCGTCGCCAGCCGCGCCCGCCTGGCGGTCGAGCGGATGCTGGCGATCTGAGGGGGCGACGTCATGGGCCAGCATCAGGACGGTCACCCCCTCGTCATCGGGGCCGGTGTCGCCGGGCTGAGCACCGCCCTCCGTCTGGCGGAACATGGACCCGTCACGGTGCTGTGCGCGGCCGGACTCGGCCAGCAGGCGGCTTCGGCCTGGGCCCAGGGCGGCGTTGCGGCGGCCGTAGGCCGCGACGACAGCCCCGACCTGCATGCCCACGACACCCTGGACGCCGGCGATGGCCTCTGCGCGCCTGAGGCCGCCACCCGCATCACGGCGGAGGGGCCCAGGGCCATCGAGCGCCTGATCGCGCTCGGCGCCCGGTTCGATCGTACGGCCGGCGGCGCGCTGAAGCTGGGCCTGGAGGCCGCGCATAGCCGGCGGCGCATCGTTCACGCCCAGGGCGACGGCACCGGGCGCGAGGTCCTGCGCACCCTGATCGACGCCGCCCAGCGCACCCCTGCCATCACCCTCTTGGAAGGCGTGGACGCCCGCTGCCTGCTGCAGGACGCCCAAGGCGCGGTGGCCGGCGTGCTGGCGGCGGACGCTGCGGGGCAAGCCGTCACGCATCGCTCCGGCGCCGTGGTGCTCGCGACGGGCGGCTTGGGCGGCCTCTACGCCCACACCACCAACCCCGCCGGCGCGGTGGGGCGCGGCCTGGCTATGGCGGTGCGGGCGGGCGCCATCCTGCAGGACATGGAGTTCGTGCAGTTCCATCCCACAGCCCTGGACGTCGGGCTCGATCCCATGCCCCTGGTCAGCGAGGCGGTGCGCGGGGAGGGCGCCTGGCTGGTGAACGATGTGGGGGACCGGTTCATGGCCGCCTACCCTCGGGCGGAGCTGGAGCCGCGCGACGTGGTGGCTCGCGCCGTCTGGGCCGAGCTGACGGCGGGCCGCCGCGTGTTCCTTGATGCGCGCAAAGCGATCGGCGAGCGTTTTGGCTCCGCCTTCCCCACCATCCACGCCGCCTGCATGGCCGCCGGACTCGATCCCGCGTGCGAGCCGATCCCGATCCGCCCGGCCGCGCACTACCACATGGGCGGCGTAGCCGTGGATGCGGCCGGCCGCTCGAGCGTGGAGGGGCTGTGGGTCTGCGGCGAGGCCGCCTCCACCGGCCTGCACGGCGCCAACCGCCTTGCCTCCAACTCCCTGCTGGAGGCAGCTGTCTGCGGCGAGGCGGTGGCTCACGACATCGCCGGTCGGCCTGCGCCTTCATGCCGCGACGTACCTCCAGCCGCCCTTCCGCCACCGCCCACATCGGCCACGGTGCGACCGTGGCTGGATCAGCATGCCGGCGTGTTGCGGGATGCGGCGGGCCTGCGCCAGGCCGCGGACGCGCTCACGCCCTTGGCGCGGAGCGCCGGGCCTGAAGTCGATGCGGCCCTGATCGGCCTGTTCATCGTCCAAGGCGCCTTGGCCCGGGAGGAGAGCCGCGGCGGCCATTTCCGCACGGACTTCCCAGATCGCGCCGCCGAGGCCCGCTCCAGCCGCCAGACCCTCGCCGATGCGCTGCCTCCCGCCACCACTGCGGCGGCCGCGTGAAGGCGCCGGCGCAGGGCCAGCCCGCGCCCCTCCCCTCCGTGATGATCGAGCCGCTGGTGCGGGCGGCGTTGCTGGAGGACCTCGGCCGCGCGGGCGACCTGACCAGCGACGCCATCATCCCGCCGGACGCCATGGCGCGCGCCGTGCTGCAGGCGCGGGAGCCCGGCGTGGTGGCGGGGCTGGACCTGGCGGAGACCGCCTTCCGCCTGATCGACCCGCGGCTCAGCTTCCATGTGCAAAAGGGTGACGGCGCCCGGCTGCAGCCGGGCGACGATATCGCGGTGATCGACGGACCGGCGCGCGGCCTGTTGACCGCCGAGCGGGTGGCGCTGAACTTCCTCGGCCACCTCAGCGGCGTCGCCAGCGCCACCGCCTCCATCGTCGACGCGGTCGCCGGGACCCGGGCCAAGGTCGTCGATACGCGCAAGACCCTGCCGGGCCTGCGCGCCGTGCAGAAGCATGCGGTCCGGCTCGGCGGCGGCGCAAACCACCGCTTCGGCCTGGATGACGCGGTGCTGATCAAGGACAACCACATCGCCGTGGCCGGCTCATTGACCATCGCCGTCAAGCGCGCCCGCACCTATGTCGGCCACTTGGTGAAGATCGAGGTGGAGGTCGACACCCTGGACCAGCTGCGCGAGGCGCTGGCCGCAGGTGTGGAGGCCGTGCTGCTCGACAACATGGGACCTGGCATGCTGCGCGAGGCGGTGGCCATGGTAGGAGGCCGCGCGGTCACCGAGGCTTCAGGCCGCATCACGCCCGAGAGCGCGCCGGCGATCGCGGCGAGCGGGGTAGACCTGATCTCTGTCGGCTGGTTGACCCACAGCGCCAGGGTGCTGGACATCGGTCTCGATTATCGGGCGTAACCGCTCTCCCCTGCGGAGAGGGACCCAGCCCCTCAGTAGAGACCGGTGGGCGGGGGAGGCGGCTTGGGGACGGCGACGGGCGCAGGGCCGGCGACGGTCGGCGGCGTCGGCGGATTGGCGCCGGAGCTCTTGTCGTCATCGTCGTCGTCGGAGTCGTCGCTGGCCTGGACCACCCTGACCTTCTTGGGCCCGGCAGCCTGGGGCGGGTGAACGACGGCGACGGCCTCGTCATGGGCGATCTTGCGGATATAGGCCTCGTCCACCGGCGGCGGGGCCGTGGCGTCCACGGAGGTGGCCTTCTTGGCGGCGAGCGGCGTGGTGGCTGCGTAGGCGTCCGGGTCCTGTGATCCCGGAGCGGCCAGCGCCCGGCTGTAGCCGAGATAGGAGCCGACCCCGGCCGCCCCCAGCATCACCACCGCTGCGGTCCAGACCGCGCCCTTCGACACACCCATCATCTGATCAAGTTACGCCTTTGCAGGGATTGCGGGAAGCCTTGCTCCAGCTCGTCCGCCGCGGCTCACGCCCCGATCTTCAACCGCGCCTGCCGGTGGACCAGCATGTCCCGGGGCGTCACCCGCACGATGCGCGCCCGCGACGTCGACCAGGTCTCCAGGATCATCTGGGCGCGCGGAGAGCCGGTCGCCGCCATGTGGGCCTCGATCAGGGCCTTCAGGGCCGCTTCATCCTGGGGCTCCACCTCGCCGGTGACCACGTTGTCCGCATTGACGCGCAGGGTGAACAGGCCGTCTTCGTCGTAGACGAACCCCTCGCCTCCCGTCATGCCGGCTCCGAAGTTCGCGCCCGTGCGTCCGAGCACCGCGACCAGGCCGCCGGTCATGTACTCGCAGCCGTGGGCGCCGCAGCCTTCCACCACCGCATCGGCGCCTGAATTGCGCACGGCGAACCTCTCCCCCGCTCCGCCGGCGACGAACAGCCGTCCTGCGGTGGCGCCGTAGAGGCAGGTGTTGCCGACCAGGGAGTCGAACTGGCCGACAGGGCCGAACCGCGGCGGCCGCACTGTGATGGTCGCTCCAGACAGCCCCTTGCCGACATAGTCGTTGGCCTCGCCCACCAGGTCGATGCGCAGGCCCTTGACCGCAAAGGCGCCCAGGCTCTGGCCCGCCGCGCCCTTCAGCTCCAGCCGCAGGTGGTCGGGGCGAAGCCCCTCGCCGAAATTGCGCACGATGGCCGAGGAGGTGCGCGCCCCGATGGTGCGCATGGTGTTGGCCACCGAGTAGCTCAGCGCCATCTTCTCGCCCCGCTCCAGCAGAGGCGCGGCGTCTTCCAGGATCTGGGTGTCCAGGGTGTCTTCCGAAAGTGGCTGGCGCACGTCGACCGTGTAGGGCTGGAGCGGCGCGCCTTCCACCCGCACCAGCAGGGGGTTCAGGTCCAGGTCGTCCAGGTGCATGCCGCCGCGGCTGACCTGGGTCAGGAGGTCGGTCCGGCCGATGATCTGATCCAGGTGGGTAAAGCCCAGCGAGGCGATGATCTCGCGCACCTCCTGGGCGATGTGGGTGAAGAGGGCGATCACCTTCTCGGGCGTGCCCGTGAACTTGTCCCGCAGCTTCTGGTCCTGGGTGCAGACGCCGACCGGGCAGGTGTTGGAGTGGCACTGTCGCACCATCAGGCAGCCGACCGCGATCAGGGAGGCCGTGCCGATGCCGAACTCCTCCGCCCCCAGCATGGCCGCGATCACCACGTCGCGCCCGGTTCGGATCAAGCCGTCCGTACGCAGACGAACGCGATGGCGCAGTCCGTTGAGGGTCAGGACCTGGTGCGCCTCGGCGAGCCCTATTTCCCAGGGGCAGCCGGCCTGCTTGATGGACGACTGGGGAGAGGCGCCGGTGCCGCCGACATTGCCGGAGACCAGGATGGTGTCGGCCTTCGCCTTGGCGACGCCGGCCGCAACCGCCCCGATGCCGGACATGGAGACCAGCTTCACCGTCACCTTGGCGTCGGGATTGATCTGTTTCAGGTCGTAGATGAGCTGCGACAGGTCCTCGATCGAGTAGATGTCGTGATGGGGTGGGGGCGAGATCAGGCTCACGCCCGGCGTGGAATGGCGCATCCGCGCGATAAATTCGGTGACCTTGAAGCCCGGCAGCTGGCCGCCCTCGCCAGGCTTGGCGCCCTGGGCCACCTTGATCTCGATCTCGCGGCATTGGTTCAGGTACTCGGCGGTGACGCCGAAGCGGCCCGAGGCGATCTGCTTCACCGCAGAGTTGGCGTTGTCGCCGTTCGGGCGAGGACGATAGCGCTCAGGATCCTCGCCGCCCTCGCCGGATACGGATCGGGCGCCGATCCGGTTCATGGCGATGTTCAGCGTCTCGTGCGCCTCGGGCGACAGGGCGCCCAGCGACATGCCCGGCGTCAGGAAGCGCTTGCGCAAGCCGTTGACGCTCTCCACGGCCTCGATGGGCTTGGGCATGCGGTCCGAGCGCCAGGCCAGCAGGTCGCGCAGCGACACCGGCCTCCCCTCGCGGGTCATCTTCGAATAGGCCAGGTAGGACTTGTAGTCGCCGGTGTTGCAAGCGTGCTGGAGCTTGTGGATCAGCGCCGCCTCATAGGCATGGTTCTCGCCCGACGAGCGCACCTTGTAGAAGCCACCGAGAGGTATCACTGCGCTGGCGGGCGTCCAGGCCACGTCGCGCTCCTCCAGCATGCGCGCCTCAAGCCCCGCCAGCCCCATGCCGGAGATGCGCGACGTCATGCCCGGGAAGAACTCCGCCACCAGCGCACGCGAAAGTCCGACCGCCTCGAATTCATAACCGCCGCGATAGGACGAGATGATCGAGATGCCCTTCTTGGCCAGGATCTTGAGAAGGCCGGCTTCCAGCGCATGCTTGTAGTTCAGGACCGCATCCCGGAGCGTCATGCCCCTGTAGAGCCCCCGCTCCAGCCGGTCCTGGATCGACTCCTGTGCCAGGTAGGGGTTCACCGCCGTCGCGCCCACGCCAACCATCACCGCGAACTGGTGGCTGTCCACCACGCCTGCGGAGCGCACGATGATGGAGGCGTAGGATCTCAGGCCCTCGTCCACCAGCCGCGCGTGCACGCCGCCCGTGGCCAGGATCATGGGCAGGGGCACGCGCGTGGCGTCGCCCGCCTCGTCGGTCAGCACGATCTGGGCGGCGCCGTTGCGGCTGGCCTGCACGGCCTCGTTGCGGATGCGGTCCAGCGCGGCGCGCAGTGCGTCGCCCCGGCGCGCCTCCGGCGCTGGCACGGGCATGGTGCAGTCGATCACCACGACCCTGCTCTCGCCGAAATGGGTCAGCATGCGCTCGTACATGCCCGTGGTCAGCACCGGGCTGTCGAGCACGAAGACCTCAGTCTGGCCCTCGTCCTGGGCCAGAATGTTGCCGAGGTTCTTGAAGCGGGTCTTCAGGCTCATCGTCCCGCCCTCACGCAGCGGGTCTATGGGCGGGTTGGTCACCTGGGCGAAGTTCTGGCGGAAATAGTCCGACAGGGGCCGGAGGCGGGACGACACCACCGCCAGCGGGCTGTCGTCGCCCATGGAGCCGATGGCCTCCTTGCCGTCGAGCGCCATCGGATCGACGATCATCTCGATCTGTTCGGAGGTCATGCCGGCGGCGGCCTGGCGTCGCGCCAGGGCCTCGCCTTCGAAGCGGCGAGGCTCGGGGCCAGGGCCGACGAGCGGCTCCAGCTCCACCATGTTCTCCAGCCAGCGGGTATACGGATGGGCGGCGGCGAGCTCGTCCACGATCTCGCGCTCCGGATAGAGCCGCCCCGCCTGCAGGTCGACGGCCACCATGCAGCCTGGCGAGACATGCAGCCGCCGAAGCACCCGGTCGTCGCTGATCCCCGTCATACCGGCCTCCGAACCCGCGATCAGCAGGCCGTCCACCGTCTCGGTGAGGCGCAACGGACGCAGGCCGTTGCGGTCCTTGCCCGCCAGCACCCAGCGGCCGTCGGTGGCGCAAATGGCGGCGGGACCGTCCCAGGGCTCCATCACCGCGTTGCAGTAGGCGTAGAGGGCGCGGTGCTCCGGCGCCATCCTGCCGTCCTCGTTGGACCAGGCCTCGGGCATCAGCAACGCCTTGACCATCGGCGCCGGCCGGCCCGCGCGGACCAGCATCTCGAACACGTTGTCGAGGGCGGCGGAGTCGGAGCCGCCCGGGCGCACCACGGGCTTGACGATGTCGCCGTGCTCGCCAAAGGCATCCGCCGCCATGCGGATCTCGTGGCTCTTCATCCAGTTGATGTTGCCGCGCACGGTGTTGATCTCGCCGTTGTGGGCGAGCATGCGGAAGGGCTGGGCCAGCCGCCATTCAGGAAAGGTGTTGGTTGAGTAGCGGGCGTGGAAGATGGCCACCGCCGCTTCAAAGCGCGGATCGCACAGGTCCGGATAGAAGCCGTCCACGTCGCCGCAGCGGAACATGCCTTTGTAGATCAGGGACTTGGCCGACAGCGAGCAGATGTAGAAGCCGTTCAGGTGGACCTGCTCCACCCGTTGCTCGATGCGGCGACGGCAGAGGTAGAGCGCCCGCTCCAGCTGCTCGCCGTCCATGTCCTGCGGCGCGGCGAGCATGATCTGCTCGATCTCGGGCCGCACGGCGGCGGCGCGTTCGCCCAGCACCGAGCTGTCGATGGGCGCCTGGCGCCAGCCATAGATGTAGAAGCCGAAGCGCAGCACCTCCGCTTCCACGATGGTGCGGGCCAGCTCCTGGGCGGCGAGATCGGTCCTCGGCAGGAAGATCATTCCTACCGCGATCGGGCCGGGGCGCAGCTTGTGGCCGATGCGCGAGACCTGCTCGGCGAAGAAGGCTTGGGGCACGCTGACCATGACGCCCGCGCCGTCACCGGTCTTGCCGTCGGCGTCCACCGCACCCCGGTGCCAAACCGCTTTCAGCGCGGCGATCGCCAGCTCCACCACCTCCCGCCGCGGCTTGCCGTCTATGGCGCAGACGAAGCCCGTACCGCAGGCGTCGCGCTCCGAGGCGGGATCGTAAGCGTGAGCGGCCGTCAAGCGCGCCCGGTTGGAGAGATAGGCGTCGATCTCCCCTCCCCCTGGATGGGGGAAAGATCGGGGATGGGGGTGGGACGGCGGCGCCCTGTCAGTGGGAGAGGGGTGAGCTCCGTCGGCAAAACTTCCAGCGGCGCCGCCGTCCACCCGCACCCTGCCCTCCCCCATCAAGGGGGAGGGTTCAAGATGTCCGCTCATGCCGCCACTTCCTCAATCTGAGGGTGCAGGCCAGCTTGCGCCCGCAGGTACTGGTCCACGGCCAGCGCCGCATCCTGGCCGTCGCGCACCGCCCAGACCACCAGCGAGGCGCCGCGCACGATGTCCCCACCGGCGAACACGCCGGGCAGGCTGGTCCGCTTCTCCTCGTCCACAGCGATCGTGCCGCCTGGATTCACCCGCAGCTCCGGCGCGTCGAACAGGGCGGGCAGGTCCTCCGGGTCGAAGCCCAGCGCCTCGATCACCAGCTGGGCCGCCACGTCGAACTCCGCGCCCGCGATCTCCTCCACCCCGCGGCGGCCGCTCATGTCCGGCGCGCTGAGGCGCATGCGGATGGCGCGCACGTGGTCAACCTCGGCCGTGTCGCCGTGGATGGCCTTGGGGGCGGCGAGCCACTCGAAGCGCACGCCCTCCTCCTCGGCGTTGGACACCTCGCGGGCGGAGCCCGGCATGTTGGCGCGGTCGCGACGGTACAGGCAGGTGACCGAGCGCGCGCCCTGGCGAACCGCGGTGCGCACGCAGTCCATGGTGGTGTCGCCGCCGCCGATGACGACCACATCCTTGCCCTTGGCGTTCAGTTCGCCGTTCTGGAAGGCGGGCACGTCGTCGCCGAAGTTCAGTCGGTTCGAGGCGATCAGGTAGTCGAGCGCGCGCACCACCGCGGCGGACCCCACGCCCGGCCCGCTCAGCCGGCGCGCCTTGTAGACGCCCGTGCCGATGAAGACCGCGTCGTGCCGCTCGCGCAGCTCCGCGAGTGAGGCGTCGCGGCCCACCTCGAAATCGGGGATCAGGGTCACGCCGCTGTCCGCCAGCCGCTGGGTCCGCCGCATCACCACCGGCTTCTCCAGCTTGAACCCGGGGATGCCGTAGGTGAGCAGCCCGCCCGGCCGATCGTAGCGGTCATAGATGGTGACCTGGTAGCCCAGGCGACGGAGCCAGTCGGCGGCCGCGATCCCCGCCGGTCCCGCGCCGATGATCCCTACGGACTGGGCCTTTTCGTCCACGGGCGTGATCGGCTTGATCCAGCCCTGCGCCCAGGCGGTGTCGCTGATGTAGCGCTCCACTGCGCCGATGGTGACGCCGGTCCAGCCGGACTGCTCCAGCACGCAGGCGCCTTCGCAGAGGCGGTCCTGCGGGCAGATGCGGCCGCAGACCTCCGGCAGCGCGCTGGTGGCCTCCGACAGAGCCCATGCCTCCTGCATCCGCCCCTCGGCGGCGAGGCGCAGCCAGTCGGGGATGTTGTTGTGCAGCGGGCAGCCGGTCTGGCAGAAGGGCACCCCGCACTGGGAGCAGCGGGCGGCCTGATTGCCGTTCTGGGCCGGGTTGAAGCCGGCATAGATCTCCCCGAAGTCGTGGGCGCGCTCGATCACCGTCCGCTTGTTGGGCGAGGACGGCGCGATGGTGACAAACTCCGACATGCGATGGGTCATGATGGCCTCGCGCACGAGAAAATACAGATCAGGAACGGGTGACAGATAGGCGAAATTTCCTCCAGCGGAAGCGGAAATCCAGACGCTTTAGGCATGGTTTTGCGCGATCTGGGGCCCGGCACGTGGAACATGTGCGTGATCGCTGCGAGGAGCTGAACTGATGGAGGGCTGGCGAAGTGGCGAGCGGACGCGGTGGCGCGAGGGCGTCGTCGATCTGGGGGTCCGCGTCTTGGCCGAGGAGACGCCGGTGGCCATCGTTTACGACGCGTCCACCTATGCGGTGATGATGGCGACGCCGGCCGACCTGGAGGACTTCGCCTTGGGGCTCAGCCTGACCGAGGGCGTGATCGCCTCGGCCGAAGAGGTCGCCTCCATCGAGATCGCGGAGGGCGATCGCGGGATCGAGGCGCGGGTGTGGCTGAAGCCCGGCCGGCGTGAGGCGCTGGCGGCTCGGCGCCGCCGTCTGGCCGGGCCGACCGGCTGCGGCCTGTGCGGCATCGACAGTTTGGCCGAGGCCTCCCGCACGCCGCCGCAGGTTTGCGCGCAGCTGCGGCTTGCCCCCCCGGAAGTGCTCGGTGCGGTCGAGGCGCTGGGAAAGGCCCAGTCGCTGGGCCAGCTCACGCGCGGCGTCCACGCAGCCGCGTTCTGGACCCCCGGGCAGGACTTGGTCGCCACACGGGAAGACGTGGGCCGGCACAATGCGCTGGACAAACTCGCCGGCGCCCTTGCCCGCAACGGTGTGAAGGGAAACGAAGGGGCGGTGGTGCTCACCAGCCGCGTGTCCGTGGAGATGGTGCAGAAGGCGGCGATGATCGGCGCAGGCGTGCTGATCGCGGTCTCCGCGCCGACCACCCTGGCCATGGCGACGGCGGACGCCGCCGGCATGACTCTCGTCGCCGTGGCCCGCTCGGACGGATTCGAGGTCTTCACCCACCCCGACCGGATCGTCCTGTGATCGGCGGCCTGATCCTGGCGGGCGGCCGTTCCAGCCGCTTCGGACGGGAGAAGGCCCTCGCCGAACTGGAGGGCGAGCCCCTCATCGCGCGCGTGGAGAGGGTACTGGCTCGTGGCGCCTCGCCGCTGGCGGTCAGTGCCAGAGGGGGCTCAGCCGCCGCCGCCTACGCGGCGAAAAGCGGGCTCGCCTGCTTGCCGGATGATGTTGGAGACGTGGATGGACCATTGGCGGGGGTCAAGGTCGGGCTACGGTGGGCGGCCTTGCAAGGTCTCAAATGGCTGGTGACCAGCCCCTGCGACACTCCGTTCCTGCCCCGCAATCTGGTCGAAAGGCTTTGCGAAGGCAGGGCCGGCTGTGGCGCCGTGGCGCGCACGCCGACAGCCGTGCAGCCGCTTTGCGCCTTATGGCCGGTCGCGGCGCTCGGAATGATCGAGACAACTTCAAACCATCCGCCGATCCGCGCCCTGCTTGAACGCGTCGGGGTTGAAGAAGTCGTTTTCGAAAATCCGGACGCCTTCGCCAACCTCAACACGCCAGAGGACTACGCACGCGCCCTCGCCCGAGCTGTATAGCGGCGCCAGGCTCCGCGTGTCAGATCACGTGCAGCAGCAGCAACACGATGACGACGACGACGAGCAGGCCGATGCCGCCGCTCGGACCATAGCCCCAGGAACGGCCCGAGTTCCAAGACATGCTGGGCAGGGCGCCCAACAAGGCCAAGATCAGGATGATGAGCAGAATGGTTCCAAGCATCGGCAGCCCCTTGTCTCACGCCTACGTCGACAAAGACGCCGACGTCCCTCAAGGGACTAACGGCAACGCTTGAAACCGGTTCCTTGGCACTCGGAGGAGCGGCTAGTCCAGGAACAGGGTGGCAGGGTGCTCCAACAGGCCCTTGATCGTCTGGATGAACTCCGCGGCGTCCCAGCCGTCGACCACGCGGTGGTCGAAGGACGAGGAGACGTTCATCATCTTTCGCGCCACGATCTCGCCGTTACGCACCACCGGCCGCTCTACGATCTTGTTTGGACCGACGATAGCCACTTCCGGATGGTTGATCACCGGGGTGTGCATCAGACCGCCCAGCGGGCCGAGGCTGGTCAGGGTGATGGTCGAGCCGGAGAGTTCGGCTGAAGTCGCCTTGCCTTCGCGCGTGGCCTTGGCGAGGCGGCCGATCTCAGTGGCTAGCGCCCAGACATCACGGCGCTCGGCGTTTCGAATCACTGGCACGATCAGGCCGTTCGGCGTCTGGGTGGCCATGCCGAGGTGGACGGCTGAGTAGCGGCGCACGAGTCCGGCTTCGTCGTCATAGCGGGCGTTGATCTGAGGGTATCTCGGCAGCGCCTTGACCAGCGCCCGGACCATGAAGGGGAGGAACGTCAGCTTAGGCTGGTCCGGGCGTTTGGCTACGTTCAAGTGAACGCGCAGATCTTCCAGCTCGGTGACGTCGCACTCCTCCATGTAGGCGAAGTGGGGAATGCGTCGCTTGGCCTCCGACATCTTCTCCGCGATCTTGCGGCGAAGGCCGATGACCTTGACCTCGGTGATCTCGTCAGGCGTCGCTGCGGCGGCCTTGGCCGGTCGGGCAAGGTGGGCGTTGAAGTCTTCAAGCGTTACTCGGCCGTGGGGGCCGGTGCCCTCCACCTGGGCGAGATCGACCTCCGCCTCCCGGGCGCGGCGTCGGATCGCCGGCGAGGTCAGAGGGCGCTCGGGCGTGCTCTCGAAGAAGGCCGGCGTGTCAGAACCCCTCCCCCTTGACGGGGGAGGGGCAGGGGTGAGGGTGGACGGCGGCGGCGCCCGAAGGCTGGCGGCCTCGTTCGCGCCCGGTTCGGACGGGGCGCCGCCGTCCACCCCCATCCCCAACGCTTCCCCCATCAAGGGGAAAGTGCGCTCGCTCTTAGGCGTCGTGGGCGGCGCTTCGCGCGCTTCGGTGTTTCGCTGGCCGGTGGGGTTGGGGACGGCCGTGACCGGCTCGGCCGCAGCCCCGCCGTCCGTCTCGAACTCCACGATCGGACCGCCGACAGCGAACATCTCGCCGGGCTCGCCTCGGCGCACGACGACCTTCCCGGAGACGGGCGAGGTGATCTCCACCGTCGCCTTGTCGGTCATCACGTCGACCAGTGGGGCGTCCTCCTCCACCGTGTCGCCGATGGCCACATGCCAGGCCACGATCTCGGCTTCGGCGGTGCCCTCGCCGACATCGGGCAGGCGGAAGGTGAAGCGGCCCATGGCTCAGCCCTCCATCACGCGGCGCATGGCCTTGGCCACCCGTTCGGGGCCCGGGAAATAGTCCCACTCGAAGGCGTGGGGATAGGGGGTGTCCCAGCCGGTCACCCGCTCGATGGGCGCCTCCAGGTGGTAGAAGCAGGCCTCCTGCACCAGCGCTGACAGCTCCGCACCGAAGCCCGAGGTGCGGGTGGCCTCGTGCACGATCACGCAGCGGCCGGTCTTCTTCACCGAGGCCTCGATGGCTTCGATGTCGACGGGCACCAAGGTGCGCAGGTCGATCACCTCCGCGTCGATCCCGCTGTCCTGCGCCGCCGCCATCGCCACGTGCACCATCACGCCGTAGGCGAGCACGGTGAGGTCCTTGCCCTCCCGCAGGATGTGCGCCTTGCCCAGCGGCACGATGTAGTGCTCGGCAGGCACTTCGGCCGCCGGGTGGCCGGCCCAGGGCGAGACCGGCCTCTCGTGGTGACCGTCGAAGGGGCCGTTATAGATGCGCTTGGGCTCCAGGAAGAGCACCGGGTCGTCATCCTCAATGGAGGCGATCAGCAGGCCCTTGGCGTCGTAGGGGTTGGACGGTATCACCGTCTTCAGCCCCGCCACGTGAGTAAACAGGGCCTCCACGCTCTGGGAGTGCGTGTTGCCGCCGAAGATGCCACCCCCATAAGGGCTGCGGATGGTCATCGGCGCGGTGAAGTCGGCCGCCGAGCGATAGCGCAGCCGCGCCGCCTCGCTAACCAGCTGGTCGTAGGCGGGGTAGATGTAGTCGGCGAACTGGATCTCCACCACGGGGCGCAGGCCATAGGCGCCCATGCCTATCGCCGCGCCGACGATGCCGCCCTCAGCAATGGGCGCATCGAAGCAGCGGGTCAGGCCGTGCTTCTTCTGCAGCCCGTCGGTGACGCGGAACACGCCCCCGAAGAAGCCCACGTCCTCGCCGAAGATCAGGACGTCCGGGTCGCGCTCCAGCATGTTGTCCAAGGCGGAATTCAGCGCCTGGATCATGTTCATCGCGGGCATGTGGGTCAGAATCCCGCTTCGCGCTTCTGGCGCAGCAGCCGCCAGTCCATGTCCTTGTAGACGTCCTCGAACATCGTCGCCGTCTCCGGGCGCGACTGGCCGAGCGTGCCGATGGCCTCAGCCTCCTTGCCGGCGGCGCGGACCTGCTCGACGGCCTCCTGCTCATAGGCCTTGTGCTGTTCGTTCGACCACTCGCCGAGTCCGATCAGGTGAGCCGCCAGCCGCAGCACAGGATCGCCCAACGGCCAGCCGCCCGCCTCCTCCGCCGGCCGGTAGCGGGCCGGATCGTCGGAGGTGGAGTGCTGGGCGGCGCGGTAGGTATAGAGCTCCAGCACCGTGGCGCCCAGGTTGGAGCGGGCGCGCTCCGCCGCCCATTCCGTGGCCGCGTACACCGCCAGGAAGTCGTTGCCGTCGACGCGCAGCGCCGGCAGCCCGTAGCCGATCCCCCTAGCGGCGAAGGTGGTCTGATCGCCTCCGGCTATGCCGTGATAGCTCGATATGGCCCACTGGTTGTTGACGATGTTGAGGATCACAGGCGCCCGGTAGACGCTGGCGAAGGTCAGGGCGGAGTGGAAGTCGCCCTCCGCCGTCGCGCCGTCGCCGATCCAGGCGGCGGCTATTTTGTCATCGCCCTTGTAGGCGGACGCCATGGCCCAGCCGACGGCTTGGGGGTACTGGGTCCCGAGGTTGCCGGAGATGGTGAAGAAGCCGAACGCCTTCGACGAGTACATCACCGGCAGCTGGCGGCCTTTAATGGGATCGGACGCGTTAGAATAGATCTGGTTCATCATCGTCGCCAGCGGATAGCCGCGGGTGATGAGCAGGCCCTGCTGACGGTAAGTCGGGAAGCACATGTCCTCTTGGGTCAGGACCAGCGCCTGGGCGCAGGCCACCGCCTCCTCGCCCGTGCACTTCATGTAGAAGCTGGTCTTGCCCTGGCGCTGGGCGCGGTACATGCGGTCGTCGAAGGCGCGGGTGAGCAACATGGCCTTGAGCCCCCGCCGCAGGGTCTCTGGGTCCACCCGCGGGTTCCAGGGGCCGACGGCGCGGCCCTCCTCCTCCAGCACCCGGATGAGGCCATAGGCCAGCTCGCGCATCTGCAGCGCCGGCGTCGAGATGTCCGGCCGCTCCACACTGCCTGCGGCTGGCAGCTGCAGCCTTGTGAAGTCCGGCTCGTCGCCGGGACGCGTCTGCGGCTCGGGAACGTGCAGGCTCAGGGCTTGCGTATTCTTCATGCTCTCCACCCGAGGCGCAGCGCTTCTTGCGTCGCGGCGAAAACGACCCCCAGACGTAGATGCAGGAGCCAGTCGCCTCCCTAGCGCGGGAGTTCCCGGAAAGCGATGCTGAGCTCACGGAAAAGGCCGCAAGGCCATGCCGCGCACGCGCTGGCGGCGATGAGAGTAACGGCGGGTCTAGGAAGCCGCCTGATCAGGTGGTCTGGCGGCTCCGAGCGGCGTCACCCGGACCTCAACGCCTTTGTAGAACGGCGGTTCTCCGTGGACCTCAGGCGGCCTGGGCCGTGGGCGCGCCGCCCGGTGTCAGGCCCTGCATGATGGAGCGGTTGACCTCGATCAGCAGGTCCAGGTCGCCCTGGTTCCGGATGGTCTGGCTGGTCTGGCGGCTCACGAACAGGCTCAGCGAGATGATGCTGGCCCGCGTGCCCTCGGGCAGGCGGTTGTGCGGGCTGGCGCAGTCGGCCGCCAGCGCCGCCCACAGCCGCCGGTTCCAGTCGAGCGCGGTCACGCGGGCCTTCAGGTCGCCGCGGTCCGCGCGCGCGGCCTCCATGAGGGCGCGGGTGACCTCGGCGAACAGCCGGTATTCGGTCTCGCGCGGGTTTTCAGCCCGTTGCGACGCATGCTGGTAGGCCTGAAGCGACATGCCCTAGTCTCTCGTCCTCGTAATCGATCAGCTTTCGGCAGCACATCAGGGCCTTGTAGTAGTTACGTCCCAAGACATGCTTGGAGACGTTCACGCCTTCGGCCAGGACATCCGCGTTACGCACCACGCCCATGAAGTCGTTGAGGCGCTGGGAGAACTCGCCAAAGTGGGCGGCGGCCTCGGACTCATCGAGATACATCATCATCACCGGGAAATAGACCCGGCGAGCGGGAGAGTTGGCCTCCTCCGCCTGCATGATGTCCTTCTCGCGCAGGACCGAGCACTTGTTCTGCAGCACCAGCACGCCGCGCCGGTCCCCGTTTTGGACCACCGCGCCGTTCAGCACGAACTTCTCCCCGGGCTTCAGCGACAATTTTAGGGGCACGTGGAGCCTCCTGTGCGGTGTTCGACCGCTCTCGCACTGTCCGGGGCGAGCGACTACCGCTTAGCCCTGCAGCGCTGAAGCCGGCCTAAAGATTCACGGTTAGCGGGCCGTTAAGCCAAACGGGCGAAAGCTCACGCCGGAGGCCTTCCATGGCGCACGCCCAAGCTTCACCCGGTTCGGACGCCCGGCCCTTGCCGGCCCGCACGCTCGACGCGACCGCCGGCGCCGACCCGCTGGAGAAGCTCACCCGTGCGCTGGCCGAGCTCAAGGCTCAGGCGATCCTCCCGCTACTCTCGGCCGCCACCCAGGCGCTGAACGCCGGCCACATCGAAGAGGCGCTGCATCTCACCAGCCAGGTGCTGGAGGCGGCGCCCGACTCCGGCCTGGCCTGGCGCCTGGTCGCGCTTTGCCGCGAGCGTGGGGGCGACCTGAACGGGGCGCTGAACGCCTACGAGGCAGCGCTGCAGCTGGACCCTAAGGACGCCGACCTGGCCAACGACCTGGGCCGGCTGGCCATGCAGATGGGGCTCTTCGACGTCGCCGAGCAGCTCTTTCGACACTTCATGGCCGAGCGGCCCGACGCGGTGGACGGTCCGAACAATCTGGCCTGCGCGCTCCGCGACCAGCTCCGTTACGGCGATGCCCTGGACGTGCTCCGCCCCACCATCCTGGCCAAGCCGGAGAGCGCCCTGCTCTGGAACACTCTAGGCGCCACGGTGGCCGAGCAGGGGGAGACCGACCAATCCGTCATCTTCTTCGACGAGGCCCTTCGGCTTGATCCCGGCTTCGCCAAGGCGCGCTACAACCGCGCCAACGTGCGCCTGTCGCTGGGCGATCCGGCCGGAGCGCTGGAGGACTGCGAGACGGCGCTGCAAAGCGACGCCCTGAGCGAAAGCGAGCGGGCGATGATGAACTTCGCGCGCTCCACCATGCTGGTCGCGTCCGGTCGTCTGGGTGAAGGCTGGGACGCCTACCAGGTCCGCCTGCAGCCCCGCCACGTCGACGTCACCCACTTCGCCGTAGATGACGCGACCTGGACGCCGGATGCCTCGCTGGAGGGGGCCAGCCTCCTGGTGTTCGGCGAGCAGGGGCTGGGTGACGAGGTGCTGTTCGCCAACCTGATTCCGGACCTGCTGAAGGCGTTGGGGCCCGAGGGCAGGCTGACCCTGGCGGTGGAACGCAGGCTGGTCCCGCTGTTCAGCCGCAGCTTCCCGACGGCCGAGGTGGGCGCTCACGCCACATACCGGGTCGAACACCAGTCGGTGCGGACCGCGCCGTTCGCCCGCGACCGCAGCTTCGACCTCTGGGCGCCGGTGGCCTCGCTGCTGCAACGCTTCCGCCGGGGGATGAACGACTTCCCGCACCGGCCGGCCTACCTGCACGCCAACCCTGTCCAGGTCGACTATTGGCGCCAGGCGCTTGCCGAGCTCGGCGCCGGCATGAAGGTCGGGCTGCTCTGGAAAAGCCTGAAGGTCAGCTCCCAGCGGTCTCGTTTCTACTCGCCTTTCGCCGCCTGGGCGCCGGTGCTCGCTACGCCGGGAGTGCGTTTCGTCAACCTGCAGTACGGCGACTGCGCCGAAGAGATCGCGCATGCTCGCGAGGTCCTGGGCATCGACATCTGGACGCCGCCCGGACCGGACCTCAAGGAGGACCTGGACGAGGTGGCGGCCCTGGCCAGCGCCCTGGACCTCGTGGTCGGCCCCGCCAACGCCACCATCAACCTCGCCGCCGCCTGCGGCGCTTCGAGCTGGTTCGTCTGCCCGCCAGGGGGCTGGCCGATGCTGGGGACCCACCGCTATCCCTGGTATCCGAAGGCGCGGGTGTTCAGCCCACCGGGCTTCAATCGCTGGGAGCCGGTGATGACGGAATTGGCCGAGGCCCTGCGGCAGGACGCCTCACCGATGTCTTGACCGACCCGGCGCCTGGAGGCTTATGTCGCTCCAGAGTCTGAGGAGACGGCGGGATGAGACGTTTGGCGACGGCGCTGTTCGCGCTGGCGACCTTGGCGCTGGGCGCGGCCCCGTTGGCCGCCCATGCAGCCGACAAGGAACCGATAACCAAGGACCAGCGCGACAAGGGCATGAAGGACGCGCCGGTCGCGATCCAGAAAGCCGGGATCGCCTGCACGGTGTCGGACGCCTACTATCTGGGCGCCTCAAGCGGCAAGGGCGGCAAGTCGGATCTCTACGAAGTCGCGTGTCAGCAGGGGCTGGGCTATGTGTTGCTGGAAGGCGCCGCAACCACCAAGGCCTATGACTGCCTGGCCACCGCGTCGCAGCCGAGCCTGGTCTGCCGCCTGCCCGCCAATGCCAATCCCAAGCAGGGGCTGAAGCCTTACATCGCCTCCGCAGCGGTGGCCTGCACGCCCACAAACGCGCGCTATCTCGGCGCCAACGCCACCACGACCGTCTACGAAGTGGCCTGCCAGGAAGGTCCGGGATATCTGCTTCAGGCGCCGGTGGCTCCAGCCACCAATCCGGTGGTCGCCGTTCCCTGCCTGCAGGCGGAAGGAAGCGCCAACACCTGCACCCTGACCAGCAAGACTCAGTCCACCGCCGTGCTGAACACCCTAGTGACCCAGGCCGGCAAGACCTGCCAGATTTCGGCTGACCGCTTCATCGGCAACGATCCGCGTTCGGGCGACGCCTATTACGAAGTGGGCTGCGGCGCCCAGCCGGGCTTCGTGATCGCCGCCACAAAGGGGGGCGGGCTGGACAAGGTCATCACCTGCGGCCAAGCCCAGGGCCTCGGCGGCTGCACGCTCAGCGACAGCACCCAGGTCATGGCGCAGGAGAGCGCCGGCTACAGCCAGAGGGCCAAGGCGGCGGGCTTCAACTGCGATGTGGCCAAGTACCGGTCGATCGGGCTGGACAGCAGCGGCGGCGAGGTCGTGGAGCTGGCCTGCTCTAATCGTCCTGACGGCACGGTGGCCATTTTCCCGAAGGCGGCTACCGGCCGGGCTCAGTTCGTCGACTGCGTGAAGGCCGGAGAGTTCGGACCCAGCGGCGCCTGCACGCTCACCTCACCCGCACCAGTCTATGAGAAGTACAATGCGGCGCTGATGACCAAGAACCGGGGGACCTGCAAGGTCTCAGGCGCGCGCTACATCGGCCAGAGCCCACATGGCGATACCTTCATCGAGACGTCCTGCGTCGACGGCAAGCCAGGCTGGGTAATGGAGTTTTCGCCCTCGGACCAGGTCCGCGACATCCTGACCTGCGGCCAGGCCAAGGCCGCCGGCGTGGCCTGCCAGCTGCCCACCAACGTCCACAGCTGAGCCGGATCACGACCGGACCTCGACGCCGCCCGCCTTCGCTGCGGCGGGCGGCGTGTCAGGGCTACGGCCTCACGTCCTGAGCCGAGATCGCCTCCGCCACGGCAGCCGACAGCCACTGCGGGACATCCAGCCTGACCCGTCGGCCCTCGACGGTCAGCTCGGCATCCACCGCGCGGTCCAGCCGGAGGAGCGCCAGGGCGATCCCCTCCGCGCCGGACCACACCTCGCCGGCCCGAAGCGATCCGTTCAGCACTTCCGCGCCTGGGCAAGGCGCGGGACCCTGGAATCGCAGAGGGACCATGCGCGACTTGACCACGCTGCGCCGTTTCATGCGGGAGGTGATCTCCTGGCCGACGAAGCACCCCTTCTTGAAGTCCACCGCGTTCAGCAGGTCGAAGTTCGCCTCCAGCGCGTAGACGCGGTCGGCCAGGGCGTCGCGGGTGAGATCGGCAACGCCGAGGGCCAGCCGGTGCAGGTCGTGGTCCTGCACCGACGCCGCCAAGCAGCCGGCTGGAGCCGGCAGATCCACGCCTCGCCAGCCCAGGGCCGCCAGCCTCGGGTCCGCCCGCCAGCCCTGACCGGGATCAACTGAGCCGCCGAACAGGACGACCACCGCCCCCTCGACCAGCTCGATCTCCACCTTGGCGCGCAGGCGGTACATGCGCAAACGGGCCGCCAGGCCCTCCCGCCCGGCCGCCGGGGCGTCCAGCAGGGCCCCGCCGTCTTCCGCAGTGACGAAGAGGTCGTAAAGCAGCCTGCCCTGGGGGGTCAGCAAGGCGCCGTAGCGCATGGCGCCCGCCTCCAGGGTCTCCACATCCTGTGTGATCAGCCCCTGAAGGAACCCGCGCCACTCCGCACCCGACACCCGGATCAGCGCCCGCTCCGGCAGGGTCGCAAAGCGGGGAGAGGACAAGGGCGACGCCATGACTGCAATCTGGGCGCATCACCGCGGCGCCGCCAGGGCTGACGCCGAGGCGACGGCGCCGCGGAGGTGGCGTCCGGCGCACGAGCCGGGTAACCATCGGCCGCGATGGCGGCGCCCCGTTTTCCCATCCTGTTCATCACCGCCAGCCGGGTCGGCGACGCAGTGCTGTCTTCGGGCCTGATCCGCCGCCTGGCGGACGAGATGCCCCACGCCCGCTTCACCATCGTGGCGAGCCCGCTGACCGCTCCCCTTTTCCGCGACACGCCGAACCTGGACGAGGTGATCGCCCTGGAGAAGGCCCGGCTCGCCGGTCATTGGCTCAAGCTGTGGCGCCAGGTCCGCGGACGCCGCTGGGGCCTGGTGGTGGACATGCGCGGCTCCACGATCACCCGGTTCCTGAACGCACGCCGCCGCGCAACCTACCGGCCGCCGGCCGCCGCCCTGGAGCCGGTCCACAAGGTCATGGAGGCCGCTCGCGTGCTGAAACTGGAGGACGAGGCGCCTGCGCCCTACCTCTTCACCAATTCCAAGACCGAAGCCGCTGCGGACGCCCTGCTGGCCGGCGGCTCCGGCCCTATCCTGGCCATCGCGCCGGCGGCGAACTGGGCCGGCAAGACCTGGCCTGCGGAGCGGTTCGCCGTGGTGGCCGCCGAGCTGTTGGCCAAGGAGGGGCCGCTGCCCTACGGGCGCCTGCTGCTGCTGGGCGGACCATCGGACCGCTTCGCTGCAGAGGCGGTGCGCCGGGTGATTCCACGGGCGCGCCTGGTGGACACGGTCGGCCGGATCGACCTGCTCACCGCCTATAGCCTGCTCAAGCGAGCCCGGCTGTTCATCGGCAACGATTCCGGACTGATGCACCTGGCCGCCGCCGCCGGGGCGCCGACGCTTGGCCTGTTCGGACCCTCAGATGAGCGGCTGTACGCCCCTTGGGGGGCAAACGCGCGGGTGCTGCGGGGTCCGCGCGACTTCAAGACCTTCAAGGCCATCGACCCGCAACTGAACCAGGTCGTCTGCCACATGTTCGACCTGCCCACGCCATGGGTGGTCGCCGCCGCTCGCCGCCTGCTCGAAGAGACAGCGGAGGCGTCGGCTGCGGAGGCTGATCCACCGTCGCTTGACGACACTCTCGCCACGCCCCCTTTGGGATATCCCGATCATGGCTGAGACCTACGACCTCATCGTGCGGGGCGGCGAGGTGGTGAACCATGCCGGCCGGGGCGCAGCCGACATCGGCGTGCGCGAGGGCCGGATCGCGTGCATCGGCGACCTGGCGCAGGCGAGCGCGGCGGAGGTGTTCGACGCGACGGGCCTGACGGTCCTGCCGGGTGTCATCGACACCCAGGTGCACTTCCGCGAGCCGGGCCTTGAGTGGAAGGAGGACTTGGAGACCGGCAGCCGAGCGGCCGTGCTGGGCGGGGTGACCGCCACCTTCGAGATGCCGAACACCCAACCTACCACCACAGACGCCGCAGCGATGGCGGACAAGCTGGCCCGGGCGCAGGGGCGCATGCATTGCGACCACGCCTTCTACGTGGGGGGCACCCACGAGAACGCGGCGGACCTGGGCGAGCTGGAGCGACTGCCCGGCTGCTGCGGGGTCAAGGTGTTCATGGGCGCCTCGACCGGCACCCTGCTGGTCGCCGACGACGCGGGAGTCGCCGAGGTGCTGCGGCACGTGACCCGTCGCGCAACCTTCCATTCCGAGGACGAGTACCGCTTGGTGGAGCGCCGCTCGCTGGCGCGCGAGGGTGACTGGACCAGCCATCCGGAGGTGCGCGACGCCGAGTCCGCCATCCGCTCCACCCGCAGGCTCTGCGGGCTGGCCCGCGAGCTCGGCAAGCGCATCCACGTGCTCCACGTCACCACCGCCGAGGAGATCGCCTTCCTGGCCGACCAGAAGGACGTGGCCAGCGTGGAGGTCACGCCCCAGCACCTGACGCTGGAAGGGCCGGAGGCCTACATCCGACTGAAGGGCCTAGCCCAGATGAACCCGCCGATCCGCGAGGCGCGCCACAAGGCGGGGCTGTGGAGCGGGATCGCGCAAGGGGTTGTGGACGTGCTCGGCTCCGACCACGCTCCCCATACGCTGGAGGAGAAGGCGCGGTGCTACCCCGCCTCGCCCTCCGGCATGCCGGGAGTTCAGACCATGCTGGCGGTGATGCTGACCCACGTGGCGGCCGGCCGGCTGAGCCTGGAGCGGCTGGTGGACCTGACCAGCGCCGGCGCCCAGCGGCTGTTCGGCATCGCGGGCAAAGGACGGTTGGCGGTGGGCTACGACGCAGACCTGACGGTGGTGGACCTGCGGGCGAGCCGCACCCTGTCCCACACCGATATGGCCAGCCGCTGCGGCTGGACCCCCTTCGATGGGATGGAGGTGACCGGCTGGCCCACGGCCACGATCGTGCGGGGCGAGATCGTCATGCGCGACGACGAGGTCGTTGCGCCGCACCGGGGTCGGCCCGTGCGCTTCCAGGAGACGCTATCCGTCTAGACCCTCTCCCGGCCGAGGAGATCAGGCCGCAGCCGCGACGGGTGGCGACGCCGGCCACACGACCGGCGGAAGGCATTCGAAGCCGGGTTTGGCCATCAGGTATCCCTGCTGCAGCCAGATGCCGAGGTCGAGCAGCGCCAGATGCTCGCCGAGCGTTTCTATACCCTCGGCAAGCACCTCAACACCGATCTCGCGGCAGACGCTCACCACGCCGCCCACCAGCAGCCGCTTGACGCGGTCGGTGTCGATGTCGCGGACCAGCTCCATGTCCAGCTTGACGATGTCCGGCTGGAACTTGGCGAGGAGCGTCAGACCCGAATAGCCTGCTCCGAAGTCGTCGATGGCGGTGCGGAAGCCCAGGGCGCGGTAGGCCGCGATTATGCGGCCGAGGTGATCATGCTCCACCCGCTCGCTCTCGGTGAACTCGAACAGGAGGCGGTCCAGCGGAAAGCCGTTGCGGCGCGCGGTCGCCAGGGTCAGCCGGATGCAGGCGGCAGGGTCATAGACCGCGTTCGGCAGGAAGTTGATGGAGAGCAGCGCACCCTGGTCCGCCAGACCCAGGGTGGAGGCGAGATCGATCGCCTTGACCCGGCAGCCCTGGTCGAAGGCGTAGCGGTTGGTCGTGTTCACCGTCTCCAGAATGCTGGCGGCGCCCTGGCCCTGCGGTCCGCGGACCAGCGCCTCATAGGCGAACACCGAGTGTGTGCGCATGTCCACGATCGGCTGAAACGCCATGGTGAAGGGCGTCTCGAACCCCTCTCCGCCGCGGCAACCGGCACAACCTTGAGCGCTCATGCGATGACATCCTGACCACGCGCAACCCATCTGTACCGCAGAAGGGCCTAACGAAGGGCTGACGGGGTCGCGGAGGTCGCGCGACCATGCCTCTGCCCGCATCAGGGCGGCCCGGCCCGTCGCCGCCGCCGTCACCAAACACGGCGAAAGTCGGTCCGGCTTCTGTAAAGGATTTAAGGGAGGAACCAGAAGGAAGCCGCCTGCTTAGTCTAATGTCTGGGTTCGTCCACGTAGGAGCCGCGCCTTGTCCCTCGCCTTGCCGGACCTGCCCAGACTTCAGGTGGTGCGGCGCGTTCAGGGCGTCGACACGGCTGGCGAGTCCGCCCGGCCGCCATGGCTCGGCTGTACGGGCGCCTTCATCGGCCATTATCTCAGAAGTCGCCCTACTCAGTTCCTGGCGCTGATGGCCCTGGTGCTCGGTGCGTCTGCCTGCGCCGTCGGCGTGCAGTACGGCATGAAGCTGATGATCGACGCCATGACCACCGGCGCCCGCCGCCCCCAGGCCGTTCAGGTGGCGCTCGCGGTCTTCACCTGTCTCGTCGCTTTGGAGGCCGTCATGTGGCGGATGAGCGGATGGCTGGGTGCGCGGACCACCATCGCGGCAGGCGTGAACATTCGGCTCGATCTGTTCCGCCACTTGGCCGGCCACTCCATGCGCTACTTCCAGGATCAGATGGGCGGCGCACTTGGCCATCGCGTGACGGCCACCGCCGGCGCCTTCGGGGCGATCGTGACCCGTATGGTGTGGGACGTCGCCCCTCCCTGCGTCAGCTTCCTCGGCGCCCTTCTGCTGTTTGCGACGCTGGATGGCGGGATGACCGCGGCGCTGGCCGGCTTTGTGGCCGCCACCACCACAGGCTTGGTGGCCTTCGGACTTCGCGGCCGCCGCCACCATCGCGCCTACGCCCGCCGCTCCAGCGACGTCGGCGGCGAACTGATGGACGTGATCAACAACATGCTGGCGGTGAAGACCTTCTCCGCCCGCGATCGCGAACGGGCGCGACTTTCCGACGCCTTCGCCGCGGAGGCCGAGGCCCACGGCCGCAGCTGGCTCTACAATGAGAAGATCCGGGTCGCAAACGATGTGGCCCTGGTGATCATGGCGGCCGCAACCCTGGTCTGGGCCGCCCATCTGTGGCGCATCGGCAAGATCACGCCTGGCGACGTGGTGCTGGTCTCCACTCTCACCTTCCGCCTTCTGCATGGCTCGCGCGATCTGGCCATGAGCCTGATCGACATGGGCCAGCAGTACAGCTTCATCGGTGAGACCCTGCGCCTGATCGGTCAGCCCCACGCCCTGCGAGACCCCGCCGAGCCCCGCCGCGGTCCACCGCGCACAGGCGCAATCACCCTGAACAGGGTTAGCTTCGGCTACCGGCCGCAGACACCCATCCTGCACAGTCTGGACCTGCATATACCGCCGGGCCAGCGGGTGGGCCTGGTGGGCGCGTCGGGCGCGGGCAAGTCCACCCTGACCCAGCTGGTCCAGCGCCTGTATGAGGTGAACAGCGGTCAGGTGCTGGTCGATGGTCAGGCGGTGCAGGACTACGCCCAGGACGATCTGCGCGCACGCATTGCCGTGGTGCCGCAGGAAGTCAGCCTGTTCCATCGCAGCGTGATGGAGAACATCCGCTTCGGCCGTCCAGAGGCCAGCGATGCCGAGGTGTTCGCGGCCGCCCGGGCCGCCCACTGCGACTTCATCGCCGACCTGCACGAAGGCTACGACACAGTGGTCGGTGAGCGCGGCGCCAAGCTCTCGGGCGGCCAGCGCCAGCGCATCGGTATCGCGCGCGCCTTCCTCAAGGACGCGCCCATCCTGATCCTCGACGAGGCCACCTCGGCCCTGGACGCCGAGTCCGAGGCCGCGGTTCAACTGGCGCTGAGCGATCTGATGGAGGGCCGCACGGTCCTCGCCATCGCCCACCGCCTGTCGACCCTGACCGACATGGACCGCATCCTGGTCCTGTCAGACGGCGAAGTCGTAGAGGATGGCGCGCCTTTCGAGCTGCAGCGGCGCGGCGGCGCCTTCGCTCGGCTGTGGCGCATGCAGACCGACGGCTGCGTCGTTCCCCTTCCGCGCCAGCCGCTGAAGGCGGTGGGCTGATCGGTTCACGGCACAAGCTGCTCATGTTCCCCTTGTGTTCTGGAACGGATCAGGTACGCTCAATCTGTCATTGAAGTGCGACCGGCCACCTCCGGCGCTTGAGAATCGTGGCAGAAGGACGCCGACAGTGAACCAGACGGTGTTACGGCTCGTGGGACAAGGTGACGGCGACAAGCAGCGGGCGCTGGACGCGGCGATTGCCCAGATCGACCGGGCGTTCGGCAAGGGCTCGGTGATGAAGCTGGGGTCGAAAGGCTCCAAGCTGGACATCGAGACGGTCTCCACCGGCTCGCTGGGCCTCGACATCGCGCTGGGCGTCGGCGGCCTGCCGCGCGGCCGGGTGATCGAGATCTATGGGCCGGAAAGCTCTGGCAAGACCACCTTGGCCCTGCACGTGGTGGCGGAGGCGCAGAAGACCGGCGGCGTCGCCGCCTTCGTCGACGCCGAACATGCGCTCGATCCCGGCTACGCGGCCAAGCTCGGCGTGAACCTGGACGACCTTCTGGTGTCCCAGCCCGACACCGGCGAGCAGGCGCTCGAGATCGTCGACACCCTGGTGCGTTCGGGCGCTGTGGACGTGGTGGTGGTCGACTCCGTGGCCGCGCTCACGCCCAAGGCCGAGATCGAAGGCGAGATGGGCGACAGCCTGCCCGGCCTGCAGGCCCGGCTGATGAGCCAAGCGCTGAGAAAGCTCACCGGCTCGATTTCCAAGTCCAAGTGCATGGTCGTCTTCATCAACCAGATTCGCATGAAGATCGGTGTGATGTACGGCAATCCGGAGACCACCACCGGCGGCAACGCCTTGAAGTTCTACGCCTCCGTCCGCCTGGACATCCGCCGCACCGGCTCGATCAAGTTGCGCGACGAGGTGGTCGGCAACAACGTCCGGGTCAAGGTGGTGAAGAACAAGGTTGCGCCCCCGTTCCGAGAGGTCGAGTTCGACATCATGTACGGCGAAGGCATCTCAAAGATCGGCGAGATCATCGATCTGGGCGTCAAGGCCGGAGTGGTGGAGAAGTCGGGCTCCTGGTTCTCCTACGACAGCCAGCGCGTGGGACAGGGCCGCGAGAACGTGCGCGAGTTCCTGAAGAAGAACCCCGACATCGCCGCCAGGATCGAGGCTCAGGTGCGCACCAACGCCGCGCCCCTCACCGACAAGATGCTGGTGGCGCCCGAAGCCGATGAGGAGGACTGAGGCCGGCGGCCGGTCCGCCGAGGCGACGCTCGTAATGGCCTTGGCGGCGTCGGCTATTCGTCCGGGATGAGCGTGTCGGGCGCCTCTGGCGGGCGCACCTCGAACAGCCCGATGTCCAGCGGCTGCTGCAGTCTCACAGCCCGGAGGGGCTGACGGGCCAGCGCGTTCAGGGCCGGCCCGGACAGGCCGCGGCCCGCCTCCCCGCGCCGCACCTTGCGGGCAGGGTCGCTCGTCTGGGCTGACTGGGCGCCTGCGATCTTCCAGTAGGAGACCGACAGCCGCCAGAGAATCGCTGGGGCCTCTTCTGGGATCGGCCAACGCCGCCCGTCGCGGTAGCTCGGCTGGGCTGGAACCATCGCCGGAAGGCGGCTCTCGGTTTGAGCCGATACCGGGACGAGCTGGCGCCATCGGCTCTCGGGCGCCGCAGGGCCGTCCGCGCCCTCACCCGCCAGCCGGCCAGCATAGGCGGAAAGCGCAGCCTCCCGGGTCGGGAAGGCGGGGCCGACCGCCTCGCTGACGAAAACTACGGTGTCGGCGGCCAGGCTCTGCGCTTCCCGCTCGCGCTCCGCATAGCCCCTCGGCGCGTGCAGGGCCGCCTCTGCGGTCTCGGCGACGGGATAGAGGATCGCGGTCATGGCGCGACTGTGCAGGCCGGAGCGGCGAACGCAAGCCGCTGTGCGGCAGGTTCCGCCCGCCGCTCCTGGCCGCTACAAGGCTCGCCATGATCCTGCCGGACCGCTTCGCCCCAGTCGCCCAAGCCTTCCAGGCGAACCTCTCGAACGGCGCGGACCTCGGGGCCCGGTTCACCCTGGTGCAACAGGGCCGGGTGGTCTTCGACATCTGGGGCGGTTTCGCCGACCGGGCCCGGGCAAGGCCCTTCGGGGCGGACACCCTGACGCCGGTCTTCTCCACCACCAAGGCGATCGCCGCCATCCTGATCGCGCAGCTGGTGGACCAGGGCCGCCTCGCCTACGAGCAGACAGTCGCCAGCGTCTGGCCCGAATTCGCCCAGGCCGGCAAGGGCGCGATCACCGTCGCACAGGTCATGTCGCACCAGGACGGCTTGGCCGGCCTGCCTGCACCGATGGATCCCGGCCTGTGGCTCGACTGGACCGCCATCGTCGACAGGCTCGCCGCCATGGCGCCCCTGTGGCCGCCCGGCGCCGCCAGCGGCTACCACCCGATGACCTACGGCTTCATCGCCGGCGAAATCTTCCGCCGCGTCGACGGCCGGACCATGGGCTGCGCGCTGCGTGAAGACCTCGCCGAGCCCTTTGGCCTGGACCTCTGGATCGGGCTGCCCGACGCGGAGGTCCCCCGGGTGGCCGAGCTGGAGCGCCCGACCCGCTTCGCCGACTTCGGCAAGATCACGGAGGTGAAGAAGCTCGCCTTCCTGACGAAGTGGGCGGCGCCCGGCGGGCGCGGAACCGAGGCCTGGCGGCGCGCCGAAATCCCCTCCGCCAACGGTCACGCCACAGCCTTGGCCCTTGCGCGGCTCATGAACGCCCTGGCCTGCGGCGGCGAGCTGGACGGGCGCAGCCTGCTGAGGGCGCAGACTGTGGAGGCGCTCACCCGCGAGCGCATCTTCGGTCAGGACCTCGTCCTCCCGTTCGAGATCAGCTGGGCGGCCGGGCTGATGCGCAACCCCCCCAACATGATCTATGGCCCCGGCGTTTCGAGCTTCGGCCATTCCGGCTGGGGCGGCAGCTGCGCCTTCGCCGACCCAGAGTGCGGTCTGTCGGGCGCCTATGTAATGAACCGCCAGTCGCCCGAGCTGATCGGCGACCCGCGCGCGGTGAAACTGATCCAGGCTGCCTACGCCTGCCTCTGACGGCCTCATAGGCCTGGCAGATAGGGGGAGAGCGCCCGGGAAAGCTCGGGCGGCGGCCGCCGGGGCCGCCCCGCCGGGTCGATGCAGGCTGCCTCCACGCCCGCGCTGCAGAGCATCTCGCCGCTCCGCTCGATCTCCTGCGCGAAGCGAAGCCGAGGGCCGCGGGCCCAGGCGATGCGCGTCGCCACCACCAGGGCGTCGTCGATCCCCGCCGCGCGGCGGAAATCGACCTCCAGCCGGACCACCGCGAACGCGGTGTCGAGGGCGGCCATAGCCACGTGGCCGGCCCCAGCCAACCGCAGGAAGTCCGAGCGACCGCGCTCGAAGAAACGGATGTAGCTCGCATGGTAGACGAGACCGGTGAAGTCGGTGTCCTCGTAGTAGACCCGTACCGGCAGGCGGTGTTCGCACCCTTTGAAGACGCCTGCGGAGGGGAGGTCGTCTGAAGCCATTCCTCAATCCTCGAACAGGCCGGCCTGCGTGGGCCTGGGCGGAGGCTTCAGGCCCAGATGCTCGTAGGCCTTGCCCCCAGCCACACGGCCCCGTGGAGTGCGCAGCACATAGCCCTGCTGCAGCAGGTACGGTTCGATCACGTCCTCGACCGCGTCCCGCGCCTCCGCCAGGGCCGCGGCCAGGGTCTCCGCCCCCACCGGCCCGCCGCCATAGGTTTCGATCAGGGCGCGCAGATAGCGGCGGTCCAGTCCGTCCAGACCGGCCGCGTCGACCTCCAGACGCGCCAGGGCGCTGGTGGCGGCGCGGCGGTCGATCGCGCCCACCCCATCCGCCTCGGCGAAGTCGCGCACTCGGCGCAGCAGCCGGCCCGCCA
>NZ_CAHJWH010000009.1 GCF_903642205.1 Caulobacter sp. S45 | reverse complement strand
GACACAGCCATCGGCCTATACGGCTCCATCTTCGGAAAGCAATTGGAGTTCGTGCTGCAACCCCTCACGAATTGAGGGCCGCTTAGGGTCGTTAGCCCGCGCCGCTAACGTCTGCTTCCGGGCGGATCACGGAGCACATGCAGTCCCCTTAAGCCGGCGTCTCCACCGTGCACACCGCCTGGGCGGCCAAACCCTCTCGGCGGCCGGTGAAGCCCATCTCCTCCATGGTGGTGGCCTTCACGCTCACCCGGTCCAGCGGCAGGTCGAGCAGCTCGGCCAGCCGGGCGCGCATGGCGGCGCGGTGCGGCTTCACCTTGGGGCGCTCGCAGATCAGGGTGACGTCGGCGTTCAGCACCCGGCCGCCCTTGGCGCGCATCAGCTCCACCGCGTGGAGCAGGAACCTGTCCGACGCGGCGCCCTTCCACTGCGGGTCGGTGGGGGGGAAGTGGTCGCCGATGTCGCCCTCGGCCATGGCGCCGAGGATCGCGTCGGTCAGGGCGTGCAGCCCTGCGTCGGCGTCGGAGTGGCCGACCAGGCCCTGATCGTGCGGCACCAGCACGCCGCACAGCCAGCAGCCGTCGCCGGGGCCGAAGCGGTGGGCGTCCACGCCCTGGCCGACGCGGGTGATGCGCGCGGCCCCTGCAAGCGTCTCCGCCATGGGAAAGTCCTCCGGATAGGTCAGCTTCATCAGCAGGGGATCGCCGGGCGTGAGCTGGACGCGGCCGCCGGCCCGCTCCAGCACCGCCGCGTCATCGGTCGGGACCTCGCCGGCCGGCCACGCCGCGTAGGCGGCTTCAATGGCGGGGCGGCGGAAGGCCTGAGGCGTCTGAGCGCGCCAGAGGCCCGCACGGTCGGCGGTGCCGCTCACCACGAGATCATCGCCGGCCCGCTTCAGCGTGTCGCTGACGGCGAGCGCAGGCAGGGCGCCCTCCGCCGCCTCCAGCCCCGCCAGCAAGGCTCGCACATGGGTGGAGGTGACGAAGGGGCGGGCCGCGTCGTGGATCAGCACCGCGTCGATGCCCTCGGCCACGGCGGCGAGGCCGGCGCGCACCGAGTCGATCCGCTCCGAGCCGCCCAGCACGACGTGCGTCCCGGGCAGGCCGCCGAAGACGGCGGCGGCATGGTCCCGGTCCTCCGCCGAGATCACCACGACCACCTGCTCGGCGCCGGCGGCTCGCAGCGCCTCCACCGACCACAGCACGACGGGCCGGCCGCGCAGGCTCCGCCACTGCTTGGGCGTGTCCCCTCCGGCACGGCGGCCGGCGCCGGCGGCCACGATGACGGCTGCAAATCGCATTGAGCGGGCTTTTGCGGCGCCCTCGCCGGGTTGTCCATGCAGGCCTCACGCCTGCGTGTGGCGCGGCCCTGCAACAACCTGTTGAAACTGCGTCACAGGCGGTTAGCCTGTGGTCATGTCCGTCACGGCCTCGCCGGAGTCGTTGGAGCCGTCGTTCGAGCGGTTCGACGACCGCACCGACCAGAGCGACTTCATCGAGGCGCCCGCCCGGCCCCGCGCCCGCTACGCCTTCGGCTTGGCCTTCGCGGTGGCGGTTCTGCTGACCGTGGTCTGCGTGCTGCTGACGCTGGGCGCGCCGGTGAGCCGGCCGCTCGCGGCCCCCAGCCGCTACGTGCTGGCCCTGCTGACGCTGAACTTCGCCCTGATCCTGACGCTGGCCGCGGTCGCCGCCTTCCGGGTCGTGGCCCTGTTCGGTCCCCGCGCCAAGGACGCCGGGGTGCGGCTGCACCGGCGCTTCGTCATCACCTTCGCCCTGTCGGCGGTGGCTCCGGCGGTGATCATGGCGCTGTTCTTCGGGGTGGTGATCACGCAGGGGGTCGAGACCTGGTTTTCCAACCGGGTGCGCACGGTGGTGGACAACGCCTCCATCGTCAGCCGCGCCTATGTGGACGAGCAGAAGGAGTTCATGCGCAACCGCATGGGCCCCATGGCCGACGACTTGAACCGCAGCGAGGCTGGATTCGAGCGCGCCCGCTTGCAGTTCAGCACGCTCCTGGCCTACGAGCTGCCGGAGCGCGACATGGCCGCCGTCTACGTCATCGACGGCGAGGGGCGGGTGCTGGCCCGGGCCGAGCAGCCCTCGGCGCCGCCTTTCCTCGCGCCGCCTCCGGCCGACTTCGCCGCCGCGGCGCGGCGCGACCAGGTCGCCCTGCCGTTCTCGTCGGACTACATCCGCGCCCTCATGCGGTTGCGGGCCTACCCCGACGCCTACCTCTATGTGGCGCGTCCGATGGGGGAGGGAATCATGGCCCAGCTTCGCCGGTCGCAGGACTCCGTCGCCGCCTACCGCTTGGCGGACCGTTACAGCGCCCGCATCCAGGCCATCTTCACGCTCAGCTATGTTGAGACCGGCCTGCTGGTGCTGGTGGGCGCCATCTGGGTGGGGGTCAACGTGGCGACCGGGATCGCGGCGCCCGTCTCGCGCCTGGTGCAGGCGGCCGACCGGGTCGCGGGGGGCGACCTCAGCGCCCGGGTGGACACCTCGCGTGACCCGGAGGAGATCGCGGTGCTGTCCCGCGCCTTCAACCGCATGACCGGAGATCTTCAGGATCAGCAGACCGCCCTGACCGCCGCCAACCGCGACGCGCGCGACCGTACGCGCTTCATCGAGGCGGTGCTGTCGGGGGTCAGCGCCGGGATCATCGGCCTGGACCCGCTCGGCCGCATCTCGGTGATGAACGCGCGCGCCGCGACCCTGCTGGGCCTTGAGGAGCGGCTGTCGCTCGGCCGCCCGTTGGCCATCGTGGCTCCGGAGCTTGCGGAAGTGCTGGGCCGCGCCCGCGCAGCCCTGGCCGACGCCGACACCGAGCTGGACGTTGTGCGAGGCGGGGAGACCCGGCGGCTGCGGGTGCGCGCCTCGGGCCGTGGCGAGACCGGGCTGGTCCTGACCTTTGACGACATCACGCGCCTCCTCACCGCCCAGAGGAACGCGGCGTGGCGCGATGTGGCGCGCCGCATCGCCCACGAGATCAAGAACCCGCTGACGCCGATCCAGCTGTCGGCCGAGCGGATCAAGCGCCGTTACCGCAAGGAGATCACCTCCGATCTCGACACCTTCGACCGCTGCACCGACACCATCATCCGCCAGGTCGGCGACATCGGGCGGATGGTGGACGAGTTCTCCTCGTTCGCCCGCATGCCCGCCCCCAAGCTCGCAGACGAGAACGCCGCCGAACTGCTGCGCCAGGCGGTCTTCTCCCAGAAGGTCGCCCACCCCGAGATCGAGGTGGACTGCGACATTCCCGAGGTCGTCGTGCCCCTCACCTGCGACCGCGGCCTCGTCTCGCAGGCGCTTCTGAACGTACTGAAGAATGCTGGGGAGGCGGTGGGCGCCCGGGTGGCGACCACCCCCGATCTCCAGGGCCGCATCCTCGCCCGATTGCGGGTGGAGGAGGGCGAGGTGGTGTTCGAGATCGAGGACAACGGAGTGGGCCTGCCCGCCAAGGACCGCGAGCGGCTCACCGAGCCCTACGTCACCACCCGCGAGAAGGGGACGGGCCTGGGGCTCGCCATCGTCAAGCGCATCCTGGAGGAGCATGGCGGCGAGTTCGTGCTCAGCGATGCGCGAACCCTGTCGGGCGCCAGAGCCCGGCTGCTATTTCCCGCGGTGCTGCGGACGGGAGCGGAAACGGCCGTGCGCACGCTGGCCGTGCAAGGAGCTTAGATGGCGGGTACGGTGACAGGGGCTGCGTGCTTGGAGACAGGCTCCTGCGGAGCCTTCCTCAGCATGACGAAGGTCTCAGACGATCATGGAACCCCTCTCGTTCGTCGTCCTGAGGAGTGGGCCTCGGCCCGCGTCTCGATGGACGCGGGCGGCCTCAACCATGAGCCTTTTCTCTCGATCTATCGCACCCGCCCGATCCCCCACAGGAACCTGTTCTAGATGGCGACCGACATCCTGGTGGTGGACGACGAGGCGGACATCCGCGAGCTGGTGGGCGGCATCCTGGAGGACGAGGGCTACAGCGTCCGCACCGCCCCCGACGCCAACGCGGCGCTCGCGGTCATCCGTGCACGGCGACCTGCGCTGCTGATCCTGGACATCTGGATGCAGGGTGGCGGCATGGACGGGCTGGAGCTTCTGGACGTGGTCAAGGGCTTCGACAGCGAGATGCCGGTGCTGATGATCTCCGGCCACGGCAACATCGAGACGGCCGTCAGCGCCATCAAGCGCGGCGCCTACGACTTCCTGGAGAAGCCTTTCAAGGCCGACCGCCTGCTCATCATGGTGGAGCGGGCGCTGGAAACCACCTCGCTTAGGCGCGAGAACCGGCGGCTGCGCACCCAGGCCATCGCGCCAGAGGCCCTGGTCGGCCGCTCCACCTCGATGCAGCAGCTCCGCACCATGATCGGCAAAATCGCGCCGGCCAACAGCCGGGTGCTGGTCTCGGGCCCCCCGGGCTCCGGCAAGGAGCTGGTGGCCCGCTTCATCCACGACGCCAGCCCCCGCGGCCGGGGCGAGTTCGTGGCGCTCTCCGCCGCCGGCATCTCGCCGGAACGCATGGACCTGGAGCTGTTCGGGGAGGAGGGCGAGGGCGGGCGGCCCAAGAAGATCGGCGCCTTCGAGCGCGCCCACGGCGGCACGCTGTTCCTGGACGAGGTGGCCGACATGCCTCGTGAGACGCAAGGGCGCATCCTGCGCGTGCTGGTGGAGCAGCGCTTCCGCCGCGTCGGCGGCGAGCAGAACGTGCAGGTGGACGTGCGGGTGATCTCCTCGACGTCCAAGAACCTGCGCGACGAGATCGAGGGGGACCGCTTCCGGGAGGACCTTTTTCACCGGCTCAACGTGGTGCCAGTCCGGGTGCCGGGGCTCGGAGAACGGCGGGAGGACATCTCGGAGCTGGTGGACTACTTCATCGACCGGATCAGCGAGGCGACGGGCCTGCCCAAGCGCATCCTGGGCGAGGACGCGGTGGCGACGTTGCAGGTGCACGACTGGCCGGGGAACGTCCGCCAGCTGAGGAACAACGTGGAACGGCTGATGATCCTGGCGTCCGGCGACCCCGGCGAGGTGATCACCGCCGAGATGCTGCCGGCCGAGGTCGCCGCCGCCGGAATCGCCGGCTCGGTTGGGCCCGAGCGGATCATCGCCCTGCCGTTGCGCGACGCCCGTGAGGTGTTTGAGCGCGAGTACCTCACCGCCCAGATCCTGCGCTTCGGCGGCAACATCTCCCGCACCGCCGCCTTCATCGGCATGGAACGGTCGGCGCTGCACCGGAAGCTGAAGTCGCTGGGCGTTGCGCCGCTCCGGGGCGGCGGCGAGGACGACGAGGATTGAGGATGCGAGCTGATTACGCGGGCATCTTCTCTCCCCCTGCGAAGCGGGGGGAGGGGACCATGCGCAGCATGGTGAGGGGGGCGTCGCCGCCGCTGCCGTTTCAAGCATGATGACCCGCAGCGGCGACGACGCCCCCTCCGTCACGACGCTCGCGCGTCGCGCCACCTCCCCCGCTTCGCAGGGGAGGAGAATGGCTCGCCGCCCCGAAACGGGGGAGGGCTCATGAAGGTCGCCTATGTCAACGGCCGCTACGTCCCCCACACTGGCGCCGTGGTGCACATCGAAGACCGCGGCTTCCAGTTCGCCGATGCCGTCTACGAGGTCTGGGCGGTGCTCGACGGCCGCCTATCCGACGCGGAGGGCCACTTCACCCGGCTGGCGCGCAGCCTGGGCGAACTCTCCATCACCCCCCCCCGGTCGCGCTCGGCGCTCCTCGCCATCCTGCGCGAGGTGGTACGGCGTAACGCCGTCAAGAACGGCATCGTCTACCTCCAGATCACTCGCGGGACCGCGCCCCGGGACCACGCCTTCCCCCATGCCGACACCCCGCCGACCGTGGTGGTCACCGCCAAGTCGCTGGACCTCGCCTACCTGGAAGCCTCCGCCGCCAAGGGTGTCGCCGTGGTCACGCGCCCAGACACCCGCTGGGGCCGCTGCGACATTAAGACGGTGGGCCTGCTGCCCAACGTGCTGGCCAAGCAGTCCGCCAAGGAAGCCGGCGCCTACGAGGCCTGGCTGGTGGACAAAGAGGGCCGGGTGACCGAAGGCGCCTCCACCAACGCCTGGATCGTGGATGCGGGCGGGCGGCTTCGCACTCGCGACACCGCCGCCAACATCCTGCGCGGGATCACACGAGGCGAGCTAATCACCCTGGCGAACGAGCTGCAGATGCCTGTGGACGAGCGTCCCTTCACCGTTGACGAGGCCAAGGGCGCCCGCGAGGCCTTCCTCACCGCCGCCAGCGCCTTCCTGACGCCGGTGGTGAAGATCGACGAGGCGAGCATCGGCGATGGGCGGCCCGGTCCTGTCACCCTGCGGCTTCGCGCCCTATATCTGGACCACGCGCGGCGCAACGCCATCTGACGCCGCGCCGGATCTGGACCTTGGAGGTTGCAGGCGGCCCCACCGCCGACGTAGCCTCTTCTCGTGTGTGGCGGACGTATTGGTCCGCTGAATAAATAAGAAGACGAGGACAACCGTGACAGCGGAAAAGAAGCAGAACCTGCAGGACACCTTCCTGAACAGCGTCCGGCGCTCCAAGACGCCGCTGACCATCTTCCTGGTGAACGGCGTCAAGCTGCAGGGCGTGGTCACCTGGTTCGACAATTTCTGCGTGCTGCTGCGCCGCGATGGCCAGTCGCAGCTGGTCTACAAGCACGCCATCTCCACCATCATGCCGGCCCAGCCCGTCCAACTCTACGAGCCGCCGGTCGAAAGCGAAGACGTTTGACCCGAGACGAGACCGACACCCTCTCCAACCCCGTTCCCGAACACAGGGGCAAAGGGCGCGCCGTCGATCGACGGCCGCCCATCGAGGCGGCGCTGGTCCTGCACCCGCGCCACGGCCAGGACGCAGCACTTCGCGGCCCTGAGGCTCGGCTGGAAGAGGCCTGCGGCCTCGCCCGTGCGCTCGACCTGGAGATCAGGGGCGCCGAGATCGTCCCCATCCGCACGCCCAGGCCCGCCACCCTGTTCGGCTCCGGCCGGGTGGAAGAGCTGGCCGCCCAGGTGCGGGCGCTGGACGCCTCCGTCGTCGTGGTGGACGACGCGCTCACGCCCGTGCAGCAGCGCAACCTGGAGAAGGCGTGGAACGCCAAGGTGGTGGACCGCTCCGGCCTGATCCTGGAGATCTTCGCCCGGCGCGCCCGCACCAAGGAGGGCAAGCTGCAGGTCGAACTCGCCCGGCTGTCTTACGAGAAGTCGCGCCTGGTGCGCACCTGGACCCACTTGGAGCGCCAGCGCGGCGGCTTCGGCTTCCTAGGCGGCCCTGGCGAGACCCAGATCGAGGCCGACCGGCGGCTGCTCACCGACCGCATGGTCAAGCTGAAGAAGGAGCTGGAGGAGGTGCGGCGCACCCGCACCCTGCACCGCTCCGCCCGACAGAAAGTGCCGTACCCCACGGTCGCCTTGGTCGGCTACACCAACGCCGGCAAGTCCACCCTGTTCAACCGCCTGACCGAGGGCGCGGTGCTGGCCCAGGACATGCTGTTCGCCACCCTGGACCCCACGCTGCGTACCCTGAAGCTGCCCGACGGCCGGCCCGCCATCCTGTCGGACACGGTGGGCTTCATCTCCGACCTGCCGCACGAGCTGGTCGCCGCCTTCCGCGCCACGCTCGAAGAGGTGCAGGAGGCCGACGTCATCCTCCACGTCCGCGATATCTCCAGTCCCGAGACCGCGGCCGAGGCCAAGGACGTGGAGACCGTGCTGGAGGAGCTCGGCATCGACGCCCATCCCGAGCGGATGATCGAGGTCTGGAACAAGCTGGACCAGGTGCCGCAGGACGAGCGCGCCGGGCTGGAGGGCCGCGCACGACGCGCCCACGAGCTCGGCTCGGCCGACGCCCTGCCGGTGTCGGCGCTCACGGGCGAGGGCTGCGAGGCCCTGCTGCAGGCGATCGCCGTACGTGTGGACGACGACGAGCCGCTGGACCTGGAGCTGGCCGCCAGCGAGGGCGAGGCCCTGGCCTGGCTCTACCGCAACGGGCGCGTCACCGGCCGGCACGAGACGGCCGAGGGCGGGCTGCAGCTCTCCGTCCGCCTGGACGCCCAGGCCCGCGGCCGGTTCGAGCGGCTGTTCCCCGACGCCCATACGCACCCGGCGGACGAGCTGGCCGGCCTGGTCACCGCCGCGACAGGAACCTGACCAGGTCGATCAGCCCGTCCAGCGAGATGGGCAGCACGAGCAGGCCGATCGCCGCTGCGAAGATCACCACGCAGAGCAGAGTGTCCCGCGGAACCGGCGGAGTCGCCCGCTTGGGCTGAGGTTCGAAGTCGGTCCCGTCGAAGGGCATGGGAGTCTCCTGACGGTGAGCCGCCGAGTTGGCGAGCCGGTGCGTCTCAGGTGGGCCCTGGCTGGCGATTAGCCACGGTCGGGCTGTCGATTCATTTCGGCTGAATCCTTGATCCGAGGCGGTTCAGCCCGCCTTTTCCACCCGTTTGGCCTCATCCCAGAGCGCGTCCATCTCTTCGAGATGGGACTGCTCGGGCCGGCGGCCCTGCACCGCCAGCGCCCGCTCGATGAAGCCGAACCGGCGGATGAACTTAGTGTTGGCGGCGCGCAGCGTGTCCTCCGGATCGACCTCCAGCTTTCGGGCCAGGTTGGCGCAGACGAACAGCAGGTCGCCCAGCTCCTCCCGCGCCTTGGCCTTGTCGCCGGCTGTGATCTCGACCTCCAGCTCCGCGGTCTCCTCACGGAGTTTCTCCAGCACCGCCAATGTGTCAGGCCAGTCGAAGCCGACCCGCGCCGCCCGCCTGGTCAGCTTCACCGCCCGCACCAGCCCCGGCAGTCCGGCCGGCACGTCGTCCAGCACGCCGGCCCGGTGCGCCCCCTTGGACGCCCGCTCGGCCGCCTTGATCGTTTCCCAAGCTGCGCCCCGCTCGGCCACGCTCTCGAAGGCGGCCTCCCCGAACACATTCGGGTGCCGCCGCACCATCTTGTCGCAGATGGCGGCGGCCACGTCCTCGAAAGCGAAGGCGCCCTGCTCCTCGGCCATCCGGGAATGGAACACCACCTGCAGAAGCAGGTCGCCAAGTTCTTCTCGCAAATCATTCAGATCATTGCGTTCTATGGCGTCGACGACCTCGTAAGCCTCCTCCAGCGTGTAGGGCGAGATGGAGGCGAAGGTCTGCTCCAGGTCCCACGGACATCCGCCCGCAGGGTCGCGCAGCCGCGCCATGATGGCCAGCAGGCGGTCGATCTGGGCGACCTGGCTCACGCGGTCTGCAGCGGGGTTGGCTGGACTTGGACCTGCGCGAGTTCCTCAGCGAGCACCGGCATGGCGTCGGTGCCCATCCAGCGGTCCCAGGCGCGCGAATAGAGGCCGTAGTTGCAGCGGAACCGAGTGTGATGAAGGCTGTGGTGGGTGGCGGTGATCAGCCAGCGCCCCACCGGCCCTCTCACCCAGCTCTGAGGCCAAAGCTCAAATCCGCAGTGATTCATCAGCGCCGCCAATGTCATGAGGGTCAGCAGGGCCAGCGCGACGCCCCATTGGATGGGCACGAAGAAGGTCAGGGCCGGCAGCACCCAGGCGGTCCCCGCAGCCTCCACCGCGTCGAACGCGAAGGAGGCGAAAGGCGTCGGCTCGCGCGACAGGTGATGGCCGCGATGGGTCCAGGCGAAGGCCCAGCGATGGTGCATCGCCCGGTGCGCCCAGTAGTAGTAGGTGTCCTGGACGACCAGGTAGATCAGAGCACTCGCCGGCAGCCACCACAGGCCGTAGCGGCTTGGATCGGCATAGATCAGCCCGCGCCCATGCTCGAAGGCATCGAGCGCTATGGCGGCGGGAAAGGCGTAGATGGGCGAGGAGATCAGCGACGCGCGCAGCTCGTGCAGTATGGCGGCCCGAGCGGGCGGGCGCGTATTCAGCCGCGTGCTTCGCAGGCGCGGCTCTCCCCGCCGCCATAGCAGCCGGTACAGTCCCGCCGCTACAAGCAGGTAGCGCAGTGCGATGATGGCGCTCAGCGCAGCGGTGGTTGCAAGCAACTCCATCTTGGCTGCATACCGCCTGCAAGCTTCCGCGGCGACGGCTTTCCGCCTGACGGCGGCCTGAAACGCCTATGAGCGGGCCGGTGCGGCCAACGCCCGCTGCATCAGCACGACGTCCAGCCATCGCCCGTTCTTGAAGCCGAGTTGCTTCAGGACGCCGACGTGCTGGAAGCCGAGCGCCCGGTGCAGGCGGATGGAAGCGTGGTTGCCGCTGTCGCCGATCACCGCCACCATCTGGGTGCGGCCGAGGACCGTGCAGGCTTCGATCACCGTCGACAGCAGCTGGCGGCCCAGACCTCGGCTGCAGGCCTCGGCCGCGACGAAGACGCTGTCCTCGACGCAGAAGCGGTAGCCGGAGCGCGGATTATAGGGCCTCACGCAGGCGTAGCCGAGCACATGGTCCCCCGCCTCCGCCACGAACCAGGGGAGCCCGGCCTCAGCCACGGCCGCCATGCGCGCCGCCATCTCGGCCGAATCGGGTGGCGTCTCCTCGAAGGTGCCCACGCCGTGCAGGACGTGGTGGCCGTAGATGGCGGCGACGGCGGCGGCGTCCGCGAGCGTCGCCGGCCTGACCTCAACCCGTCTCGCCGTCGCCTCGTCCATGGATCCAGCCGTGCTCCACCGCCCAGATCGCAAAGGCGTAGTCGAAGGCGATCTCCTTGAGGAAGTCGAAACGGCCCGACGCGCCGCCGTGGCCCGCCTCCATGTTGATCTTGAGCAGGATCGGCCGGTCGCTGGTGCTGTGCGCCCGAAGCCTGGCCACCCACTTGGCAGGCTCCCAGTAGGTCACCCGCGGGTCCGACAGGCCGCCGGTGGCGAGGACGGCGGGGGAGGGCGCATCGGCGACGTTGTCGTAGGGGCTGTAGCCGGCGATGCGTGCGTAGGCGGCCGGATCGATCAGCGGGTTGCCCCACTCCGGCCATTCGGGCGGGGTCAGCGGCAGGTCGGCGTCGCTCATGGTGTTCAGCACGTCCACGAAGGGGACGGCGGCGACGATCCCTGCCCACAGGTCCGGGCGCAGGTTGGTGACCGCGCCCATCAGCATGCCGCCGGCCGAGCCGCCATAGGCCACCGTCCGCACAGGCGCGCTGTAGCCCGCAGCATGCAGGTGCTCGGCGCAGGCGATGAAGTCGCTGAAGGTGTTGGGCTTCTTCTCGCCACGGCCGTCCAGGAACCAGCCCCATCCCTTCTCCGTGCCGCCGCGGATGTGGGCGGTGGCCCAGATCCAGCCGCGGTCCACCAGGCTGAGCGAGCGGATGGAGAAGCCCGGCTCCATGGGAATGCCGTAGGCCCCATAGCCGTAGAGCAGTAGGGGCGCCGAGCCGTCGAGCGGCGTGTCGGCGCGCATCAGCACCGTGATCGGGACCGAGGCGCCGTCCTTGGCCGCAGCGTGCAGCCGGCGGGCCACGTAGCCCGCAGGGTCGTGTCCGGAGGGCACCTCCTGCACCTTGCGCAGGGTCCGCTCGCGGGTGGCCATGTCGTAGTCGTAGGTGGAGCGCGGCGTGGTCGGCGACTGATAGGTGAAGCGCAGGGTCGCGGTGTCGTACTCGTAGCCGCCGTCGACGCCTAGCGCATAGGCCTCCTCGTCGAAGCCCACCGTGTGCTCGGCCAGGCCGTCGCGGGCGGTGACCACGATCCGGTTGTTGGCGTCCACCCGCTCCAGGCGCACCAACCAGTCCTTGTGCGCCACCATGCCGGCGACGAAGCGGCCCGGCCGGTGGGCGATCCAGTCGCGCCAGCCGGCCTTGGATGGATCGGCCTCCTCGGCCAAGCAGAGCTTGTAGTCCAGCGCGCCGTCGGCGTTGGTCAGCACCACGAAGCGGCCGTCCCAGTGCTCCAGCTCGTAGCGCAGGCCCACCTGGCGGGGCTCCACCAGCCGCGGGTCTGCGGTCGGGTCGGTGGCCGCGATCAGGCGCACCTCGCTGGTCTCATGGTTGCCGGCGCCGATGACGATGAAGGCGCGGCTCTGGGTGACGTCCACCGACAGGAACATGCCGCCGTCAGGTTCGGCGTAGACCAGCACGTCCTCGCCGCCGCGCAGCGGACGCCGGAAGACCTTGGCGGGGCGGCCGTTCTCGTCGCGCCAGACCCAGAAGAGCCACGCGCTGTCCGGCGAGAGGGCGAAGGCGCCGGTCGAGCTGTCCACCGGGCCTGGCAGCAGCTCGCCCGTGGCCAAGTCCTTCACCTCGATGCGGAAGTATTCCGAGCCCTGCTCATCCACGGCGTAGGCGAACAGGGCGTGGTCGTCGCTGTGCTCGGCCGCCCCGATGTCGAAGAACGCCTTGCCGTGCGCGGCCGCGTCGGCGTCCAGCAGCACCTCTTCCGGGCCGCCGGACCTCGGCGTGCGGGCGTAGACGGGATGCTGGGCGCCGGTCTCGTAGCGGGCGTAGTAGTCGAAAGGACCGTCCGGGGCGGGGACCGAGCTGTCGTCCTCCTTGATGCGGCCGCGCATCTCGGCGAACAGCTCGGCCTGCAGGGCTTCGGTGGGGGCGAGCAGGGCGGCGGTGTAGGCGTTCTCGGCCTCGAGGTGGGCGCGGATGTCGGAGCGCAGCACGCCCGGGTCGCGCATCACCTTCTGCCAGGCCTCGTCCTTCAGCCAGGCATAGTCGTCGGTGCGGACTTGCCCGAGCTGCTCGATCCGTAGGGGGCGCTTCTCGGCCGCCGGCGGGAGGAGCGGGGCGGGGCGGACGGAGGCGTCATCCATGGGCGATCAGGCTCGGCTGCTGGTGCATGAAGCCGCGGACCTCGGCCGCCGCCAAATGGGCGGCCGGGTCCAGCGACGGTGAGCGGCCGGCGTGCTCCCGGTCGGCAGCCACCAGATAGCCGCTGCGCGCGGGCGTGTCGCCTGCATCGCTGCGGCAAGCGTTTGCGATCTCCCGCCACCAACGGCCCTTGCATCAGCTATCGCCTCACGCGCCCTGCCTCTACAGACCCATGATGACGTCCCGTTCGCCGGTGACCGAAGCTCCGGCGCGATGGAGCGAACTGCTCCGCGGCCCTAGGGCCCTGACCTTCGGCGTGCTGTGCCTGGGCGTGTGGCTGAACGCGGTGGACGCCCTGGTCACCGCGACGATCATGCCGAGCGTGGCCAGGGACATCGGCGGCTACGCCTACTTCGCCTGGGCCACGGCAGGCTTCATGCTCGGCTCGATCCTCGCCGGGGCGGGCGCCGGACTGCTGGCCCAACGCATGGGCCTGCGTCACGCCCTGGCGGCCTGTGGCCTGCTCTACGCCACCGGCTGCGTCGTCAGCGCCCTGGCGGGGTCGATCTGGCCCTTTCTCCTGGGCCGGCTGCTGCAGGGCGGCGGGGCGGGCTTTGTGATGGGGCTTTGCTATGTCGCCGTACGGGGAAGCTTCCCGGAGCGCATGTGGTCGAGCATCTTCGCGATCCTGTCCGGCGTCTGGGGCGTAGCGACCCTGCTGGGTCCGTTGGTCGGTGGGCTGTTCGCCAGCGCCCACCTGTGGCGCGGCGTCTTCTGGGTGTTCGCGGCCCAGGCGGCGGCCTTCGCGCTGGCGACCCTCGGACTGCTGAGGATCGGGCCGGAGCCCGTGTCGGAACCTCGACGACTGCCCGGCCTGCAGCTCCTGATGCTCACGGCCGCCGTGGCGCTGATAGCGGTCGCGGGCGTGGTGCACAGGCCGGCCGCCGCCGGACTGATGGTCGCCGCAGGGCTGGCCCTGCTCTTAGCGACCCTCAGGGTGGACGCCGGGGCGGATCTCCGCCTGCTGCCTGCCCAGGCGAGTGATTTCGGCAGCTGGCCGGGGCAAGGCTATGCCGCGGTGCTCCTGCTGTCGGCGTCGGCCATCGGCTTCTCGGTCTATGGCGCGGCGCTGCTCCAGGCCCGGCTAGGGCTCACGCCGCTCCAGGCCGGCTATGCGGTGGCCAGCGAGTCGATCGGCTGGACCGTCACCGCCCTGCTCGTCGCCAGGGCTCCGGCCCGCCTGAGAGGCATGTTCATACGCCTTGGAGCCGCCACGGCGGCGACGGGGCTCGCCGCATGCGCCCTGACCCTGTCCAGCGCAGGCGTGGCGCTGATCTGCGCCTCCGCCATGGGGATGGGAGGCGGCTTCGGCCTCTGCTGGTCCTTCATCGCCCAGAGGGTGCTGAACGCCTTGCCCGACGACGAAGCGGCCATCGGGTCGTCGGCCATACCCATGACCCAGATCCTGGGCAACGCCATAGGGTCGGCGGCGGCGAGCGTCCTGGCCAACCTGCTTGGGCTGGCGCAGGGCTTCTCGCTGCACGCCGCCGCTGCGGCCTCGCCGATCCTGCTCGGCGCCTTCCTTCCCGTGGCCCTGCTCGCCGTCCTCGCCGCTTGGCGGCTGGGGTCGGAGCGGTAGGCTAGACCTTCTTGGCTATGGTGAAACCAAGGATGAGAAAAAGCGCGCAGATCACCACGAACAGGAAGAACAGGATTTTTGCGATACCGGCCGCGGCGCCCGCGATCCCGCCGAAGCCCAGCGCGCCTGCGATCACCGCGACGATGGCGAAGATGATGGCCCACTTGAGCATCGCCCAACCCCTCTGTCTGAATACCCGTCACGGCAACGCTTGCTGGGCCGGACTGTTCCTCAGCCGCAGGCGCCCGTCTCGTGGCTTACCGCGTGGCTGATCTTCAGCAGCAGGCCGAACAGGCGCTCGAGCGGCTCGAAGACCTGCTCCGTCTCGCGGCGATAGCCCTGCGCGCCGGCGGCGGCGTAGCTGGAGGACTCCCCGAAATCGGCGTCCGACGGCGGCTCGCCGTGTAGCGGGAAGAACTGCCGCAGCAGCTCCACGCTGGCCGGCACGTCAAGCCGCAGAAGCCGCTGCTGGATGACGGCGAGGGTGATCTCACCTCGCGGATTGAAGTCCGGCACTTGGACCGCGAGCCGGTCGCTGGCCTGGATCAGCGCGATGCGGATGGCGTGCAGCAGCTCCAGCCGACCGCCCTGGGTGGTGCGGACGCCAGCGGCGCGGATGCGCACGTCCTCCGCCTTCAGCCGGCGGTCGACCCGCTGAAGGTGCTCGCTCAGCCCCGTCCCCTCCACCACGCCGGCCAGCTCAAGATCACAGCCAGGCGCTTCGGCCGCGGCGGCCCGGGCAAGCCAGAGCGCCGGCTGCAGCGAGGCCGCGTAGGCCTCAAGCACCGTCAGGTCGCTGGCCGCCGCTGCGCTCTCCGCAAGGGCTAGGGCGCGGCGGAAGCGGGGCGAGCGCTCGCGCATGAGTTCGAAGGTGGCGCGGTTCTTCCCCGCCGCTCGCCCGAGCCCAAACAGGCTGTTGGCCAGGTAGCCGAGCTGCTGCAGGATGCCATTGTTGGGGATGGCCCGCAGCTCGGAGACGCTGGCGAGCGTCTGTGGCCGTCCTCCGTCGCCGGACTGCCGCTGAACCGGCCGCGAGCCGGTCTTAGGGAGCAGGTGGGTGGCGAACAGGCCGACCAGGGCCGCATAGTCCGGATCGGCCACCAGGCTCGCAAAATCCTGCTCGCAGGTGGCGAAGAACTCGGTAGCGAAATCCGGGTCGTCGTAGATCGGATCGGCTTCGGCCTCCGGGTCGTCCAGCAGCACGGTTTCCAGCGCCGTCGTCACCGTGGCCAGGGCCGCGGCCGGGATCATCAGGGGCAGATAGCCTTCTCCGCCCTGGAAGGCGTCCTCCTCCTTCACGCGGATGCCCAGCCGGGCGAACTCGGCGCGGGAGCGGGGCGGGGCGGCGTAGCGGAACCGGTCGCCGAGGCCTCCTGGATGGCCGCCGCGACCCACCGACTCGCCGTGGGTGTTGAAGAAGACGATCTCCAGCCCGCTGAGACCCTCCTCGCGCATCATCTCCGCCAAGCGTAAGCGCAGCCGCTCGATGCGGAAGGTGGCGGCGAGCTGCCCGATGAAGCGGCCCGAATCGGAAAAGCCGAACTCGATCGCCAGCCGGCCCTGGCGCACCAGGTAGTCGCGGAAATGGCGCGAGCGCAGCGCCTCCTCCACCACCTTCTCGCCCCGCTCGAACGCCTCCTCTGTCTCGAACAGCGGCGATATCTCGACATGGTCCTCCACTCCGAACAGGCGCGCAAAGTAGAGCGCAGTGAGCAGGGTGAAGCCCGTCTCCGTCTCGGCGATCAGGAAGCGGACGGGGGTGGAGGCGTCCACATACTTGCGCATCTGCGCTACCGTCATCATCAGCCGCCGGGCCGAGGCGGGCTCGTGCGCCAGGTCGCCGAAGTTGATCTCCACCGGCGTCGCCTCGCCGATCAGCGCGTCGATGGCGCTGAAATAGGTGCGCCGGTTGGCGGGGTCGGTAGGCGAACCCTGCAGGTTCACGTCGCGGCGGATCGCATTGTGCAGCTGGCCCGAGTTGAGGCGCACATGGATGCCGGCCAGGCTTACGCCTTCCGTGGCGATCCCTGCGCGAAGGATCAGCAGCGTGCGGCCGCTTTGATCGTCGGGCGCGGCCTTGAGGGCATCCTCTATCCGACGCAGCAGGGGCGCCGGTTCCACAAGGGCCTGAGGGCGGCCCGCCACCATGGTGCGGGCGAAAGCAGGCAGGGTGGCCGGATCGTCCCCGGCGCCGTCCAAGGCTGCGAGCTGTCCGGACGTAGTCTCAAGGGCTCGCTTCAGCAGGTCGTCCACCAAGGTCAGGGCGGAGCGCCAGTCCCCCTCGGCGCCCTCCAAGAGGCTGCGCAAGGTCGTGCGCCGGCGCTCCAGGGCGGCGAGCTTCAGCTGCAGCCGCTTGCCGATGCTGACCTGCCAGGTGACGTCGGTGCGCCCGTCCTGGTCGAAGCCGACCCAGGTGGCCAGGGTTATGAGCCGCGGAGACAGCTGGGTCCACAGCGTGGGCCATCTGCGCTGCGCCACATTCAGGGCGCTGCCGTATACGATCTCGAGCGCGGTGTGGGCGCTGTGCAGCGCTTCCAACGACCAGGCGTGCTCCACATCCAAGCTCAGCTCGGCCGGCGGCCCGTGCGGGTGCTGCTCGGCGAGGGTGAGGCGTCCTGCGCGGTCCTCCTCCGTAAGCGGCTCGCCGCCCATGGTTCGCCCCGTCGCAAGCTCGACCAGGGCGATCGACAGGTCATGGTTCAAGGCGAAGGTGGGGTGGGCGGTGAGCACCACACCGAAGGGTGCCGCCTCTACCGCCTTGGCATAGGCTTCGAAATCGCCTCGCGCCGCGATCGCCTGAAAGAAGGCGTCCAACCGGGCGCGCAGGTGCTCCGGAGAGCAATCGCCGAGATAGCGGCCCAGCCGCTCGGCCCTGGCGGTGAAGGCCTGCGCCGTCAGCTGGCTGACCACAGCCTCTAGAGCGTTGAGCGGCGTCTCGCCCCCTTCGATCTCCCGGCTGAGATCAAGGGCGAATAGCAACGCTGCGCTGGTGAACGGGTCCGAAGCGGCCCGCGCCTTGGCTTGGGTCAGGCGTTGCGCCAGATCAGCCCCGAGCATCGAGGTCTGGACGGAGTCGGCTGTGGGGAGGTGGTCGTCGGCCATGGGGCTGCATAGCAGCGCGCCGTGAGGCCATCGAGCGCGGTGAAGGCCGCGTCAGCCCGGGGGCTCGCCGGCGGCCCAGAAGGCGATCAGCTGGCGCGCGATCGCCATGGACGGCGGCAGAGTGATGTCACCGCCGTCGGCCAGCAGCCTGACGACTTCCTCCCGCGCCAGCCAGCGCACCGCCTCCAGTTCCGTCTGGTCGGCCCGCGCCTCGCCGGGCGCGACCTCGGCGATCAGGCCGATCATCAGATTGCTCGGAAACGGCCAGGGCTGGCTGGAGTGGTAGCGGACGGCTACGGTCTTCAGGCCCGATTCCTCGCCGATCTCGCGGGCGCAGGCCTCCTCGATGGCTTCTCCGGGCTCCATGAAACCCGCCAGGGCCGAGAACCGTCCCGGCGGCCAGGAAGGCTGGCGGCCGAGCAGGCACTGGCCGTCGCGCACCGGCAGCATGATCACCACCGGGTCGGTGCGCGGGAAGTGCTCCACCTTGCAGGCGGGGCAGAGTCGTTTCCAGCCGCCTTCGGCCACACGGGTGGGCTGGCCGCAGGCGGAGCAGAAACGGTGCCGCCGCCGCCACTCGAACACCGCCTTGGCGCTCGCCGCCATGCCGCAGTCGCCGGCCGGCAGAAGGGGGGCGAGATCGCGCAGGTTGGCGAATCGCCCGCGCCCCTGCAGCAGCCCGTGCGCCGGGTCGGCGCCACCCTCAAGGTCCAGCGCGAAGACCGCTCCGCCCTTCGCGTCCAGACCCATGAACAGCAGCCGCTCGTCACCTCCGGCGAGTTCGACCGCCAGCCCCGGTTCGATCCGCGCCAGGTGCGCTTCGCTCTCGCCGCCCTGGACCAGGGCCGAGCCGTTCCAGAAGGCCAGCACGGTCGTGCCCGTCGCCTCCAGCTGGTCGGCCAGCCACTCGGGTTCGCGCCGGCGGTCGGAGACGCGGTCCAGCGGATTGCCGGCGAAGGTGTTCAGGTGCGCGGACAGCGGCATGGGCGTCTCGACGGGGTCAGGTGGACGTGGCCTACCATCCCGCCGGCCTGCGGGGGAGGGGACACGCGAGCCCGCACTGCAGCCCTTGTGTTCCCGGCCGAAATCCGTATTTTCCCGCGCTCCCAGGAAGGCGGTCTGCGTGCAGCGTTCCGGGGCGGGCCTGCGTCCGCTCCCCATGCGCGCCGATCCATCGTGGTGCGCCGGGTCTTCCGCCTGCGCCCGCGCCGCCGTCCGCACCCGGAAGAGGATGAACATGTCGCTTTACGAACACGTCGTCATCGCACGGCAGGACATCTCCCCCCAGCAGGCCGAAGCCCTCAACGACACCATGAAGGGCCTCATCGAGGAGCATGGCGGCAGCGTCGCCAAGATCGAGTACTGGGGCCTGCGCAACCTCACCTACCGCATCAAGAAGAACCGCAAGGGCCACTACTCCCTGCTGGCCATAGACGCGCCGGCGCCCGCGGTGAAGGAGATGGAGCGCCAGCTGTCCATCAACGAGGACGTGCTGCGCTACATCACCATCAAGGTCGAAGAGCTCGACCTGGAGCTGTCGCCGATCCTGGCCCGGCGCGACCGGGAGCGCGAGCGTGACCGCGAGCGCGGCGGCGATCGCGACCGCGACCGGCCGCGCGGCGGCTACGAAGACATCTCGGCTTAAGAGATCAGATCATGACCGAAACAGCCCCCACCACCCCCGGCGCGCCCGCCGGCGGCGCCGGCGCCCGCCGGCCCTTCTACCGTCGCCGCAAGGTCTGCCCGTTCTCCGGCGCCAACGCCCCGAAGATCGACTACAAGGACGTGAAGCTGCTGCAGCGCTACATCTCCGAGCGCGGCAAGATCGTGCCCTCGCGCATCACCGCGGTGTCGGCGCCGAAGCAGCGCGAGCTGGCGAAGGCCATCAAGCGCGCCCGCTTTCTGGCGCTGCTGCCCTACGTCGTGAAGTGAGGAGGACAGGCTCATGAAGGTTGTTCTTCTCGAACGCGTCGAGCGGCTGGGCGCCATCGGCGACGTGGTCCAGGTCAAGGACGGGTTCGCCCGCAACTTCCTTCTGCCCCGGCAGAAGGCGCTGCGCGCCACCACCTCCAACCTGAAGGTGTTCGAGGCCGAACGCGGCCAGATCGAGGTGCGCAACGCCGAGGCCCGCGCCGCCGCCGAACGCAATGGCGCCAAGCTCGAAGGCGAGACTTATGTCCTCATCCGCCAGGCGGGCGAGGGCGGTCAGCTGTATGGCTCGGTCTCCGGCCGCGACGTGGCCGAGGTGATCCTGGAGACCGGCGCCCGGGTCGAGCGCAGCCAGGTGGTGCTCGACCGGCCGATCAAGACGGTCGGCGTGCACGAGCTCAAGCTGCGGCTGCATCCCGAGGTGACGGTGACGGTGCGGATCAACATCGCCCGCTCGCCGGACGAGGCGGACCGCCAGGCCCGCGGCGAAAACGTCATCACCTCGGCCTTCGACCAGGACCGCCTGGACGCCGAGGCCCAGGCCAAGGACCTGTTCGAGGGCGGCGCCGGTCAGGAGATGGCCAACGCTTCGTTCGAGCGCTGAGATCGACGTAACTGATCGGAGAAGGGAGCTCTCACGGGCTTCCTTCTTCGTTCTCAGCCCCTCCGCTGCACTTACCCGTTCCGGGTGGCGCAGGCCGCCTGCGTGCGTCGAGACGGTCTCTCTGCGAGAGCCCTCCTCAGCATGACGGATATGCGAGCCCCACCCTCGTCATCCTGAGGAACCCGAAGGGGCGTCTCGAGCGACGCAGGCCGGGTCCGCCATCCACCGAACGACAATCCACAGAACAAAGATGAACGGGGATAAAGCCGCCGCTGCGGCAGCCCGTCCGGCCCGTTCTGACGTGGGCGGGGTTAACACCCTGCACGATGAACGTCGCCGCCTTCAGCCTCGCCGGCCCGCCCCCCAGCGAGCCCATCGCCACCGCCCCCCACAACCTGGAAGCCGAGCAGGCGCTTCTCGGCGCCGTGCTGTTCGACAACGCCGCCTATGAGCGGCTGAGCGACCGGCTGCAGGGCCGACACTTCTACGAGCCCTTCCACCAGCGCCTGTTCGCCGCGATGGAGGAGTACATCCGCAAGGGCCAGCTGGCCGAGCCCATCGTGCTGATGGAGCGCTTCAGGCGCGATCCGGCGTTCGAGGACCTTGGCGGGCTGCGCTACCTCGCCGACCTGGTGGACCGCGCGCCGCCTGCGGCCAACGCCGCCGACTACGCCCGCATCGTCTACGATCTGGCGCTCCGGCGCGAGGTGCTGCGCATCAGCGGCGAGATGGCCAAGTCGGCGGTCGAAGACGCCGAGACCGAGGCCCGCGACCAGATCGAGCAGGCCGAGCAGCAGCTCTACACCCTGGCCGAGACCGGCGGTTCCTCCACCGGCTTCCAGAGCTTCGCCGACGCGCTCCAGGGCGCCGTGGAGATGACGGCCGAGGCCTTCTCCCGCGACGGCGGCTTGGCGGGCGTGTCCACGGGGCTGATCGACCTGGACCAGAAGCTAGGCGGCCTGCACAAGTCCGACCTGCTGATCCTGGCTGGCCGTCCCTCCATGGGCAAGACGGCGCTGGCCACCAACATCGCCTTCCACGTGGCGCGCAACTACGCCTGGGAGCCCCAGCCGGACGGCTCGCGCAAGACGGTGAACGGCGGCGTGGTCGCCTTCTTCTCCCTCGAAATGTCGGCCGAGCAGCTGGCCATGCGCCTGCTGGCGGACGTCTCCGGCGTCTCGTCGGATCGCCTCCGCAAGGGCGAGATCGACCAGGCCGAGTTCGCCCGGGTCCGCGACGCGGCGCTCGAGATCCAGGACAGCCCCTTCTACATCGACGCCACCGGCGGCCTGTCCATCTCCAAGCTCACCGCCCGCGCCCGGCGGCTGAAGCGGTCGGTCGGCCTGGACCTGCTGGTGGTGGACTACCTGCAACTCGTCACCACCGGCGGCGACGGGTCGCGCGCCAACGAGAACCGGGTGCAGGAGGTCAGCCAGATCACCATGGGTCTGAAGTCCCTCGCCAAGGAGCTGTCGGTGCCGGTGCTGGCCTTGTCCCAGCTCTCCCGACAGGTGGAGAGCCGCGAGGACAAGCGACCCCAGCTGTCGGACCTGCGCGAATCCGGCTCCATCGAGCAGGACGCGGACGCGGTCATGTTCGTGTTCCGCGAGGCCTACTACAAAGGCCGCGCAGAACCCCGCGAGGGGTCCTCAGAGCACCTCGCCTGGCAGGAGGAGATGGACCAGATCCGCCACGTGGCCGAGGTGATCATCGGCAAGCAGCGCCACGGCCCGATCGGCAACGTGAAGCTCAGCTTCAACGACGACACCGTGCGCTTCGGTAATCTCGCGCGTGAGGGCCGCTACGACCCGCACTGAGCCGTTTGCGCGTCTTCAAGCCTGAGGCATACTGCTATCATGGGTAGGCTTTACAGCACGGACTTCTACGGCTGGACACAGGATCAGGCGGACGCTCTGCGACGTCGCAGCGTGAACGAGATCGACTGGGACAACCTGCTTGCGGAGATCGAAGATTTGGGTGGCTCGACCCGGCGTGAACTCCGCAGCCGCTTGGCCCTGATCATTCAACACCTGCTGAAGTGGCGTCACCAGACATCGCGGAGGTCGACGTCTTGGGCTGTCACCATCATCGAGCAGCGGGCGCAGGTCAGCGATCTATTGGAGGAGAACCCGAGCCTGCTGTCCAAGCTCGACGAGATCATGGTTAAGGCGGCCCGGGCCGGTATAAGTGGGGCGGTGGCCGACACAGGAATGGCGCCGTCCGTCTTCCATGCCGGGGATCCGCTGACCTTCGACAAGGTCATGACCACGTCCCTGGATGTGGAGACGGACGAGGCCTGACCGCTCAGCGCTCCAGCACGCGGAAGACGAAGGCGAAGTCGTCTCCGTCTTGCGCGTCGTACGTCTCGCGTCTGCTCTCACGCCATTCCCCCTCACCGAACGCCGGGAACTCGGCGTCGCCGACTACGTCGGCTTCGACCTCGGACAGGTACAGCCGCTTCGCCTTGGGCATGGCTAGGGCGAAGAGCGACGTGCCGCCGATGACGCAGACCTCCTCGGCGCCGTCCTCCTCCGCCTGCTCCCGCGCCATGGACACCGCCTCCTGGAAGCGGTCGCACACGACGGCGCCCTTCGGCTCGAAGGTCCCGTCGCGGGAGAGCACCAGGTTGGCGCGGCCGGGCAGGGGCTTCTTCGGCAGGCTGTCCCAGGTCTTGCGGCCCATGATCACCGGCTTGCCCAGCGTGGTCGCCTTGAACAGCGCCATGTCGCTCTTCAGCCGCCAGGGCAGGCCGCCGCCTCGCCCGATCACGCCGTTGCGGGCGCGCGCGGCGACGATGGCGATGGGGAGACCGCTCAAACGGCGACCTGGGCCTTGATGTGCGGGTGGGCGGCGTAGCCCTCCAGCCGGATGTCCTCGTCGTCGAAGGCGAACAGGTCGGTCTTCGGCGACAGGTGCAGCCTGGGCGGGGGCAGGGGCTCGCGGGTGAGCTGGAGGCCGGCCTGCTCCAGGTGGTTGAGATAGAGGTGCGCGTCGCCCAGCGTGTGCACGAACTCGCCCACCTCCAGCCCCACGACCTGCGCCACCATGTGGGTCAGCAGCGCGTAGCTGGCAATGTTGAAGGGAACGCCAAGGAAGACGTCCGCGGAGCGCTGGTACAGCTGGCAAGACAGCTTGCCGTCCGCCACGAAGAACTGGAACAGGCAGTGGCAGGGCGGGAGCGCCATGTCGTCAACGTCCGCCGGGTTCCAGGCGGAGACGATGTGGCGACGGCTGTTGGGGCTGGTCCGGAGACCCTCCAGCAGCCGCGCGATCTGGTCGATCGAGCGTCCGTCCGGGGCGGCCCAGGAGCGCCACTGCCTGCCGTAGACCGGGCCGAGCTCGCCGTCCGGGTCCGCCCACTCGTCCCAGATGCGGACGCCACGCTCCTGCAGCCAGCGCACGTTGGTGTCGCCGCGCAGGAACCACAGCAGCTCCAGCACCACCGACTTGAAGTGCAGCTTCTTGGTGGTCAGCAGCGGAAACCCCGCCGAGAGATCGAAGCGCAGCTGCCGCCCGAACACGCCGCGCGTGCCCGTTCCGGTCCGGTCGCTCCGCTCCACCCCGCTGGCGAGGATGTCGGCCAGCAGGTCAAGATAGGGCTGTTCGAGGCCCGGAGCAGCGGAGACCGATGAGGCGGTGAGGCGCACGGGAGCGTTCATGGCGACACCGAACGTAGGCGACTCGAAGCATCGGGGGGAGAGGCCGACCCTACAGGCCTGTGGAGAAAGCCGAGCCCGGCAGCGCCCGTTCCGCCACACAGCTTGCCCGGCCGGAAGGTGGGCTCTACACCCGCCCTCTCTCAAACCATCAAGCGGTGCTACAGGTGAGCCTCGCCTTCCAGTTTCCCGGACAGGGCAGTCAAGTCGTAGGCATGGGCTCCAGCCTGGCCGAGACGTTCAGCTGCGCGCGCGAGGTGTTCGAGGCGGTGGACCACGCGCTGGGCCAGCACCTGTCGAGGCTGATGTGGGAGGGACCCGAGTCGACGCTCACCCTCACCGAGAACGCCCAGCCCGCCCTGATGGCGGTCAGTCTGGCCGTGGCCCGCGTCCTCGAGGAGGAGTTCAACATCGGCGTCGATGGCGTGGCGTTCGTCGCCGGCCATTCTCTGGGAGAATATTCGGCCCTCGCCTCGGCGCGGGCCCTCAGCCTGGCGGACGCCGCACGCCTGCTGAAGCTGCGTGGCCAGGCCATGCAACGAGCGGTCCCGGTCGGGGAAGGCGCCATGGCGTCGCTCATCGGGCCGAAGGTGGACGTCACCCTGGCCGAGCAGGCTGCGGCTGAGGGCGCGCGCGTCGGTGTGTGCGTCGTCGCCAACGACAACAACCAAGGCAATGTGGTGATCTCCGGCGACAAGGCGGGGGTGGACGCCGCCATCGTCGCCGCCAAGGCGTTGGGGGCCCGCGCGATCCCGCTCAACGTCTCCGCGCCCTTCCATTGCCCGCTGATGCACCCGGCGGCGGAAGCCATGGCCGACGCGCTCGCGCAGGCGCAGATCGCCGCGCCCAACACGCCGCTGGTCGCCAATGTCACCGCCCGCCCGGTGAGCGATCCGGCCGAGATACGACGCCTGCTCGTGGAGCAGGTCACCGGACGGGTCCGCTGGCGTGAGAGCATAGCGTGGATGGCCGCAGAGGGCGGAGTGACCCGCTTTGTCGAGCTTGGGGCCGGCAAGGTGCTGACCGGAATGGCCAAGCGCATCGCACCGGAGGTCGAGGCGACGGCGCTGAACACACCGGTCGATCTTGAGACCTTCGCCCAGAGCCTCTGAGCCCGCTAAGCCGCCGGCCACCCGAAGACGCAGGTCGGACCTGCGATCGGCCTCACGGAGACTGCCATGTTCGATCTCAGCGGCAAGACCGCACTTGTCACCGGCGCCTCCGGCGGCATCGGCGGAGCCATAGCGCGCGCGCTCCACGGCCAGGGCGCCGCGGTGGTGCTGTCCGGCACGCGTGAGGCCACCCTGCAGACCTTGGCGGAAGAGCTCGGCCCACGCACCTACGCGGTCGCCGCCAGCCTGTCGGACGCCGCTGCGGTGGACGGCCTGGTGGGCTCAGCCGAAGCCGCCGCCGGAGCGCCGCTGGACATCGTCGTGTCCAACGCCGGCCTCACCCGTGACAACATCCTGGTCCGGATGAAGGACGAGGAGTGGTCGATCGTCCAGCAGGTGAACCTGGAGGCCTATTTCCGCCTCTGCCGGGCCGTCACCAAGGGCATGATGCGCCGCCGTCATGGTCGGATCATCGGCATCACCTCCGTCGTGGGCGTCACGGGCAATCCGGGCCAGACCAACTATGCGGCGTCGAAAGCCGGCATGATCGGCTTCTCCAAGGCCCTCGCCCAGGAGGTCGGCGGCCGGGGAATGACGGTAAACTGCATCGCGCCCGGCTTCATCGCCAGCCCCATGACCGACGCCCTGAACGAGGCGCAGCGCAGCACGATCCTGGGCCGCATCCCTGCCGGCCGGCTCGGTGAAGGTGGCGAGATCGCGGCGGCCTGCGTCTATCTGGCAAGTGCGGAGGCGGCCTACGTCACCGGCCAGACACTTCACGTCAACGGCGGAATGGCCATGATCTGACCGCGCCGCACACCCTTTCCGAGGCGCTAGTCTCGCAAAAAGGAGTGTGCTACGCCTCGCCCGATGGCCGGACTCGGGCTCACCGGGGTACCGGCCTTCGACATTTGTATCGACGACTCATTTCGCGTGGTGCCTTATCCGGCCCCGCCAATCGCCTTCAGAGAGGGGCTCGCCCGTATGTCCACCGACGTCCTCGAACGTGTCCGCAAGATCGTCATCGAGCACCTGGACGCCGATCCGGAGAAGGTGACCGAGAAGGCCAGCTTCATCGACGATCTGGGCGCCGACAGCCTCGACAACGTCGAGCTGGTTATGGCCTTCGAGGAGGAGTTCGACATCGAAATCCCCGACGACGCCGCCGAACACATCCAGACGGTCGGCGACGCGGTGAAGTTCATCCAGGAGCGCCTGGGGCAGTAAGCTCCTCGCGCAGACGCTCGCACGCTCTTCGCCGTTCGCGCCCTTAGCGCCCGCGGCGAGACGCTGCGGACGGCGCGAATGGCCGAGGGTCAGCGGATCGCATGCGTCGCGTCGTCATTACCGGGATCGGGCTCGTCACTCCGCTGGGCTGGGGCACGGAAGTCAGCTGGAAGGCGATCCTGGCCGGAAAGTCCGGGGCCAACCGGATCACGGCTTTCGACCCGCAGGGCTATGCCTGCCAGATCGCGTGCGAGGTCCCCCGCGTCAACGGGCGCGGCGGTGGCGGCCCCGGTGTCGAGGGTTCCTTTGACCCGGACAAGGTCTTGCCGCCGAAGGACCAACGCAAGATCGACGACTTCATCCTCTATGCCATCGCCGCCGCCGACGAGGCGGTGAAGGATGCAGGTTGGACCGAGCCGTCCGACGAGGAGAAGTTGCGCACGGGCGTGATCCTGGGTTCCGGCATCGGCGGCCTGAACAAGATCGCCGAGACGACCCTGGAGCTTGAGGCCAAGGGGCCGCGCCGGGTCAGCCCTTTCTTCATCCCCTCGGCCTTGATCAACCTGGCGTCCGGGCATGTCTCCATCCGCTACGGCTACCAGGGACCTAATCACGCAGTGGTCACCGCCTGCGCCACGGGCGCCCACGCGATCGGCGACGCCGCGCGCCTGATCAAATACGGCGACGCCGACGTGATGGTGGCGGGCGGAGCGGAGGCGGCGGTCTGCAAGCTCGGTATCGCCGGCTTCATCGCCTGCCGGGCGCTCTCCACCAACTTCAACGACTCGCCGGAGAAGGGCTCGCGTCCCTACGACAGGGACCGCGACGGCTTTGTGATGGGCGAAGGCGCGGGTGTCCTGGTGCTCGAGGACTTCGAGCACGCCAAGGCGCGAGGCGCCAAGATCTACGCTGAGGTGATCGGCTACGGCCTGTCCGGCGACGCCCATCACATCACTGCGCCCGCCGCTGACGGCAACGGCGGGTTCCGGGCCATGCAGGCTTCGATGAAGGACGCCGGCGTCACACCCGACCAGATCGACTACATCAACGCCCACGGCACCTCGACGCCCCTTGGCGACGAGATCGAGCTGGGCGCCATCGAGCGGCTGCTGGGCGACCGCGCAGGAGGCAAGACCATGTCCTCTACCAAGTCCGCCACCGGTCACTTGCTGGGTGCGGCCGGATCGGTGGAGGCGGCCTTCACTGCGCTGGCCATCCGCGACCAGATCGCGCCGCCGACCATCAACCTGGACAATCCGTCGGTGGAGACGAAGCTCGACCTCGTGCCGCACCACGCCAAGCCGATGAAGATCGATGTGGCCCTGTCCAACAGTTTCGGGTTCGGCGGCACCAACGCCTCGCTCGTGCTCGCCAAGGTCCCGTGAGCCGCGGCCCGCGCCGCACGGGATCGTCTCCAGCCGCGCGCGGCCGGCCTCTTTTCGCGGGCGTGGCGGGTGCGCTCGCCACCCTTGCGTTGGTCATGGTGCTGCTGGCAGGCCTCAGCCTCTGGATCTACAACGGCGCAGGTCCGAGAGCCCGTAGCGGGGTGTCTACCACGGTCATCCTCCGTAAAGGCGCCGGTGTGGCCGAGATCGGGGCCAGCCTGAGGCAGGCCGGCGTGATCCGCTCCGCGCCCCTCTTCCTCGCAGCCGCCCAGGTCACCGGAGCGGCGCGCCATATGCGGGCGGGCGAATACGCCTTCCCGTCCCGGGCCTCGCTGCGGGACGTGATCGCCCGCCTGCGCCGAGGTCTCGTGGTGCACCATCGCATCACCATCCCCGAAGGCCTGTCCTCGCGGCAGGCTGTGGACGTGTTGGACCGGAGCGATGTGCTGACGGGGCCTGCGCCGCTCCCGCCCGAAGGCTCGCTGCTGCCGGAAACCTACGAGGTGGTCCGCGGCCAATCGCGCGCCAGCCTGCTGAAGCGGATGATCGACGACCGCGAGCGGCTGCTGGCCACGCTCTGGGCCAGCCGCCAGCCCGGCCTGCCCTTCGCCGACGCGGACCAAGCCGTCATCCTGGCCTCGATCGTGGAGAAGGAGACCGCCCTGGCGGCCGAGCGGCCCCACGTGGCCTCGGTCTACATCAACCGCCTGCGCCAGGGGGTGAAGCTGGAGGCGGATCCCACGGTGATCTACGGGCTGACCAGCGGGGCGGGGCCGCTGGGTCATGGCCTCCGGGTGTCGGAACTCGCCGCCCCCGGTCCCTACAACACCTACCTCAACGCGGGCCTGCCGCCGACGCCCATCGACAATCCCGGCCGCGCCTCCCTGGCGGCCGTGCTCGATCCGTCGTCCAGCGCCGACCTCTACTTCGTCGCCGATGGCGGCGGCGGCCATGTCTTCGCCCGATCACTGGCGGAGCACGAGAAGAACGTCGCCCGCTGGCGGGTCTTCGAGCACGCTCAGGCCGAGCACCAGGCGCTGGCCGGCGCGCCCATCCCGCCGGGCGGCGGTTCGGCCGCCCGCTCCTTCACCCCCCTCGAGCACCGCTGAGCCCTTGAACGCGCCTCGCCCCCACGGCGCGCCGCGGCGCGGGCTGATGCTGGTGCTCTCCAGCCCCTCCGGCGCCGGCAAGACCTCGCTCTCCCGCCGCCTGGTGGCCGACCATGCGGAGCTTAAGCTGTCGGTCTCGTGCACCACCCGCAGCCCCCGCCCGGGCGAGCAGGAGGGGCGGGAATACGCCTTCGTCGGCCGCCCGGCCTTCGACGCCATGGTGGCCGAGGCCGCCTTCCTGGAATGGGCGGAGGTGCACGACCATCGCTACGGCACGCCCCGCGCGCCGGTGCTGGCGGCGCTGGAGGCCGGGCGCGACGTCCTCTTCGACATCGACTGGCAGGGCGCCGAGCAGGTGGCGGCCGGGGCCCCAGCCGACGTGGTGCGGGTCTTCGTCCTGCCGCCCACCATGGCTGACCTGCGCCGGCGTCTCTTCGCCCGGGCTCAGGACGGCGCGGAGGTGATCGAGCGCCGCCTGGCCCGCGCACCCGGCGAGATCGCCCGCTGGTCCGCCTACGACTACGTCCTGGTCAACGACGACTTCGACCAAGCCTATGCCGACCTCGCCCACATCTACCACGCCGAGCGGCTGAAGCGGGCCCGGAACCCCTGGCTGAGCGGCTTCGTGACGGGGCTGCTGGAGTCCGCCGAACCGTGACCCTGGAGCGCGAAGCGTCAGCCGAAAGCCGGCAGCCCGCCTGTCCGGCGACCCTCACGGGCGTCCACGTCCAGCTCAAGCCCCTGTCTCTGGATCAGCATGACGGACTGGTCGCGGCGGTTGAGGACGGCGACCTGTGGACCCTCTGGTACACCAGCGTGCCGACGCCCGGGGGCATGCGGGCCGAGATCAGCCGCCGCCTCGCGCTGCAGGCGGCGGGCTCCATGGCTCCGTTCTGCGTCGTGGATCGCCAGACGGGCCGGATCGTGGGTATGACAAACTTCCTGAACATCGATGCGGGCGGACCGCGCCTGGAGATCGGGTCCACCTGGTACGCCCGCGCCGTCCAGCGCACGCCGCTGAACACCGAAGCCAAGCTGCTGCTTCTGACCCGCGCCTTCGAAGAGCTTGACTGCCTGGCCGTGGAGCTCCGCACCCACGTCCTGAACCAGCAGAGCCGGCGCGCCATCGAACGGCTGGGCGCCAAGCTGGATGGCGTGCTGCGCTGCCACCGGCGCGCCGAGGACGGCACGCTTCGCGACACCTGCGTCTACAGCATCACCGCTTCGGAGTGGCCGGCCGTGCGCTCGCACCTGACTTGGCAGCTTACGCGCCCGCGATAGTCGCTAGACTCCGCCACGGACCGCCAATTGCTGCGCCAAGGCCTGGAACTGCTGGACCGTCACCGTCTCGGCCCGTGCGTTCGGGTCCACGCCCGCCGCCGTCAGCAGGGCCTCCCCTCCGAGGGCCTTGAGGCTGGACCGAAGCATCTTGCGGCGCTGGCCGAATGCGTGGCGGGTGATCAGCTCCAGCTGCGCCGTCTGGGATGGGTCTGGCCCGTCCGGGTGGCGATCCAGGCGCACGACCGCGGAGTCGACCTTGGGGGGCGGTGTGAAGGCGCGGGCCGGCAGGCGCATCACCACTTCGGCCTGCGTCAGTGACTGGGCGAGCACGGACAGGCGGCCGTAGGCCTGCGCTCCGCAGGTCGCCGCGATCCTGTCGGCGACCTCCCTCTGGAACATCAGCGTCATGGACGCCGGCCGGAAACCGCCGGTCAGCCAGCCGATGAGCAGGGGGGTGGCGATATTGTAGGGGAGGTTCGCCACCACGCAGGTCGCCAGCCCGGCGGCGTGTTCGCGCATCAACACGGCCTGATCCACGGCCAGCGCGTCGGCCTCGACGATAACCAGCCGACCGGCCGCGGCGGCGGCGACATCTCCCAGGAGGTCGATGAAGCGTCTGTCGCGCTCCACCGCCACGACCTTGGCGGCGCCCTCCTCCAGCAGCGCGCGGGTCAGGCCGCCCGGGCCGGGGCCGATCTCCAGCACGGCCGCGCCCTCGAGCGGACCGGCGAGGCGGGCGATCTTGCGGGTGACGTTCAGGTCCAGCAGGAAATGCTGACCGAACCTCTTGTCCGCGATGAGCCCGCGCTCGGCGAGACCGGCCCTCAGTGTCGGCAGGTCAGCAAGGGTCACGGGGCCTTCGACCTGGAGGTCAGGGGGCGACCCCCGCCCGGGTGCGCTGGGCGGCGATATGGGAGGCCGCACGGATGGCGGCGATCAGGCTGTCGGGCCGCGCCAAGCCCCGGCCGGCGATGTCGTAGCCGACCCCGTGATCGGGCGAGGTCCGCACGATCGGTAGGCCGAGGGTGATGTTCACCCCACCCCAGAAGTCGAGCGTCTTGACCGGGATCAGCGCCTGGTCGTGGTAGAGGCAGATCACTGCGTCGTAGCGGGCGCGCGCCTCGGTATGGAACAGGGTGTCGGCCGGCGAGGCGTCGCTGCAGGCGATCCCAAGGGCGCGAAGGCGCGCGGCCGCCGGATTGATGATCTCGGCCTCCTCCCGCCCGAGCGCACCTGTCTCGCCGGCGTGCGGGTTGAGCGCGGCCAGCGCCAGGCGCGGATAGGGAATGCCGAAGTCCTGGATGAGGGCGGAAGCGGCGACCCGGCCCGTGTCCACGATCCTCTCGATGGTGAGCGCGCGGATGGAGTCCGCCAGCGACAGGTGGATGGTGACGAGCACGGTGCGAAGGCTCGGGGTCGCGAGCATCATCACCGGGCCTCGCACGCCGGAGAAGCTGGCTCCCGCCGTCAGCTCGGCCAGGAACTCCGTATGGCCGGGAAAATTGAAGCCGGCGTCATAGAGCGGCTTCTTGGCGATGGGCGCTGTGACCAGGCCGCAGACCGCGCCTGAAAGGCTGAGGCCCGCGCCCGTCTCGATCCAGCGCAGGATGCCCGCGGCGTAGCGCGGCGAAGGCTTGCCGGACACCACCGGGTTGAGGAGCGGCAGGTCCAGGACAGGAAGCGCTTCGGGAAAGATGTCCGGGGCTTCGTCCGGGGCCCCGACCCGCCGCACACCCGCCGCGCCCGCCCCTGGCGACGCGGCGACCAGGGCGTCGTAGTCGCCCACCACGACGAAGCTCGGGCCCGTGCGCCGGAGCGCCGTCCAGGCCTTGACGATGATCTCAGGTCCTATTCCCGCCGGATCGCCAAGGCTGAGCGCCAGGGGACGCGGCTTGGCGGGGGACAGGTTCATCGCGTCTCGATTTCGGCCGAGTTCCGAAGGTCGCGAAGGTAACGGCGGGCGAACATGGACAGCTGCTCACCGCGGATCTTGTCGGTGATGTCGGTGCGGGTCACGCCAGAGACGCCGGTGGCGTGGCGGGCGCAGACGGTGATCAGGTGGAGCCCCACATCCGTGCGGATCGGCTGGCTGACCTCATTCACCTTCAGCTTTGCAACCGAGTCGCGGAAGGCGGGTCGCAGGTCCTTCAGCTCCGTCTCGCCAAGATCGGCGGTCAGGACGCCGGCGGTCTTGGCGGTCTGGTCCTCGAGCGCATCACAGCCGGTGATGTGACGGCGCAGACGGGTGAGCTTGGTCTGGGCCAGGGCCACCTCCGTCGCCGGTGCATCGGGACGAAGGCTGACCGCCACCTGCTTCAGCGCCACCACCTCGTCGCCGGAGCCGGCCTTCTTCTGGCGCAGCAGGACGATGTATACGCCGTTCGACGTGACGATGGGCTGGGACAGGTCTCCCGGCTTCATCTGCTCCACCGCCGTGCGAATCTCCGGCTTTAGGTCGGTGTCCACGACCCATCCGGCGTCGCCGCCGTTGGCGGCGGTCGGGAGGGCGGAGAACTGCCGGGCCACCGAGCCGAAGGGCGCCCCAGCCTGCATCTGGAGCACGAGCTGGTGGGCCCCATCCTCGGCGGCCTGCTGACCACCGACGTGGGAGGCGTCGAGAAAGATCTCGCTCAGGTCGTACTGGGGCTTTAGCGAGGCGGCGTTGGCCTGATCCATCGCGCTGCGCACCTGATTGTCGGCGATTACCACGGCGTCTCGGAAGCGTGCGCTGATGTAGTGGTTCCAGCTCATCTGGGCGGTGATCTGCTGGCGCAGCGTGCGCGCGTCGACGCCGTCGCTCTTCAGCGTCTTCAAGAGCTGATCGCGGGAAATCCCTGATTGTTTGGCCATCTCCGCGATGGTTTCGTCCACCTCATCATCAGCGGGTTCGAGCTTCAGGTCCTTCTGCTTGACCTCGATGGACTTGACTTCCTGCATTTCCAGCCGCTCGTCCACCAGCCCCCGCAAGGCCTCGCGCTCGATCTGGGGCAGGTTGTCCTCGCTGGGCTGAACACCGCTGGTCGCCACCAGCAGGCGCATCCGCTGGCGCAGGTCATAGGAGGAGATCGGATCGTCGTTGACCAGCGCCGCCACGCTTTCGCTGAGGTGCGGCTTTTCGGCGGGCTTGGCGGTCACGGGGTCGACCACTGCCGGCGCCATGCCGAGATTTATCCCCTGGCCGGACGCGGCGCCCGACGCGCAGAGGGCGATGGACGCCGCCAGGAGGCTACAGGGGAGACTACGCAAGATACTCATCAGGCCATTCCCTCGGAACTTGCTCTTATCACCTCGATCCGCGGCTGTTTGTGGGCGCCAGCGGGGCGGTGCCGCCAAGGGTCGACAGGCTGATCCTAAAGGTGATGCTATTCGAATTGCCGATTACGTTCCCGTATGTCTCATCGCGGGTGTAGAGTACATCGACGCGAACGCATTCGTTGTCATATATCAAACCCACCTGGGCGATGGGGAACAGGTTCTGCTGCAGGTCCCGTGACACATTGGCGCTCACGCCCCAGTGCCGGGTGAAGAAGAGGAAGCCGCCGACCTGGATGTCTTCGGTGCGGCCGATGATGGTTTCGCCGACGGTCTGGCCGGTTAGCAGCGTGTCGTTGGGAGATATCTGCTGAAGCCCCGACTCGTTCAGGTCATAGCGGACGGAGGCGGAGAAGGCCGAGCTGCCGTAGCTCACCCCGGCTTCCTCGCGGTGGAGGGCGAAGCTGTCCTTGTCGAGCCGGGAGCGGGTGAACAGCGAAAGGCCGGGGATGGGCTGGGAGGTCGCTGCGACCACCCAGTCGGAGTCGGCGCCCTGAAGGCCCGACAGGGTCGTGAACTGCGGGTCGTCCTGGGCGCGGAAGGTGCGTCCGACCAGCAGGCTGGCGTTCTGGCCCGAGCCCCAGTCGATGGTGCCGCGGCCGCCGACATTGATCCGCTGACCGCCTTCGAGCAGGTCGAAACCGGAGAACCGGTCTATGGAGAAGAGGTTGGTCTCGTCGTACTCGAACGAGGCGCTGTCCTCGTTGGGAATGTTGGGGTTGACCTTGTAGACGGGCGAGACATCGAGCTGTGCGAGCGGCTCCAGCACTATGCTGGCGGAACCGATTGGCTTTATGAACGGCCAGCTCAGGTTCGCTCCCGCCGTGCCGGATATCCGCTCCACGGTGCTCTTGCCAGGATCAAGATTTCCAGTGTTCGGATTGTACACCTGGGCGTCAGTGATGGAGTAGAAGTCCCCACGTCCGAACACGAAGGGTTGGATGCGGATGCCGTTATCCAGGGTGAAAGTGCTTTGCCAATCTCCTCCCAGGCTGGCCCGCCGGCTGTCGGTGTAGCTCAGGGCGGATATCTGCTTGCTGCCCGTGGCGAACAGTTTGGCGGCCGTATCATATTGGCCGTTGTTGTTCTCCAGTTGGGGGCCCTGCACGATAACGCCATTGGGGTCGAAGACCGACAGGACCGGGTCGTTGCGGGTCAGCGCCACCGCGCTGGCCTGAAGCCGGAGCTGGCCACCCAGGAACTCGTCCGTCGGGTTGAAGCGGGCCTCGATCAGCGGACCCACGATTGGGAAGGACTTGCTGGTCTCGAAGATGCCTTGCGGCAATGTGATCGTCGTGTTGTTGGGTCCAGGCGCAGTCTCGTTCCCGTAGGCGCGCAGGCTCTGGAAGTCCAAGGCGGCGAGGGAAAAGTAGGACGTGTCGTCCGCGCGGACCGTGTAGACTTGGCTGATCAGCCGGTCGGTGTCGGCGGGGAAGGGGCCCCGGTCGGTGTAGACGTTGGTGATGCCATAGCGCTGGAACAGCGTCGGGTCGGTGGTGCGCTCCGCCCCGAAACCCCAGACCCAGTTCTTGTCCGGCGTGACGTCGAACAGGCCACGCGCCAGGATGTAGCTGCGTGAAGTGTCGTTGTCGAAGGTCTGCTGGTTGTTGAACTCCTTCGAGTAGGTGTAGCCCGCACGAATGTCGATCATTCCGGAGTAGAAGCGCTCCGTATAGCGGACATTCAGGAACGGATTAACCCGGCTGTTGATCTGCGGCGAGACAACGAAGTCTGTGGATGGGTTGACCGCGAACAGATACGGCTGCTGGTAGGAGAAGCCGCGGCGGCGGGAGTACTCGATCTTGGGCGCCAGCAGGCCTGAGCGGCGCGGCGTCGTAGGGTCCGGGTGCCAGAACACTGGCGCATAGAAGATCGGGATGCCGAGTACGCGGATCACCGCGTTGCGGTAGTATATCACCCCATTCTGGCGGTCCTCGATGATGCGGCTGGCGCTGATCGACCAGGTGGGTGCGGTAGGCCGGCCGTCCAGGGCGCAGATATTGCAGGCGGTGTAGACCGCGTTGTTCAGCTGGTTGACCGTCTCGTTGCGACGGACCGCAACTCCGGCGGTCAAGGTGGTGTTGCCCACCTGGCGCGTCGCGAAGCCCAGAGCGACGGCGGCGCGGAACTGGTCATCCAGCGTGACGTCGTCGCCATAGATGGTGGACCCGTCGGGATTGACCACCACCGCGTGACCGAACGCGTGCGCCGCGCCCGTCGCCGTGTTGTAGACCAGGCTGTCGGCCCTCAGCGTCTTGCCCTGGTAGCGGGCCTGGACATGACCGGTGGCGGTGACGAGGTTCTTCGGCTGGTCCTGCGCCACGCTGTCGGCCTCCAGCAGCAGGTCGCGAGGCCCCAGTCCGTCGTCAGCCAGAGGCGGCGGGGCGGCGCGACTGCGGACGGTCCCCTGGAGTTGCGCGTTCGCCGTGCTGTGGCAGGCGAGGGCGGCGGCGCCTGCCAGCAGGAGAGCCTTGCAGGAGGTCTGCGCCCAACCCCCGGTGGGCGCTGGGCCCCCGGATCCAGGGTCGCGCAGGGCGCCTTGGCGCATGACGTGTAACACCCCCAGCGGCTGGCCCCCAGACCAACGATCCTCAGGCCGACGATCCTCGGGCCGACGGTCCTCGGGCCGACGGCGCAGCTTCCTCCGATGGGCCGCCGCCTGCGTCAACCGTCTTCAGTGTAACAAAGCAGGGTGAAGCCCCCGAGCAACGCTATCAGTGGCGGCGCCCAGGCGGCCAGTGCCGGTGGGATCACTTCCGCCTTGCCAAGAGCGCTGCAGAACTGGTTGAAAAAAAACAGGATGAACCCGAGCGCAACACCCGATCCGGCGAAGCCGGCCAAGCCGCCCAGCCTCAACAGCCGGAGTGAAAAGGCCGCGGCCAGGACCGACATGCCGGCGAACATGATCGGTGTGGCCAGCAAGGTGTCAAACTGCATGCGGTAGAGCGTGGCCGAAAAGCCTTCCCGCTCGGTCCGCACGATGATGAACGGCAGGCTCCAGAAAGGTGCGTCCTGGGCCGAGGCGAAGTGCTGCAGCGCCGTTCGCTCGTCCAGCGTCGAAGCGATTGTGATGGCAGGAATGTCGAGGGCCTGGCCTCCCGGTCCGGCCTCCTTGACGCCCGTCAGTATCCACTGCCGATCGTGCAGCTGGGCCGTGGAGGCTTCGATCCGGCGGGCGAAGTGCGACGCGCCGTCGGCGTCCAGACGGTACACGAAGAGGGTGACGTCCCGGAGGTTGACCCCTTCTCCGGTCTGGGACCCCGCCCGGATGATGATCTGGGTGTGGCGGTCGCCCTGGCGAAGCCAGAGCGCCCTGTCGGTGACCTGGCCTGGGACGCTCGTCAGCGTCGCGTCGAGCTTGGCGAACGCGGCGTCGGTGAGCGAGGCGACGGGGTTGAGGACCAGGATGGTGAACACCCCGATCACCACTGCAGCGCCGGCCGCCGGAAAGATGAACCGCCATGCCGACACGCCCGCGGCTCTCAGCGCGACCAGTTCGCTGCGTCGATTCAGGTTTACATAGGCGGCCAGCACTCCGAAGAGGAAGGCGAAGGGCAGCAACTGGATCAGCTTGGACGGCGCGCCCAGCAGGGTCAGGTTAAAGATGTCTGCAAGTGAGACTTCATGGAAGCGGTTTGTGCCAACCGTCCGTGAAAGCTCGACAAAATCGATCAGCATGACGATCGAGGCGAGCACGCCGAGCGCACCGAACACCCCGATCAGGGTGCGCGTAAGCACGTAGATCTCGATCCGGGTCAGCCGCAGCCCGCGCCGCCTCATGCCCGGGCCGCGATCGTGGGCGCGATCCGGGCGCAGGAAACCCGGGAAACGCGCGCGGAAGGCTTGGGAGAAGCGCGCGGAGCGGAGGGGTGGGTTCAGCGACATCGAGATCGGGGACAGGCGCGGCCGGTGCGCCGTCAGCCTCTACACGCGCAGCCGCCTTCCTCCAAATCCCTGCTCGCGACCCTCGCAGGTGCGTGGCTTTTGTCCTAATGCGAGCGGCGGATCGTGCGCGCCTGAGGAAAAGCCATGGACATCGACTTCACGCCGGACCTCGGCGCTCTGGACGCCCAAACCGCCGTCGCCCTCATCGTGTTCGAGGACGAGCTTCAGGCGGGCCTCGGCGCCGCGGATGCGATGAGCGGCGGGGCGGCGGCTCGCGCCCAGGCGGCGGGGCGGTTCAAGGGAGGGAAAAAGCAGACCCTAGACCTGCAGGGCGTCGGCCCAGCCGCACGGGTGCTGCTGGTCGGAGCGGGTCTGAGACACGACGCCACCCCGGCTGACATCGAGCAGGCCGCCGCTGCCGCCTACGGCTTGGTGAAGGCGAGCGGGGCGACGACCCTGGCGTTCGATCTCACCGCCCTCAGCCCCGAGCAGGCCGCCGCCGCGGCGTTCGGCGTCCGGCTGGGGTCATACCGCTTCGACCGCTACCGCACGACGGAAAGGGCAGAGCAGAAGCCCTCGCTTACCTCCCTCCGCATAGCCACTCCACAGGCGGCCCAGGCTCGCGCCGCCTTTGCACCGATGGCCGCTCTGGCTGACGGCGTCCAGTTCACCCGGGATCTCGTTTCCGAGCCCGCCAACATCCTCTACCCGGAAGAGTTCGCACGCCGTGTGAAGAGCCTGGAGGCCATGGGTCTGCAGGTTGAGGTGCTGGGCGAGGCGGACATGGCCAGGCTGGGCATGGGCAGCCTGCTCTGCGTGGGCCTGGGCAGCCGGCGAGAAAGCCAGCTGGCCGTGATCCAGTGGAGAGGCGCGTCGGACCCCGACGCCCAGCCCGTCGCCTTCGTCGGCAAGGGGGTCTGCTTCGACTCCGGCGGCATCTCCATCAAGGGCGCCGACGGCATGGAGGACATGAAGTGGGACATGGGCGGCGCCGGCGCGGTCGCCGGCCTCATGCACGCGCTGGCCGGGCGCAAGGCCAAGGTCAACGCCGTGGGCATCCTGGGACTGGTCGAGAACATGCCGGATGGAAACGCCACCCGCCCGGGCGATGTGGTCACCTCCATGTCCGGTCAGACCATCGAGGTGATCAACACCGACGCAGAGGGTCGGCTCGTGCTGGCCGATGCGCTCTGGTACTGCCAGGACCGCTTCAAGCCGCAGTTCATGGTCGACCTCGCCACCCTCACCGGCGCCATCATCGTCTCGCTGGGCCACGACTACGCCGGCCTGTTCTCCAACGACGACGCCTTGTCCGAAAGCCTGCTGTCCGCCTCCGGGGCTAGCGGCGAGCCGCTGTGGCGCATGCCGCTGCATGGCGGATATGAGAAGCAGATCGAGAGCATGATCGCCGACGTGAAGAACATAGGCGGGCGCCCTGCGGGCTCGATCACTGCGGCCTTGTTTCTGCAGAAGTTCGTCAACGGCCTGCCCTGGGCGCACCTCGACATCGCCTCGGTCGCCTGGAAGAAGCCCTCGTCCGATCCCACCATCCCTGATGGGGCGAGCGGGTTTGGGGTGCGGTTGCTGAACCAGCTGGTCGCCGACCGCTACGAGGGCTAAGGCCACGGGTGGAGCTTGCTGCGATGGCCTGCGAGGTGTGGTTCTACCACCTGGAGCGGACCGGCCTCGATCAAGCCCTTCCGGAACTGCTGGAGAAGACGCTGGCCCGAGGGTGGCGGGCCCTGGTCCGATGCGGCGGCCATGACCGGCTGGAGCACCTGGAGGGCTGGCTGTGGAGCTATCGCGACGACAGCTTCCTGCCGCACGGGACCGCGGAGGGGCCGGAGGCCGCACGCCAGCCCGTGCTGCTCACCACCGCCGCCGAGAACGCCAACGGCGCCCAAGCGCTGTTCCTGATCGACGGGGCGGACGCGCCGGCGCTGGACGGCTATGAACGTTGCGTGGTCATGTTCGACGGGCGCGACGCCGCGGCGCTCGCCCAGGCGCGGGAACGCTGGCGTGAGGTGAAGGCGCAGGGCCGTCCGGCCTCCTACTGGCGCCAGTCGGAGGAGGGCGCGTGGCGCAAGCAGGCTTGAAGACGCGCCTGGCGCTGGCGGGCACGGTCATTCTCGCACTTTGCGGCTGTGCAGGCGACTCCGACGGACCGTCGGCCTCCAGTGGGGGTCTGCCCGTCTTCAGGGTGGTTCCCGGATCGCTGCTGCTGCCGGCGCCGGGACCGCCCCGACCGCGGCTGCCAGATACCTGCGGCGCAGCGGCGCTGGCGGGTCTGGTCGGGCGGCCGCGCACGCAGATCCCCGTGCCGGTCGATCTCAGCCGTCGCCGCGTGGCCTGCACCGCCTGCCCGGTCTCGCCCGACGTCAAGCTGGACCGGGTGAACATCCTGTTCGACGCCCGGACCGGCATCGTGACCAAGATCACCTGCGGCTGACTCGTCGACGGCCGGCCTGGAGCTTCGACTGTGGGGATGAGGGCTCGCCCACGATGGTCGAAGCGCCGGCCACGTCGGCGGTCAGTTCGCCCGTCGGGCCGGAGTCCTCGTCCGGCTCGCGCTCCTGACGGGTGGCGATCCAGGCCCAGACGGCGCCGAAGACCAGGATCAGGCTGGAGAGCAGGAACGGCGCGCCCGCCTCGCTGATCGGATGCGGCGGGCTCACGAAGACGGCGAAGACCAGGGTGAAGATGGACGGGCCGATCAACTCGGATATGCCTGTTAGACTGGCATTGGCGCCCTGCAGCTGGCCCTGCTCGGCGGCCTCCACGTGGCGGGTCATCAGGGTCTGGGTCGCCGCTCCCGACATGCCCCAGAGCGCGATGACGGGGATGCCTGCCCAGAACACGAACTCGTTGGGCGCCAGGCCCGCGACCGCCATCCCGAACGCCCCGAACACCAGGCCGATCACCAGCGTCCAGCGGTTGCCTATGGCCGCCACCGTGCGGCCCACCAGCAGCACCTGCACCAGGATCAGCGCCACCCCCGCAGCGGCGAGCGTCAGGCCGACCCGGCCCGTGGTCCAGCCGTATCGGTGCATGGCGTAGAGCACCACCACCGAGGGGATCACGACCTGGGCAAGGTTGGACAGGAAGGCGACGCCGGCCAGCCCGGTCAATTCGGGATGGCGGCGGAGCAGCATCAGGGAGCCGACCGGATTGGCGCGCTTCCAGCTAAAACTGCTGCGCAGGATCTTGGGCAGCGACTCGGGCAGCACCAGGAAGCCGTAGGCCGCGTTGGTCAGGCTCAGCGCCGCCGCCACGATGAAGGGCAGGCGCGCGCCGTATTCCCCGAGCACGCCGCCAAGAGCCGGTCCCAGCACCAAGCCCGCTCCGAAGGCGGCGGCCAGGATGCCGAAGGCCTGGGGGCGCTTCTCGGGCAGGGTTGTGTCGGCGATGTAGGCGCTGGCGGTGCCGAAGCTCGCTCCGGTGATACCGGAGATCAGCCGCCCTATGAACAGCCACTGCAGTGTGGGCGCCCAGGCCATCAGGGCGTAGTTCAGCCCCAGCCCGATGTTCGAGGCCAGGATCAGCGGCCGCCGCCCGAACCGGTCCGACAGCGACCCGATCACCGGCGAGAAGAAGAACTGCATCAGGGCGAACACGGTGTTGAACAGGCCGTAGATCACCGCGGCCATCGATACCGTGCGCCCCGACAGGCGATGGGCGGCGTGCTCCAGCAGGTGCGAGTGGCTGTGCGAGCGGGCCAGCAGCTCGGTAACCAGATGCGGCAGCACGGGCGACACCATGCCCAGAGCCATGATGTCGAGCAGCACGGTGATGAAGATGAAGGTGAGCGCCGCGCGCCCCTTTGGCGGCGTCCTGACCTCGCTCATCACGGCCGCCCGGCTGGAAACTGGAGCTGACGAGGCGCCGCAAGGCGCTGATCGGGTGCGGATCGCATCGGCGGCAGGTTACGCCTTAGGGTTTCCATTTCCCTAAGCGTCATCTCGGCTCAGGCTGTCTCGCGCCGCGGCGAACACGTCCTCGAACATCTGTGGCGTCAGCCGGCCGGTATTGGTGTTCAACCTGGAGCAGTGATAGCTGGAGAAGAGGACGTAGCGGCCGAGATCGTAACGTGCGCCGTGACCGGCCGCGCCGGCCGGCGTCTTCAGACCCAGAGCGCGAAACACATTGCGGCGAGAGACGTCCCCCAGCGCCACGATCGTGCGCAGCTTCGGCAGGGCCGCGATGCGGGCGGTCAGGAAGGTGCGGCAGGTCGCCTCTTCCGCGGGAAGAGGCTTGTTCTGCGGCGGCGCGCAGCGCACGGCGTTGGTCACCATCGCATCCACCAGTCCGACCCCGTCGTCCGGCCGCGCCTCGTAGCTCCCCCGCGTGAAGCCGAACCGCGCCAGCGTCTCGTAGAGGAGCACGCCCGCATAGTCGCCCGTAAACGGCCGGCCGGTGCGGTTCGCTCCCTGACGACCAGGCGCCAGGCCCACCACCAGCAGGCGCGCGGCCGGGTCGCCGAAGGACGGAGCGGGGCCGTTGAACCAGTCGGGATGGTCGGCCCGGTTCTCCAGCCGGTAGTCCACGAGGCGCGGACAGAGCGGACAGTCGTGAGGGGGCTCGGGACCGAGGTCGGCCGGGATGCCGAAGGGGGGGGGCGAGGCCACGGCGCGGCTCAGTCTTCGTCCCCGCCCGTCCCGATCCGGCTGCGCTCATCAGGTTCTTGGAGGAAGCGGGGCGGCGACTGCAGGCGCGGGCGACCGATCACCGTGATCAGGTCTGCAAGATCGACGAACGTATCGGCTTGACGCCGAAGTTCATCGGCGGCCATCGGCGGCTGCGACCTGACCGTCGAGACCACGGTCACCCGGACGCCCTTTCGCTGGACGGCGCCCACCAGGCTGCGGAAGTCCCCGTCGCCGGAGAACAGGACAGCGTGGTCGAGGCGGGGGGCCATCTCCAGCATGTCCACGGCGATCTCGACGTCCATGTTGCCCTTTGTGCGCGCCTGGCCTGTCGACGAGTCGATATAGCGCCGCGCCGGCTTGGTCACCATCGTAAAGCCATTGTAGTCAAGCCAATCCACCAGCGGCCGGATCGGTGAATACTCCTGATCCTCTACGATGGCGGTGTAGTAGTAGGCACGCAATAGCGCGCCCCGTTTGCCGAACTCGTCGAGGAGCTTCTTGTAGTCGATGTCGATGTTGAGCGACCTCGCGGCTGAATAGAGATTGGCCCCATCGATGAACAGGGCGATACGCTCGGTTGGATTGAAGGTCATCGAGGGACTATGGTTTCCGGAGGAGGGGCGGTGAGCCGGCGCGCGGACGACAAGTCTATCATCGTCGCACTGGGCGGCAATCTTGCAGCCGGCGGCCAGGGGCTGCGGCAAAGCCTGGGAGCGGCTCTGGAGCTCCTTCCCGGCCATGGCCTTCGCCCTACCCGGTGTTCGCGCTTCTGGCGATCGGCGGCCTGGCCCGACCCTTCCGAGCCCGCCTTCCTTAACGCGGTGGCCCTCGTGGAGACGGCCCTGGATCCGGCGCAGGCCATGTCGGCGCTCCACCGGATCGAGGCCCTGTTCGGACGGGAGCGGAGCCGCCCCAACGCCGCCCGCATCCTGGACCTCGACCTGATCGCCTACGGCCGCCAGGTGTGCGCAGGAGACCTGGTCCTTCCGCATCCGCGCGCGGCTGAGCGCCTGTTCGTCATGGGCCCGCTGGCTGAACTTGCGCCTGGCTGGACCCATCCGGTCAGCGGGAAGCGCGCGGCCGATCTGGCCCGTGACGCCGCTGTCGGGCGCGATGCGAGGCCGCTGCCCGAGGAACCAGGGGAATCGCTTGAAGGGATCAAGCGGTTTGGGAGATGACGGCTTGGAGGTAGTCGTCATCCCATCCGGCGCGT
>NZ_CAHJWH010000008.1 GCF_903642205.1 Caulobacter sp. S45 | reverse complement strand
CGGCGGCGATCGCGGCGGCGGCTTCGGCGCTGGCGGCGGCGCAGCTCGCGGGGCAGGTCAGGTCATGGGCTCCGGCAGCGGTAAGGTGAAGTGGTTCAACGCCACCAAGGGTTTCGGCTTCATCCTGCCCGACGAGGGTGGGCCAGACATCTTCGTGCACGTCTCGGCGGTGGAGCGCGCCGGGCTGAACAGCCTGGATGAGGGGATGACCGTATCCTACGACCTGGAGCAGGACCGTCGCACCGGCAAGACTTCGGCCGGCAACCTTCGAGTCATTGGCTGATCCGGCGAGGCCGCTCTTGCGGCCTCTTCATCGTAGTTAGAGCGGCTCCGCCACGGCAGTGACGGAGCCGCTTTCTTGCCTACTTCTTGGCGGCTAGGATCATGTCGAGTCGCGCAGGCGTTCCCGCGATCCGCTCCAGGTGCGGGTAGCGCAGCCCCCCCGTGTAAGCGACCTGGACTGGGCGGACGTGGTCCCCGATTTTCACCAGGAGCTCCAGCTGGCCACCGGCCTTGATCGCGTCCTTCAGTTTGTCTCCGTCGTAGGATAGTCCATTCACGGCCAAGATCGTGGCGCCGCTGATCAGCCCTGCGTTGAAGGCCGGGCCGCCCCAGTGCACATCGGTCAGCTTGCCGTCTTTGTTGAGGATCACGCCCAGCGAGTAGCTGAGGTCCGTGATCTTGCGGCGCGCCTCATTGTCCTTGAAGAAGCCTGTCGGCGTGTCTGTGTAGACGAGCTTATATCCACCACGCGCCAGCCCATCGAGCGGCGCGCCCGGTCCGTGTCCGTCCAGCCGGGTGCGCAGGAACCTGGCCCAGTCATAGGGCGTCACTGCGTTCAGCCCCGCCACCACGTCCTCGAAGCTGTAGGTGTCAGTGACGTAGCTGCCGTCGCGCACCCCGAAGAAACCACGGGCGAAGTCGTCCAGGGACTTGCGGCCGCCGGTGCGTTCGCGGATCAGGGTGTCGGCGTCGAGCCAGATCAGCTGACCTTCGGAGTAGTAGTCTTCGCTCCGCTGCCAGCTGCGCCAGGACAGCGGCCGGCGCTCGGAGATGACGGGATCGTTGGTGGTGTCCTGCACTGCGCGCCATTGCCGCCCGATGCGCTCGTTGTAGGCCGCGGCTGTGGCGGCGATGGCGTCCAGCGCCTCCTGCTGCGTCCACAGCCCCGCGCGAGCGGCCAGCACATACCCCCAGTATTGCGTCTGGCCCTCATAGACCCAGAGCAGGGAATCGCGCATGGGCACGTTGAAGTTTGGAGTCCACAGATCCGCCGGGCGGCGGAACTTGCCGTTCCAGGAGTGGGTGAATTCGTGCGCAAGCAGGTCGCGCTCGCTGGCGGAGTGGGTCCAATCAGTGAAGTAGCCGGGCTCAGTTCCGTCCTCACTGGACCGGTGATGCTCCAGCCCCTCCCCGCCCATCTCGTCGCTGAGCCACAGCAGAAAGTCGTAGTGGTCGTAGTGGTGGGAGCCGTACAGCGCATAGGCTTGGCGGACCAGGCTGCGGTGCGCCTCGATCTGCTCAGGGCTGGCGGCGAGGTCGGCTTCACTGTCAGCGGCAATGTCCAAACGCACGGGCACGGGACTGTCGCTGATCGTCACCTGCTTGAAGTGGCGACCCGCCAGCAGCGGAGAGTCCACCAGCGTGTTGAGGGAAACGGGCGCGAAACTGACCGTGTCGCCGGCCCGGCTTGCTCCATCCAGGGCCGAGGCGAACTTCCAACCTGTCGGCAGGGTGACGCTCGGCCGGTAGGTGATGTCCCGCGAAAAATAGCCGGCGGGATAGAGCGCGACCGTGTTCCATTCCAGGTTCAGCATCTCGGGCGTGGCCATGATCCGCCCCACCCGGTCCTCAGTGGGCGTGAGATACTGATAGCGGAGCTCCAGGCTGGTTGCTCCCGCCGGCACGTCCACATGGAAGGCGTAGACGTCCACCGGATCGCGCGTCCACTCGAGGCGCTGGCCGTTGGCGGTGATCACCAGGCCCGCGAGCTGGTCCAGCGGACCGCTCGGCGAGTGGTTGCCGGGCAGCCACTTGGGATACAGCAGGACCATGGGACCAGGCCCCGCCACCGGGATCGTCTCGCGCACCTGATCGATGCGGCGGGTGACGTCGCTCGCGTCCACCTGCAGGGTGATCTGGCCCGGAAAGGCCATGTCCCGGGGCGCCTCGATCGACGGAGGCATGGGGCTGGGCTGTGGCTGGATGTCCTGGGCCCAGGCGGCGCCTGAGAGGGGCGCCAGAGCGCTTAGAGTAAGGAGGATACGCTTCATACGCCACTCGCGGCAAGATGCTCAGCACGGCGCCGAAGCCTGCAAGGAGGCCATACAGTTCAGCTTGGGTTCAGGAAAGAGCTGCCTATCTTAAAGATATCGCGTCGGCCGGCGTCGCCCGCAGCCCGGCGCCAGTGGAGTTGGACATGCGATTGAGAACCTTGGCGGCGTCAGTTTGCGCCTTGACGTTGATCATCCCGGCAGCAGCTTCCGCCCAGCGCGGCGGTGGCTTCCACGGAGGTGGAGGCTTCCACGGAGGCGGCTTCCATGGTGGCTACGGCGGCTATCATGGAGGATACGGCTACCGCGGAGGCTTCTACCGCGGCGGCTATGGCTTTGGCTACAGGGGCTTCTTCCCGTTCTACGGCTTCGGCCTGGGGTTCGGCTTGGCCTCGCTGTACGCCTACGACTTCTACTCTCCGTGGTACTACTACTATCCGTCGAGCTTCGGCTATGCGGACTATGGGTACGGCGGTTATGGCTATGGCGATGGCTACGATGGTGACGCCGGGCCAGCTTATGGCGGAGACGCCTGGTCGCAGGAGTCCGGGGCGCAGGCGGCGGCTCCGGCCATGGCCGCATCTTCAGGAGGCGTGCCTTGTGGCCGGTACGTCTGGAATGCGGCCCAGTCCCGTTATCACTGGGACGACAGCGGCTGCTGATCGGCTGACCCCAGCTGAGACCTAGAGCGGAACCGCGGCCGCACGGCTGCGCTTTCTTCCAGCGTCGGTGAGCGTCCTATGCCTCCATACAAGCTGGCGATAATCGGCTACGGCAAGATCGCGCAGGACCAGCACCTCCTCGCCATTCAGAGTTCGGGCGTCTTCGAGCTGGCGGCCGTGACCAGTGGTCACGCCAAGACCATCCCTGGTGTGGAAAAGGTGTTCTCCAAGGATGCGCAGATGTACGCCGAAGCGCCCGAGGTGGCGTGCGTCGCCATCTGCAGCGCTCCCGCGAAGCGTTTTGACGCTGCGCGCCGGGCCCTTCTCGCCGGCAAGCACGTGCTGCTGGAGAAGCCGCCCGCCGCCACCCTGGGTGAAGCTCGCGCCCTGGTGAACCTGGCGCAAAGCCATGGGCTGACGCTGTTCGGCGCCTGGCACGCGCGGGCGAACCCGGCTGTGGTCGAGGCGGCCGCCCGGCTGAAAGGCGAGCAGGTTGCGACTCTTTCGGTGACCTGGAAGGAGGATGTCCGCAAGTGGCATCCTGGACAGGAGTGGGTCTGGGACGCCGGCGGATTTGGAGTCTTCGACCCAGGAATCAACGCCCTGTCCATCGTCACGGCGATCCTGCCCGCCGAGGTGTTCGTGCGGACCGCCAAGCTCAGCATCCCTTCAAATCGACAGAGCCCGATCGCGGTCGAACTTGGCTTCGGGTCCGAACCGCCGGGCGACATCTTGACCGCGATCTTCGACTGGCGCCAGACCGGGCCGCAGACCTGGAACATAGAGATCCAGACCCGCTCAGGCAGGACGCTGCTACTGACCGAAGGCGGCGCGAAGCTGGAGGTCGATGGTCAGACGGTGAAGACCGCTCCGTCGAGGGAATATCCTGATCTCTACGCCCGCTTTGCCGAGCTTCTGGCGAAGGGGGCCTCCGATGCGGACCTCCGCCCACTGGAACTCGTCGCCGACGCCTTCATGTGTGGCGAACGCCAGCAGGTCGAGCCGTTCAGCTTCTGAGGCGATGGGCTATATCCGGTACTCTGAGAGCTGCTCAATCCCCGGCAGGTCTGCAGCTTCCAGCCTCAGCCGTGACTTCAGATGGGGCGCACGCTCCACATCGATCCGGTCCGCCAGCACCTGCAGGTAGAGCAGTTCCTCCTTCGACCGCAGGTCGAAGGCGTCGAACCGCCGTCGCCCTTCGGCGAACTCGCGATCGCTGAGCGCGGCGTCGGCCCGCCTGGCCCAAGGCGAGTCGGCCTGACTGGCGTCAAGCCCCGTGCCCTCGTTCATCGGCCGCTTGGTGCGGTCACGGATCGAGGCGGGCAGTTCGCCAGGATAGAAGTCGAACAGTGCGCGCAACGGCGCTTTGCCCACGCCCTCGGAGCTGACGAAGGCGCTCGCCTGGAGGGCCATCGCGTGGTTAACCACGTTAGGGTCGAGGAACGGCTCGCGGGCCTCCACCGCCCAACGCATGCTCGCCCGGTCCAGCCGCTGCAGGTTGCCGCGGTGCATGCCGCCAAGGCACTGGTCCCGCAAAGCCGCGCCGTGGGTCTCCCCCGCCATGAAGCCGAGTTCCAGCGGGCGGTAGCCCGCGAACAGTTCGTCAGCCCCCTCTCCGCACAAAGCCACTCGATAGCCGTCATGATGGACTTGACGGGAGAGCAGCCCGGTACAGTAACTGTCGCGCACCACCGCCGGCTCGAAGCTCTCGCAAAAGCGCACGGTGTCGGCAATCTGGGTGTCTATCCTGCTCGGTTCGTCAAAGGAGACAAGGCGCAGGTCCAGCCCGGTCAGCTCCGCATACGCCTGCGCAAAGCGGAAGTCCGGGGCGCTCTCATCACCCAGGAAGTAGCCAGGGACCTCATAACCGGCCCGCCGGACGTAGTGGGCGACCAGGGTGCTGTCTATTCCACCGCTGAACATCAAGGCGAAGGGCAGGTCCGGAGGGATGCGCCGCGCAACTGCCGCCGCCAGAATGGCGTCTAGAGCCCGAGGATCAGCTGCCCGCGACATGGGCTGGAGATCGGAGATCGCCGACTTGTAAGGCGAGCAGTAGCTCCCTGACAGCACATAGCCCGGCGGCAGCAGCATCACCTCGCCCGTTTCGACCACGTCGAGCAGCGGCGTCATCTCCGAGCAGAAAACGAAGCTTTCGCCCTGCTGGATCACGTAGAGCGGCTTGACTCCCAGCGGATCGCGCGCCGCGATGAAGGCGCCGGAGGCGGTGTCTACAGCCACGAAGGCGAACATGCCGTTCAGGCGCCGCAGCGCCTTTCCGCCCCAGATGCTGAGCGCGCACGCCAGCACCTCCGTATCGCTGTCGGTCGTAAAGCGGGCGCCCAACCCTTCAAGCTCACGCCGCAGTTGGCGGTGGTTGTAAATCTCCCCGTTCATGGCCACTGCGATGCGGTCGTCGAAAGAGAGCTGCGGCTGCACGCCTTGCACCCCGTCCACGACCCTGAGCCGACGTGTGGCCATGGCGATACGGGCTGCGGGTGAAGCGACAGGATCGCTGACGTCGCCCCGGTGTTCCAGTCCGGCGATCAGGCATGTGACGACGTCTGCAGCGTCCTCAATGCCGACGGCGACGGCGATTCCGCACATGCGGCGCACACTCCTGGGAGCAGCGGGGCTGCGCCTTGATGCGTACGGGAGCGCGATCAAGGTTTCCAGGTGGTTACATTATTCTAGCTTTCACCATGGCGACTGGACCGCGACCGGCGTTGCTCGCGCTTCCCCGGGTGGGCCCAGGATCACGGCCCCAGCGAGCGTCATGGCGCTGACGGCCGCGAACGCCGCGGCGCCTAACGCCGGCAAGACCGCCTCACGCCGCCCTGGCGGCTGCAGGTGCAACCGGGCGTCGTCGATGGACGGGCCAGCCTTCGCTCTCAGCATCAGCATGATTGCAGCAGTGGCGCCCCAAGCCGTTAACGCCCGGTGAGCAGCCGCTTGGAGCCTGGGCGACGAACGCCTAAGAACGGGGGACAAGCGCGCTCGGTCCCAATGATCCTGGTCATCGATAACTATGACAGTTTCACCTACAACCTCGTCCACTACCTTGAGGAGCTGGGCGCCGAGACCCTCGTGCGTCGCAACGATGCGCTGAGCGCGGAAGCTGCACTGGCGCTGCGGCCGGACGGCGTGCTGCTCTCGCCCGGCCCCTGCACGCCCAGCGAAGCAGGCGTTTGCCTGGCCCTGCTGGCCTCGGCGCCTGCAGACCTGCCGATCCTCGGCGTCTGCCTGGGCCACCAGGCCATCGGGCAGGCCTTCGGAGGCGAGGTCGTGCGCGCCCGGAGCCTCATGCATGGCAAGACTAGCCCCGTCCACCACACCGGGGAGGGCGTGTTTGAAGGCGCCGAGGACGGCTTTATAGCCGCCCGCTATCACAGCCTGGCGGTTCGACGGGACACCCTGCCGCCAGCGTTGCGGATCACTGCATGGACCGAGGACGGCGAGATCATGGGGCTGGCCCACGCCTCACGCCCAATCCACGGCGTGCAGTTCCACCCCGAATCCATCGCCACCCAAGGCGGCCGCCGCTTGCTGGCCAACTTCCTGTCCATGGCCGGCGGCCCGTCCCGCATCGCGAACGTTGCGTGAGCATAGCGTTCAAGCCGCTGCTCGCGCGGCTCGCCGACGGGGCGACCCTGTCGGAGCCGGACGCGGAGCAGTTCTTCACCGCCTGCCTGCAGGGCGAGGCCAGTCCCGCCCAGGTTGCAGCCGCGGTGACCGCCATGCGGCTGCGGGGCGAAACGGTCGGCGAGATCACCGCCTGCGCCAGGGCCATGCGCCGGTCAGCCACCCTACTGGACCACCCTTTCCAGGTGATCGACACCTGTGGCACCGGAGGCGACGGGGCGCACACCTTCAACATCTCCACCGCAGCCGCGCTCGTGGCCGCCGGCGGCGGGCTGAAGGTGGCCAAGCACGGCAATCGCGCCATGTCCTCGCGCTCCGGCTCCTCGGACGTGCTGGCCGCAATGGGCGTCAATCTCGCCGCAACGCCCGACCAGTCCCGGCGCGCGCTCGAAGAGGCCGGTGTCTGCTTCCTGTTCGCCCCCGTCCATCATGGGGCCATGCGCAATGTCACTTCCGTGCGCGCCGAACTTGGCTTCCGAACCGTGTTCAACCTGCTCGGTCCACTTTCCAACCCGGCCGGGGCGCAGCGCCAGGTGCTTGGCGTCTACGACCTGCGCCTGGTAGAGCCGATGGCGCGGGTGCTGGGAGCGCTGGGCAGCGAACGGGCCTGGGTGGTGCACGGTGCGGGCCTTGACGAGCTGACCACCACCGGCGCGACGGACATCGCGGAGTGGCGTGATGGGGCGGTGCGCCTGTTCCGCATCACGCCGGAAGCAGTGGGACTGCCGCGGGTCGCTCCCCAGGCCCTGCGTGGCGGTGACCCGGACGACAACGCGCGGGCGCTGCAGGCGCTGTTGGAGGGCGCGCCGGGGCCCTATCGCGACATCGTCCTGCTTAACGCCGCCGCCGCCTTCCTGGTGGCCGAGGTTGAGGAGACGCTGGAGGCCGGCCTGCGCCGCGCCGCCTCGGCCATCGACGAGGGGCGCGCCCGCATTGCCTTGGAGCGGCTCGTGACGATTACGAATTCGCTCGAGACCTTCGCGTGACCGACATCCTGGCCCACATCGCAGCCTACAAGCACCAGGACGTGGCTGAACGGAAGGTGCGCACGCCTCAGGGAGAGATCGAGCGGCTGGCCGTCGCGGCCCGCCCTGCCCGCGGATTTCGGGCGGCGCTCGCCATCACGCACGGTCTGGCTCTGATTGCCGAGATCAAGAAGGCGAGCCCCTCTAAGGGCCTGATCCGGGCGGATTTCGACCCGTCGGCGCTGGCCAGTGCCTATGCCGAGGGAGGCGCCACCTGCCTGTCGGTGCTGACCGACCAGCCGAGCTTCCAGGGCGAGGACGCCTATCTGGCTGCCGCGCGTGAGGCGGTAGGGCTGCCTGCGCTACGCAAGGACTTCCTGGTCGATCCCTGGCAGGTGGCCGAGTCCCGGGCGCTGGGCGCGGACTGCATCCTGGTCATCCTCGCCATGGTCGATGACGGCTTGGCGAGCCGACTGATGCTGGCAGCGCGGGATTTCGGCTTGGACGTCCTGGTGGAGGTGCATGACGAGGCGGAGCTGGCGCGCGCGGTCGCTCTCGGCTCCGACCTGATCGGCGTCAACAACCGCGACCTGCGGAGCTTCGTCACAGACCTGGCCGTGTTCGAACGCCTGGCTCCTCTCGCACCGTCGTCCGCGCTGCTGGTGGCCGAGAGCGGGATCGCCACGTCCGCCGATGCCGTCCGCCTTCAGGTCGCCGGTGCGCGCGCGCTGCTGGTGGGCGAGAGCCTAATGTGCCAGGCCGACGTGGCGAGGGCGACACGCAGGCTGATGGCCAGCTGAGCCGCGGTCAGTAGACCACCACGTGGCGGATGCTCTCGCCCACGTGTATCAATTCCAAACCCTTGTTGATCTCGTCCGGCTGAGGACACGGTGATCGTGCGGTTGATGACGATCTTGCCGTCCATCTACCGGTCCACGATCTTCGGCACGTCGGTACGCCCCTTGGCGCTGGCGAAGGCCGAGCCGCGCCAGTTGCGTCCGGTCACCAGCTGGACTGGCCAAGTGGCGATCCACCCCGGTGGGAGAAGCGTACAGTGTGCCTGGTGGTGGTCCGGCGATCTGGAGGCTAGAACCTCCAAGGGCCAGCCGAGGCTGCCGGGAGAGCCTGCATGGATGCGCTGAAGCAGGCCTTGAGACGCTTGGCGAAAGCTGTGGTGGTGATCACCAGCCGCTACGAGGGCCGGCGATACGCCATGGCGGCGACGGCGGTCAGCGAGCTGAGCTTCGACCCGCCCTCCATGCTCATCTGCGTCAATCGTACCGCCTCCCTCTATGCTCCGCTTGCGGGTGGAGCGCCCTTCGCAATCAACATCCTGCATCATTCGCAAAGCGATATCGCGGCCATCTGCGCGGGCCGGCTGAAGGGCGAGGCGCGGTTCGCGACGGGCGACTGGCCCGAGACCGACCTCGCCGTCCCCCGACTTGGCGCAGCGCAGGCAAGCATAGTGTGCCGCAACGTCAAGCAGGTCGACTATGGCACTCATGGCATCTTCATCGGCGATGTGGTCGAAGTGTACATGGAAGGGCTGGCCGAGCCCCTGGTCTACGTCGATGGCCGCTACACCCGCGCCATGGACGCGGACGCCACGATCATCTGATAGCGACGGCCGCTGGCGGCGGGCCAGCCTGTCGCAGGTTGTGGAGCATAGGCGTCTTCTGGCAGCTCGCGTCCAGGCGCGCATGTCCGGCGGCCGGCTGGCCGCCTTTAATGCACGTAGGAGCCGGCGTTGATGTCGATCGTCGTCCCGGTCGCATGATCGGCGAGGCCGCTGGCCAGGAAAACCAGCATAGGCGCGATGTCGCCCGGCTCAGTCAGGCGCGACAGGGCGATGTCGCTGGAGGCGTAGGCTTCCCCGTACTGGTCGATGAAGTCCTGGGCCATCTCGGTCCGAGTGAAGCCTGGCGCCACGTCGAAGGCCACGATCCCCTGCTTGCCGAACCCGCGCGCAATGGAGCGGGTCAGCGCCACCCCTCCACCCTTGGAGGCGGCATAGGCCATGTAGTCCGGCGTATCGCCCCGGAAGGCAGCCCGAGAGCTGATGTTGATGATCCGGCCACCTCCCTGTGACTGGAAGTGGCCGATGGCCGCCCGGCAGAGCAGCCCCATCGCGGTCAGGTTCACCGCCATAGTGCGTGTCCAGGCGTCTAGCCATGCCGCCTCTTCACCTGCCACCGGCGCAGCCATCGCGACGCCGGCATTGTTCACCAGCACGTCGACCCGACCGAACCGGGCCACCACCGCATCCCATAGCGGCGTACAGGCCTCCGGGTCGCTGAGCTCGGCCTTGAAGGCCTCTGCACCGCCGCCCACCTCCGCCGCCAGCGCCTGGGCGACGTGCAGATTGCGCCCGCAGTGCACCGCCACCCGCGCGCCGGACGCAGCGAACGCCCGCACCGCCGCCGCTCCGATCCCGCGGCTACCGCCGGTGATCAGGACGGTCTTGGAGCTGAGATCGATGCGCATGGAACCTCTGCGGTCGGACCTGCCTGCGTGTGTCGAGACCGGCTCTCAGCGAAGCCTTACTCAACATGATGCAGAGTTGTGCAAGCCTACACGCCGTCATCCTGAAAAACCTTCGGCGGGTATCTCTGAGGAGGCGTCCCATCCGTGCTCACGTCCCCCGCGGCTTCGCCCGAGTTGTAGGAGCGGCATTTGACGGGTCTTCCGGCCAGGGGTGTCGGGGGTAGCGTCCCTTCATCTCGGATCGGACAGCGTTCCAAGATCCCGCCCAGAACCCCGGGAGGTCGCGAGTGACCTGCACGGGGCGGCGCGCCGGCGACAGCAGGGCCAGGGTCAGGGACACGCGACCTTGAGCCACCGTCGGGTGCGCCTTCATGCCGAACAGCTCCTGCACCCGCGCCTCCACCCGCGGGCCGCCTTCGGCCGCATAGTCGATCGATGGGCTGGAGCCGGTGGGAAGCGTCAGCCGCACCGGCGCCTCAACGTCCAACCGTCGCTGGTGGGCGTAGTCGACGCCCGCCATGATCGCCTGATGCACATCGCCGGGCGCAAGATCGGCCAGTCGGCTGACCCTGCCGAGCTGTTCGCCGAGCCAATCCTCCGCCGTGGCCAGCAGGGTGGCGTCCGAAAGGTCGGGCCAGCCGCCCTCAGGATCGAGCCTAGCCAGGAAGGCGATGCGGTCTCGCAGGCGCTGGGTGTCTTCGCCGAGCGGCAGGGCCATAAGTCCCTGCGACCGCAGGTGCTGGGCCAAGGCGTCGCACAGCACATCCGGCGACGGCTGGTCGAGCCGGCGCTGGTCGAGCACCAGTGTCCCCAGACGGCGCATGCGGCGCGCTCGGACCCGGCCGTCCGGATCGACTTCGGTGCGGGTCTCCTCGACGATCTTCTCGGCAAACGCCTGCTCGAGCTCCGCCCGATCGATGCGCGCGGCGAGCCGCACCCGGTCGCTGGCGGCGCCCCCGCCGAGCTCACCCACCGCCAGCCAGGGCTCCCGCGCCAGGGCGTCTGAGGGATCGACGCGCACCGCCCGGCCTGTGGTCAGGTTGAACACGCCGTCGGCGCCTCTCGCCTTTGCGATCCGCTCTGGGTAGGCCAAGGCCAGCAGGACACCGTCGCTGACGGGACCGCCCCGCCCGTCCGCGGTCCCCGCCGAGGCCTGGCGCGCCTGCCGCTCCGCAAGGGCGCGGCCTTCGCGGGCGCGTGCGGAGCCGTCAAGGGCGAAGTGCCCCAACCGCTCGTCGAGATCGACCGACTCGCCCCCGAGCCCCCGTTCGGTCAGGAGCATGGCTATGTGGGCGGCCCGCCGGGCGGTCCCCAACTCCGCGCCGCGCACCATCAGGTGCGCTAGCCGTGGCGGCGCGGGCAGCGCCGCCAGGCGGCGTCCATGCCCAGTCAGCTCGCCTGCCTCGTCCAGGGCGCCGAGGTCCTGCAGCAAGCGGCGCGCCTCGGAGAAAGCCGCCGGCGGTGGCGGATCGAGCAGCGCCAATCCCGTAGTGGACTTCGCGCCCCACTGGGCCAGTGTCAGGGCGAAACCCGACAGGTCGCTATCCAGGATTTCCGGTCGCCCGAAGGCGGTCAGGGCGCGGGTCTCCGCCTCATCCCAGAGCCGGTAGCAGACCCCAGGCTGGGTGCGGCCGGCGCGGCCGCGGCGCTGGTCGGCGCTCGCGCGGCTCACCCGCACGGTGGCCAGCCGGGTCAGCCCGCTGGCCGGATCGAAGCGCGGCACGCGCGAGACGCCGCCGTCCACCACCACCCGCACACCCTCAAGCGTCAGGCTGGTCTCCGCAATGGAGGTCGCCAGGACCACCTTGCGCATACCTGCTGGAGCGGGCGCGATGGCGCGATCCTGAGCCTCGGGCGAGAGCGCGCCATACAACGGGTGGACCTGCACGTCGGCCCGTCCCGCCAGCCGTTCCGCCAGCGTCGCCTCCACCCGATGGATCTCCGCCGCTCCAGGGAGGAAGGCCAGAACACCGCCGGACTCCTCGGCTAATGCGGTGAGCACCGCACGCGCCACCTGAGGCTCCAGACGGGCGGCCGGATCACGGCCCAGATAGCGGGTCTCAACCGGAAAGGCGCGGCCGAGGCTCTCCACCACCGGCGCATCGCCGAGCAGGGCCGACACCCGCGCCCCGTCGAGCGTTGCGGACATCACCAGGAGGCGCAGGTTCTCACGAAGCAGGCTCTGCGCCTCGCGGGCCAGCGCAAGCCCGAGGTCCGCGTCCAGGCTGCGCTCGTGGAATTCGTCGAACAGGACCGCAGCCACGCCTTCGAGACTTGGGTCGTCCAGGATCATGCGGGTGAACACGCCTTCGGTGACCACCTCGATGCGCGTATGAGCCGAGACCCTGGCGTCCAGCCGCACCCTGTAGCCGACCGTGCGGCCCACCGGCTCGGCCAAGCTCCCAGCCATGCGGTCCGCCGCGGCGCGCGCGGCGAGACGACGGGGCTCCAGCACCAGGATGCGTCCGTTTTCTCGCCAGGCAGCCTCCAACAACGCCAGCGGGACCACGGTGGTCTTGCCGGCGCCTGGTGGTGCGACGAGCACCGCGGCGTTGCGCGCCTGAAGCATCACCTGAAGCTTGGGCAGGATGTGATGGATCGGCAGCATGTCATGCGGTCTCAAGCTGGCCGGGGCGCAAACGCCGCGCCCCGTTGCACCTGGCAAGCACCCTCTCTAACGTCTCACCCAAGCCGACGCAGTCCAAGGCGTCGACATGGGGACAAAGCGGCAGATGGCGTCGATCACCGTGGGCCGCACCAATCGGCTCACCCTCAAGAAGTCCATCGCTCAGATCCAGGCCGAGGCCGCACACCACGGCCTGAAGCGTACCCTGGGAGCCTTCAACTTGGTGAGCCTGGGCGTCGGCTGCATCATCGGGGCCGGCATCTTCGTGCTGACCGGTCAAGTCGCCTCCGCCAATGCAGGGCCGGCCATCCTGCTGTCCTTCCTAGTGGCGGGCACGGCCTGCGCCTTCGCCGGCCTCTGCTATGCGGAGCTGTCGGCTGCGATGCCGGTGTCGGGCTCGGCTTACACCTACGCCTACGGGACGCTTGGGGAGGTGTTCGCCTGGGTGATGGGCTGGCTGCTGGTGCTCGAGTACGGGGTCGCCGCCGCGGTGGTCGCCGTCGGCTGGTCGGGCAACACCATCTCGCTCCTGCATGATCTGGGCATCAACTTCCCCAACATCCTGGTCGGCGGCCACATGGCGCCGGCCTTCGCGACGCCGCTGGTCCAGGCCCTGCCGGACGCGCTCGGCCACCTCAGCTTCCAGATGACCGGTACCTTGAACCTGCTGGCGACCGTCGGCATCCTTGCGGTGACCGGGCTGCTGGTCCTGGGCGTGAGCGAGTCCGCCAAGGTCAACAACGTCATCGTGGTCATAAAGGTGGTGGTGCTTCTGGCCTTCATCGGGATCGGCGTCTCCTACATCAACCCGGCCAACTGGCATCCCTTCCTCCCCAAGAACACGACCGGCGCCTTCGGCGACTTCGGCTGGTCCGGCGTGCTGCGGGGAGGAGCGATCATCTTCTTCGCTTATGTGGGTTTTGAGGCGGTCTCCACGGCGGCTGCAGAGGCCCGTAACCCGAGCCGGGACGTGCCCATCGGCATCCTGGGCTCGCTGTTCATCTGCACCCTGATCTACATGGCCGTGGCGGCGGTGATGACTGGAGTCGTTCCCTACAAGCAGCTGGCCGATCCGGCGCCGATCGCTGTGGCCATCGACCGGATGAATCCCACCTGGGCCATCGTGCCCTTCGGCGGCAACGCCGCAGGCCAGCTCAATCTGGTGGCGCTGGCGATCAAGGTGGGCGCGTTCACCGGCCTGTCGTCGGTCATGCTGGTGCTCACCTACGCCCAGACGCGAATCTTCTACACCATGGCTCGGGACGGCCTGCTGCCCCGCGTGTTCGCCGTGGTTCACGCCAGGTTCCGCACGCCCTGGATCGGCACCCTCCTGCTTGGCGGCTCCATCGCGGCGGTATCGGCCTTCCTGCCCATCGACGTGCTGAGCGACCTTGTGTCGCTGGGCACCGCGCTGGCCTTCTCCATCGTCTGCCTGTCGGTGATCTACCTGCGCCGCCGCCACCCGGACATGCACCGGCCCTTCCGGGTGCCGGGAGGGATCGCGACCGCAGTGCTTGGAATCATCTTCTGCCTGGCGCTGGCCGTCTTCAACCTTCTGCCGATGGTGCAGAAGGCGCTCAGCGGCGAGCCATTGCCGCTGGAGATCATCGTCGGGTACTGCCTGGTCGGCGCAGCGATCTATGCTGGCTATGGCTACCGGAACTCCCGCCTGGCGAAGGGGCTGGACGTGCTGGACATCGGCCCAGGACCGAACGAGGCGATCGCGCCCGGGCATGGCGATACCTTGAACCAGTAGGATACGACCTGCGCTCTTCGACGCGTGTGTCGAGGCGGACATCGCGCCGCCTACTTCCGCTGGCATGCTGAGATCATGAGCCTCGCCATGTCTGACACCGACCTGGAAGCCGCCGGGGCCTGCGGCCGCATCATCGTGGTGGACGATGATCCCGGCATTCGCGACGTCGTGGCCGAGTTCCTGGGTCGTCACGGCTTCGAGGTGGAGACCGCAGCCGACGCCACGGAGCTCAACCGGCTGATGACGCTCGGCCAGCCTGACCTGGTCGTGCTCGACGTTATGCTTCCGGGCGAGGATGGCCTGCACATCTGTCGTCGCCTGTCCTCAGCAGAGGGCCCAGCGGTGATCATGTTGAGCGCCATGGGCGAGGAGACCGACCGGATTGTCGGCCTGGAGCTCGGCGCCGACGACTACCTGCCCAAGCCCTGCAACCCGCGCGAGCTCCTGGCCCGGGTGCGCGCCGTGCTGCGCCGCCGCGGCGAGCGGCCGGATCCCGCAGCCCACATGGGCGCGCGTTGCGAGTTCAACGGCTGGCGGCTGGACATGGTGCGGCGGGAGCTGCGCGCCCCTGAGGGCGTGATCGTCAACCTATCGGGTGGCGAGTTCTCCCTGCTTCGATCCTTCGTGGAGCATCCCCAGCGGGTGCTGACCCGCGACCAACTGCTCGACTTCGCCCGCGGCCCGGATAGCGACGCGTACGATCGCGCGATCGACGTACAGATCAGCCGGTTGCGCCGCAAGCTGGACGATGGCGGCGGCTCGGAGCTGATCCGCACCATCCGCAACGAGGGCTACATGTTCATGGCCAAGGTCGCGCGGCGGTGACTGGCGCGGCCGCGCGCCCGGACGGTTCAAGGTCGCCTGGGTTTAGACCCTCGCTGTTCGTCCAGGTGCTCACACTGGTGCTGGTCAGCCTGGTGGCGGCTCAGGCCGTGAACCTGGCCATCATCTTCAGCCTGCCTCCGCCGCAGCCTATCCTCTTCCGGGTCAGCGACATCGTGTCGGCGCTGCAAGGCGATCCGACGCTCTCGGCGGAGGGTGTGCCCCTAACCCTTCAGGTGGTCGACCACCCTCCTCCGACCTACTTCGTAGGCCATCAGGCGCTGGACGCCCTGGCCGACATCCAGCGGCGCATGAACCTTGGCCCGCAGGACGTGGTGGTCTCGCGCGAACCCCTGCCCTTCGGCCTGGGACCGCCCCGGGGTGGCCCGGGTCCGCACCTGCACCCGCGAGACGAGCACCTGTTGATGGCGCCGTTCAAGGTGGCCGTTAAGCGGGCGGACGGTCACTGGCTGGTGGCCATGGCGCGCGAGCGCGTCCCCACCGCATGGCAGCGGCGCATCCTGCTCTGGTTCGTGCTCAGCGCGGCTGCGCTTGCGCCGATCGCCTACCTGTTCGCCCGCAGGCTCGCCGCGCCGATTGGAGGTTTCGCGGCGGCGGCCGAAAGGCTCGGGCGGGACCCCCGGGCTTCGCCTCTCCGCCTCCGGGGACCGCCGGAGGTGCAGCAGGCGGCCAATGCCTTCAACGACATGCAGGAGCGCCTGCGTCGCTACGTCGACGATCGGACGGCCATGGTGGGGGCGGTGGCCCATGACCTCCGCACGCCCCTGACGCGCCTGCGTTTCCGGGTGGAAGGCGCGCCGCCGGGCCTTCGCGAGAAGATGATCGCTGACGTGGACCAGATGGACACCATGATATCGTCGGCTCTCGCCTTCGTGCGCGACGCGACCCAGCCCTGCGAACGATCCCGCCTCGAACTCTCCTCTCTGGTGGACAGCGTCGCGGTGGAGATGGCGGAGACAGGGCTGGATGTCAGCGCCGACAGTCCGGCGCCCGTCGTGATCAATGGCGATCCGGTGGCCTTGCGCCGGCTCGTCGCCAACCTGCTCGACAATGCGGTAAAATTCGGCTCGTGCGCTCGAGCCCGCGTCTACCACGAAGGCGGCGCGGCGGTGATCGAGGTGGATGACGACGGTCCAGGGATCGCCGAGGCCGACCGTGAGCGGGTGTTCGAGCCGTTCCATCGAGGCGAGCCCTCCCGCTCCCGCGAAACCGGTGGTGCGGGTCTAGGTCTTGCGGTGGTCCGCTCAGTGGCCAGGGCCCACGGAGGCGAGGCCGCACTCGTCAACCGGAACGGCGGCGGCTTGCGCGCCTGCGCCCGGTTGCCCCTCTGACCCGTGCCAGGCCTGATCGTTCCGTCAGGCTTGCCTCGGCGGCCTCGCCGCACCTAGATCGGCTGATGCTCGCCCTTCTAAAGCGCTCAGTTCTCATCCTGGCCTGTTCGACGCTCTGCGCCTGCGCCAGCGACGAAGGCGCTCCATCGGGGGGCGGGCCGGGCTTGAGCGGCGACGAACGGGGCGATGGTCATGGGAGCGGTGCGCCCCGCAGGCTCCCCAACATCTTCATCAGTCCCGCCGGAGAACCGTTCCGCGCCGCGCAGGAAGCGCCCTATCCGGTCGTGGCATGGTTCAGACGGGCTGACGCCGATCATGACGGCCGGCTCACCCGCGACGAGTTCCGGGCCGACGCCCTCGGCTTCTTCGGCAAGCTCGATATGAACAACGACGGCATTATCGATGGCGCTGAACTGGCCCGATACGAACAGGAGGTCGCGCCGGAGATCCTCCCCAAGATCGAAAGCCTTCATGCCGACGAGGGCATGGATCCGAGCCTCACCTTCGGCGACCCGCGGAATACGGACAACAGGCCGGACGACTCTCGTCCGCATCGGCGAGGCGAAGCCCGAGCTCCGGCCCCGGCGAGAGGCATCGGCGTACAGGGCGCGGCTGTCTATTCCCTGATCAACGCGCCCGAACCAGTGGCGGCTGCGGATACCGAGTTCAACGGCCGCATCACCCGCGCCGAATTCGCCGCTGCGGCGGATCGCAGGTTCGATCTCCTGGACAAGACATCAGCCGGATACCTGACCGAGGCCGCCTTGCCCAAGACGCCGCTCCAGACCGCAATCCTGAAGCGTGAGAAGCAGGCCGCGAAACGGCGGGCCGAGCAGCCGCCTGTACCGCCGCCATAGGCGCACCGTCCAGAGATCAGCGACGGGTGAGCAGTACACCCAGGACAAGGCCAGCGGCGAAAGCGGAGGCTGCGGAGATCCCTACTGAAATGAAAGGCTTGGTCTGGACCGTGTCGCGGATCACATCGGACTGGTCCAGCGCCCAGTCACGCGCCACGCCGGAACGATCCACCGCCCAGTCCTTGGCGACTCCGGCCTTCTCTGTGACCGTCTTCTTAACCTGGTCCGCCGTGTCGGCCAGGCTGCGGCCGGCGTCCTTCACATCCTTGTCGGCCTGATCAGCTACGGCACCGGCCTTGTCGTTCAGGGTTGTGTCGGTCATCCCAAGCTCCACGGCTACGCTACCTTCTCAACACCCCCGCGCGCCGGCGGTTCCTAGCTGGCGACGGCTTCGACCGGTGCGGCGCCATGGAAGAACAGGGCCTGCCCGATCAGCACTTTCACCGTATCCTCCCGGAACGGCTTGGTGATGAGGAAGGCCGGCTCCGGACGGTCGCCCGTGAGCAGGTGTTCCGGGAAAGCGGTGATGAAGATCACCGGCAGGTCGAAGTCCTGCAGGATGTCAGCCGCCGCATCCATGCCGCTGGAGCCATCGGCGAGCCGCACGTCGGCGAGCACCAGGCCAGGCCTCGCGTCATGGGCCAGCGCCACCGCTTCCGTGCGCGTGGCCGCCACGCCTACGACCGTGTGGCCGAGTTCGCGTGCGACACGAGTGAGGTCGAGCGCGATGATCGGTTCGTCCTCGATGATCAGCACGCGGGCCGCCAGTTGGTGGCGCAGCGCCGTCTCCGCCGACTGTAGCAGCGCATCGACTTGGCCGCGGTCGCAGCGCAGGACTTCCGCCGCCTCGGACGCGCTGAAGCCCTCCATCGTGGTCAGCAGCAAGGTCGCCCGCTCCTGATCGCTCAGCTCCTGCAGGTGGAGGTCGGCGCCGTTCACGTTCGAAGGACGAGGGCCATCCGAGCGCCGGGACCACGCATTGTGCAAGGCGGCATACAGAGCCGGTCGCACGGCGAGCGCCTCTTCAAGCACGATCTCACCGGAGAGCAGGCCCTCCATGGCCGTTTGAACCAAGCTGTCGCCCTTGGCCTGCGATCCCGTGAGGGCGCGGGCGTAACGCCTCAGATAAGGGGCGTGCCGGCCGATCTGCCTGGACATGGACCTTCCCTCGCCCAGGACGGCCAGACGCGCTTCGTCCGCACCTTGGGTCCCGACAGAGCTGGAACGACGCCTAAAGTCCAAGGTTCCGGTCCGGGCGGAGGGCCTGCGCGGGGCGGCCTCCAACAGCCTATGACCCTGCGGACCTAACCTCTCCGCGCAATGCGTCGCAGGGATCACTTGTCTCACTACATGCCGGTCTGGGAGACTCACTCCAAAAACGTCAGAGAACCCGTTCAGGTCCTGCCCGTTTCCATTGGTCAGATGAGGAGAGTGAAAGTGTCCGACCTTCCGCCGCCTGAAACGACGCCCACGCCTCAGCCCTATCCCGAGATCGATCCTCCAGCCTCGCCGGATGAAGCGCCGATCGGCACGCCCGCTCCCGATGACGGCCGGCCCTACGATTGAGTTCGGTGGCGAGCCACGGCGCAGCGGAACTCTGCCACATCGCCTTAGGTTACCCGGACGTTCGACCACGCGACAGCGGGAGAGACAGATGTCCCAGCCATCCGAGAGTGTTCAAGGCAAGTCTAGCCGGGGCTTCGCCTCAATGGATCAGACCAAACAGCGTGAAATCGCCCGGAAAGGCGGTGAGAGCGTGCCCAACGAAAAGCGCAGCTTTTCGCAGAACCGGGAACTTGCAGCCGCCGCAGGCCGCAAGGGCGGGGAAGCGTCCCAGGGCGCTCGACGTCGCCCGAGTTAAACCGGGCCGGCAGATTCTCAAGGCGGCTCTCGTGTCTCAGTCGAGAGCCAGCCTCAGGCCGCTGAACTGCCATCGCTGGTGAGGCTGGAAGAAGTTACGGTAGCTGGACCGGATGTGGGCTGATGGTGTCACGCACGAGCCGCCCCGCAAGATCATCTGGTTGACCATGAACTTGCCGTTGTACTCGCCGACCGCACCCGTGGCGGGACGAAAGCCGGGATAGCCCACATAGGGGCTGGCGGTCCATTCCCAGACGTCTCCGATCATCTGGGCCAGCGGTGCGGATGCTGCAGGACGAGGGGTGAAGTCACCTTCGTCCAACAGGGCGCCGCGCTGGCTAGACCCGTGCGCAGCGTGCTCCCACTCGGCTTCAAGGGGAAGGCGGGCGCCAGCCCAACGAGCGAAGGCGTCAGCCTCGTAGAAGCTCACATGCACGACAGGGGCGTCGAGCACGAGAGGCTGGAGGCCATGAAGACCGAAGGCCACCCAATCGCCGCCCTGACCTTCCCAGTAGAGCGGCGCGTCCCACGCTTCAGCCTGCCGGCAGGTCCACCCGTCGGATAGCCAGAGATCGGCGCGCCGATAGCCGCCGTCCTCCATGAAGGCCAACCACTCCTCATTGGTGACGAGGCGGTCCGCCAGGCGGTAAGGGCCGAGCAGCACGTCATGCCGCGGAAATTCGTTGTCGAAGCTGAACCCATGCCCGTCGGAACCGATCGGGACGATCCCTCCCCCTAAGGCCGTGAAGGTCGACGGTCTCGTCGGTCCGAAGCCGCCCGGTTCAGTCGGCGGCGTGAGATAGGCCGGCTTCAGCCGGTTCTGGGCGAAGAGGTGGAGGATGTCGGTGAGCATCAGTTCCTGGTGCTGCTCCTCGTGGGCGAGGCCTAGGGTGACAAGGGCCGCCGTTTCGGCATCCGTGGCGCCGGCCAGCACCTTGCGCATCCCGGCTTCCACATGGCGGCGATAGTCCATCACCTCTGGGGCGGAGGGCCGCGTCATCAGTCCGCGAGCGGCCCGCGGCTGACGCTCACCCAGCGCTTCGTAGTAGGAATTGAACAGGTACTGGAAGGCAGGATCGAAGGGCGGGAAACCCCTGGGGAGCAGGAGGAAGGTCTCGAAGAACCAGCTGGTATGCGCCAGATGCCATTTGGCCGGACTGGCGTCGGGCATCGACTGGGCCAGCATGTCCTCCGCCGTCAGTGGATGGGCCAGTCGGCGGGTCGTCTCACGCACATGCTCGAACCGCTTCAGCAGAACCTGATCGGGGTCCGGGTGGGTCTCGGCGGAAGCATTGGAACACGGCCCAAGATCGAACGGAGTCATGGTGGCAAAAGCCCTTGGAGCCCCCGCCCCGAAGCGGAACGGATAGATAGGGCGCACGTTTCCCCGGCGCCCCGATCGTGGGGGTGCGTGTCGGTCGAGTTCGGATGGCGGAGCCCCAAGCCTGCAACGTCGTTCAGCCCGCCCGGTCTGATATGCGACGCGATGCAGAGCCGCCACAGGCGGGACGCAACGACGACAGCAGGTGGCGCGAAGACGTCATCGCCCTGATCCCCGCGCTTCGCGCCTTCGCCTGGTCGCTCAGCCACAACAGCGCCGACGCCGATGATCTGGTGCAGGACACCCTGATCAAGGCCTGGACGCACCGGGCCAGGTTCGAGCCTGGCACCAACCTTCGAGCCTGGCTTTTCACCATCCTTCGCAACACCTACTACACCGCCGTCGTGCGTCGCCGGCGCGAGGTCGCCGACGAGGATGGAAAGCATGCCGCCACCCTCAGCGCAGCGCCCACGCAGGATTGGAGCGTCGCCGTCCACTCGCTTCGCGCCGCCCTCCAGCAGCTGCCTCACGAGCATCGCGAAGCCCTTGTCCTGGTAGGTGCTGCCGGCATGACCTACGAGGAGGCCGCCGAGATCTGCGGCTGCGCCCTGGGCACCATCAAAAGCCGGGTCAACCGGGCGCGCGCCCGGCTGTTGCGGATCATGGACGCCGAAGTTGCGGAGGATACCTTCGCCGGCGAGATGCTCGGGGCGGCGCTCCAACCGGAGTGAGGCTTCACTTGCGCGGGGCCGGCCGGCCGCCGCACTGCAAGTCTCCGCGTTCGAACGCCGCTTCCAGGGCCTCGGTCAGTCGCAGCAGCCGGTCAGGGACGGGGCCTGAGGTCAGGCTGTCGAAGTAGGTCTTGAGCTGGTCTCCCAGAGGCTGTTCCAGGAACGCCGAAGACTCTTTGGGGATTTGAGCCGCAGGCGGCTGCATCCACATATACGGTGCTCTCAGAGACAAATTGTCTCACCGGTCCTAGCAACCTCGACCGGGACCGTAAAGCCCCCGGCGCCTCAGCGGAGGGAACCGTGGCTTGGCCGCCGCGGTTTCAATCGGGCAACCTCCATCGAGGACAATGAAAATGGCTGATCGGCATCATGATAACGACACCCGCGACGGTGTGGGCGAACGCAGCCTCGGCTCGGAACGCGACTGGCGCGGCGGTCGCGACTGGCGCGATCAGACCAGCCGCGGTCCTTTTGACAGCCGTTACCGGGGGCAGCCAAGCCCGTCCGAATCGCGGGCTTTTGATCAAGGCCAGCTTCAGGACCCTGGAGAGCGTGACATGCGCCGGGCCCGTGACGAACGCCCGCGTGATCGCAGCGCCGGCCCGGGTCGACAGAACGGTGGCGAGCGCAGCTACCAGGAGGGTGGAGACACCGCCTATGGCCAGATGGCCAGCGGGTCTTCGGACAGCGGGCTAGGTGGCTATGGAGGCGCCGATGTCGGCGGCTGGGGCCAGCCCAACCTGAACTCCCAGTGGGGCCAGGGCGGCTACGCGCCCTTGAACCAGGGGCTGGACTACGGCCAGGACGGCGGGCGCTTCAACCCCGCCGGGTTCGACGCCTCGGCCTACGGGCCGTCTTCCCGCCCGGGGCGAGGGCGCCAGGCCGCGGGCGAGCAGCCTCATGACCCTCATCACGCAAGCTATCATCACTGGCGCGACACCCAGCTCTCGTCCCATGACCGGGACTACGCCCGCTGGCGCGACGAGCAGGCGCGCCGCTATGACGAGGACTATGGCTCCTGGCGCAACGAACGCCACTCCGCCTTCAGCAAGGAGTTCGAAGGCTGGCGCGCGGGTCGCGGGGGACAGTCGGGTGTTCCCGCCTCGGCCCAGTCCGCTCCTTCTGCCGGCTCGGTGGCGTCGTCCACAGTCGTGAATCCGTCGGAGCGCTCGGCCTACGGCCAGGCGAGCGCCAGCGCATCCACGGGCGAGCAGGGCTCGGCTCATGGAGCCAATCCCACCCTCGCCCGGATCGCCGAGGGCGAAACCGGCCATCGGCACCCTGACGTGGTCGACAAGGCGGACCCCGACAAGGATCCCGCCCGGCACTGACGCCCGCCCGGCCCCTCGGGCCTGTTCCAGCTTCGCCCCCGGCGTCATGCCGGGGGCGTTCGCATGTCAGCCCCGCGCCGCCGTGATCCGCGCGCGGGCCATTTCGTCGGCCACGACGTGGGTGGGACGCCGCTCGTCGATCGAGCGGTCGAACACCTCGTCCAGTGTCTGCATCAGCCGGGCGAGCTTGGTCTCCACCCACGCTGGATCGAAGGCCTCACTGCGGTCAAGAGCGCGGATTTCGGAGGCGACGTTGGTGATCCCTCCGCCGTTGATGACATAGTCGGGGGCATAGAGCAGGCCCTTGTCGAACAGCACCCTGCCGGCTTCGGGGCTGGCGATCTGGTTGTTGGCGCCCCCGGCCACCACCTTCACCTTCAGGCGCTCCAGCGTGGCCAGAGTGATCGCCCCGCCGAGCGCGCAGGGCGCGAACACCTCGGCCGGGGCGTCGAAGATGACGTCCGGCTCCACCACCTTGGCGCCGGTGGCGGCCGCCACAGCGTTCGATGCCTCTGCGTTGACGTCGCTGATCACAAGCTTTGCGCCGGCTGCATGCAGCTTCCCGGCCAGGAAGCCGCCGACGTGGCCGACGCCCTGGATCGCCACTGTCAGCCCGTCCAGCCCTCCGCCGAACGTGCGCCGCGCCGCCAGGACGAGACCGCGGAAAACGCCTTCCGCGGTCACCGGGCTGGGATCACCTGAGGCGGCGCGATGGCCGTCCAGCCCGGCTATGAACCGCGTGGCCTTGCGTGCGTGCACCATGTCCGCCGGCGAGGTGCCGACGTCCTCCGCCGCCCAGTAGCGGCCGCCGACCTGCTCCACCGCGCGCCCGAAGGCCTCGAACAGGGCGGGCGACTTCTCCGTGCGGCTGTCGCCGATGATCACCGACTTGCCGCCGCCGAGCTCCAGGTCGGCCATAGCGTTCTTGTACGACATGGCCCTTGAAAGCCGCAGCACGTCCTCCAGCGCCGCCTCGGACGACGGATAGGGCCACATGCGGCAGCCGCCGGCCGCAGGGCCGCGGACCGTGGAATGCACCGCGATAATGGTCCTGAGGCCGGTCTTTTCGTCGTGGAAGGCCTGAACGCTCTCATGGCCCTCGAACGCGGGAGAATCGAACAAGGTCATGTCTGGAGCGGCCCGGCCTGGCGAGGAAGGCGCGCGGGGTAGCCGCAACGCCTCCCCGCCGCAAGCTCAGCCGCTGACCGGGGCGGACATACGGGCATCACGGGTCTTGCGCCGCGGGATGGGCGGCGCGCCAGAGGGAAGCGGGCCAGTGGGATCGCGCACGAAGGCCAGCACGTCGTCGAGCACGACCTGGCGATGCAGGTCCCGCAGCAGCAGGTGATAGCCCGTGGCGTAATAGGCGCTGCGGTCGCCGGGCTTCAGACGGCGGGCGGCGCGGAAGGCGGCGTGCTTGGGGATGATGTCGTCGTGGGCGCCATACTGGTAGAAGGTGGGGACGTGCGTCTCGCCCACCTCGTCCTGGGCGTGCTGCATCAGCTCCACCAGGCCGTAGATGGTGTCGATGCGGGTGGCGAAGATCATGTTGCGGTCCAATCCCATGCGCCGCAGCTCCGAGATGTTGTCCGACGCCCGGATGCGCCGCGCCAGCCAGTTCGGCGCGGTCAGCCGCGATCCGGGCGCCACGTGGGCCGAGACCCAGAGCGCCGCGCTGTTCGGCAGGCCCTGCTCGCGCCAGCCCCAGACCGCGGGCGAGGCCAGCACCAGCCTGTCGGCGACGGGCGGCGCGTCGGAGGCGAAGGCGCTGATCCCCACCGCGCCCCCCATGCTCTCGCCCACCACGGCCACGATCGCGCCGGGATGGCGGGCGCGCACCAGGGCCGCGGCGGTGCGAAGGTCGGCGTCCATCAGGGCCTCGCCACCCCAGACGCCCCGGTGCGCCGCACGGCCGAAACCCCGCTGGTCGTAGGCGTAGGTGGTGACGCCCTGGGTCGCCCAGTACGGCCCGGCCAGGCCGAAGGCGGCTGAGTAGTCGTTCATGCCGTGAAGGCCGACGATCACCGCCCAGGGCGGCGTCGCTCGCCCACCGCCGTCCCGGGCGTCCCAGACCGTCATGGGCAGGCGGGCGCCGTCGCTGGCCACCAGGCTGTCTAGCTCAAGCCGCGGGCCCCTGAAGCTCTCCGGCAGGACGCCCGGACCCTGCACCCGCGGCTGGCAGGCCGCCACGCCGCCGGCGCCGATCAAGCCCAGAAGCGCGCGCCGGCGATCCGAACGCGGCGGCTCAGGCCTGAGCATGGGGCGGAGCCACCTGCGTGTCCGTATCCGGCAGCCTTAGCCGGTAGACGCCCTTGAAGCCGTTGGGATCGACCGGCTTGCCATGCCTGAGGATCAGCAGCCTGCCCTGCCGCGCCAGCCCCACCGCCTCCGCCCGCACCTGCGGCAGCGCCCGCCGCCAGTCCTCGCCGGCCGCCGCCCGGGCGACGGCTTCCGGCGCAACGCTGCGCCCGGGCGCGCCGCTGGCCAGCAGCTCGAAGATCGCCATCTCGACGGGAGACCTCACGCAGCGTTCCGATGGTCCATGAAGCGCGTCGACCCTCGCGCAACGCGCTTGCGCCAGAACCCGCCAAACTGTAACAGATGAAGTTCCATTAGCGGCGCATACCTGCAGCGTCTGACAGCGAAAGCCTCCCGATGACCAAGATACTGGTTCTGTACCACTCCGCCTACGGCCACGTCGAAACCCTGGCCGAGGCGGTGGCCGCGGGCGCCCGCGAAGCCGCAGGCGTACAGGTCGACATCCGCCGCGTGCCCGAGCTGGTCAGCGAGGACGTGGCCCGCGCCTCTCACTACAAGCTCGACCAGGCGGCGCCGTTCGCAAAGGTGGACGAGCTGGCCGACTACGACGCCATCGTCATGGGCTGCGGCACCCGCTACGGCCGGATCAGCTCCCAGCTTGCCAACTTCCTGGACCAGACCGGTGGCCTCTGGGCCAAGGGCGCGTTCAACGGCAAGGTGGGTTCCGCCTTCGGCTCCACAGCCAGCCAGCACGGCGGCCAGGAAACGACGCTGATGAGCCTGATCACCAACATGATGCACCTGGGCATGGTGATCGTGGGCCTGCCCTACAGCTACCAAGGGCTGCTCCAGGTGGCCGAGGTGGCGGGGGGCACGCCGTACGGCGCCACCACCATCGCCGGCGGCGACGGCTCCCGCTACCCGACCGAGCTCGAACTCGGCGCCGCGCGCTTTCAGGGCCGCCACGTGGCCGAGGTCACCGCCAAGCTGCATGGCTGAGCAGGCGCATGCTAGCCTGCGGCCGCCCACCCCTCGTTGGCGCCGTCGTTCCGCCCTGGGCCAGCCTCTGCTCGTCGGCGAACATGTAGTCGCGGGTAATCGGCAGGGCGTCCACGCGCTTGGCGAGCTGAATCTGGAAGTTCATCATGCCGAACCAGCGGAACCCCGCCTCGCTGGAGATCAGGTAGAACTCCCACATCCGGCAGAAGCGCTCGTCGTAGAGCGCTGTGATCTCCGCCCGCTGCGCCTGGAAGCGGCGGCGCCATTCCCGCAGCGTCTCGGCGTAGTGAAGCCGCAGGACCTCCAGGTCGGTGACCCACAGCCCGGCCTCCTCAATCATCGGCAGCACTTCCGACAGTGAGGGGATGTAGCCGCCGGGGAAGATGTATTTGGCGATGAAGGGCTGGGTGCGGCCCGGTGGCGTATGCCGGCCGATGGCGTGGAGAAGCATGACCCCATCGTCGGCCAGTAGCCGGCCGCACGTGTCGAAGAACTCCTGGAAACGCGGCTGGCCGACATGCTCGAACATGCCGACCGAGACGATCCGGTCGAAGGGCCCGCGCACGTCGCGATAGTCGCGCAGCTGGAAGTCCACCCGCCCGGACACGCCCTGCGCCTGGGCCCTCCGCTCGGCTACGGCATGCTGCTCGCGGCTGAGGGTGACGCCGGTCACCTCCAGCTCGGGCGCCATGTGAGCCAGCGTCAGGCCGAGCCCGCCCCAGCCGCAGCCGATGTCCAGCAGCCGACCGCCCTGAGGCAGGTTCAGCTTGGCGGCGATGTGGGCCTTCTTGGCCGCCTGGGCCTGTTCCAGCGTGTCGCCGGGCGCGGTGAAGTAGGCGCAGGAATACTGCATGTCCGCATCCAGGAAGCGGGCATAGAGCTCATGGGACAGGTCGTAATGATGGGCCACGTTGCGCCGCGCGGCGCGACGGTCGTTGATCTGCTGCAGCCGCCGCAGCGCCGTCTCGCGCATGCGCAGCGCCGCGGTGCGGGGCTTCTTCCAGAAGCGCGGATTGTTGGCGACCAGCTCCAGCAGGTCGAACATGTCGCCCTGCTCGAACACCAGCTCGCCGTCCATGAAGCACTCGCCGAGCTTCAGCTCGGGGTTCATGGCCAGCTTGACGCCCGAGCCCGGCTTCATGCGGATGGCTATGGGCCGGCCCGAGCCGTCGCCATAGGTGCGCGGCCGCCCCGCGCCGACGGCCACCGTCAGGTCGCCGACATCCACCACCCGCTGGAGATAGGCCTCAAGCACGCTGACGCTCCGCTATCCTCCACCTCGGCGGTCATAATGGCCACGCCGGGTGGAAGACGCCAGAGCCTAGGCTCGAGCCGCTCCCGCGGTAAGCTGGATCAGGCCTCGATGGCCACGCCGATCGGACAGGTCACGCCGGTGCCGCCGATGCCGCAGTAGCCGCCCGGGTTCCTGGCCAGGTACTGCTGGTGATACTCTTCGGCGAAATAGAACTTCCCCGCCGGCTTGATCTCGGTGGTGACCGGCCCGAAGCCGCGCCCCTTCAGCGCCGCCTCGTAGGCGGCCTTGGAGGCCTGAGCCGCCTTCGCCTGATCCTCGCCGTAGGTATAGATGGCCGAGCGGTACTGGGTGCCGGTGTCGTTCCCCTGCCGCATGCCCTGGGTGGGGTTGTGGCCCTCCCAGAAGGTCTTCAGCAACGCGTCGTAGCTGATGAGCTTGGAGTCGAAGACTACCAGCACCGCCTCCGTGTGGCCGGTGCGCCCGCTGCAGGCTTCCTCATAGGTCGGGTTCGGCGTCACGCCCCCCGCATAGCCCACGGCGGTCACCCACACGCCGGGCAGCTTCCAGAAGATGCGCTCCACGCCCCAGAAACAGCCCATGCCGAACTGCGCCAGCTCCAGCCCGTCCGGATAGGGACCCTTCAGCGCCCGCTGGTTGACGAAGTGGGCGGACGCAGTGGGGATGGGCTCGGCGCGACCCTTCAGCGCCTCTTGGGCGGTCGGCAGGTCGGCGGGCTTGCGGCTGAACAGCATGGTGCGGCTCTCAGGGCTTGAACGGGGTGGGGCTAAGATAGGTGCGGGCCGGCCAATGCGCAGCCCGCCGCCACCGAAGCGCGGGGCCTTGCGGCGAGGCGGAAGGCCAGTATATGTCGCGCCCACCCGGTCCTTGAAGCCGCGGACGGCGCCTAGGGCGCAACCCTGTGGTGGGGTGGCCGAGTGGTTGAAGGCGCACGCCTGGAAAGTGTGTATACGGGAAACCGTATCGAGGGTTCGAATCCCTCTCCCACCGCCAACTAGTCAGGCCCCCAACTTACTCCGAGGCCTACGTTAGCCGCGCTTGCTGAGCGCCTGTAAGCCGTTGACCGCATTCGAAGCGGTGCTCTGAACCCTGAAATTCGATCCAAAAAGGTCGCCTTGGCGAGCCCGTTTCGACGCCTGTCTCCGGGGCCGACTTTCCGACTCCGGTTTGCGCCTGTTATTCATGATAACAGGGGCAATAACAGGGGCAACTTTTTCTGCGCGCGCGTGGCGTGACGCTGCCGGCCTAAGCGGCGAGTACCGTGACCTGTGGCGGAAAGCCGAGTCTGGCGCGCTGCTCCACCCAGGAGAGCGGCAGCTCACAGTCGAGCAGGGCCTGCAGCGTCAGGCCGGCAGGCTGGCGGCCTTCGAGGAGCGCCCGCTGAATGTCCGGGGCAAGAAAGGCGAGCGCGCCGAGCTTGCGGCGGTAGGAGTCGACGGGGCTGGACGCCTGGGCGAGGTCTTCATCCGCAGTGAGCGGCCCGCAGTTGCTGACGGCGAGCTCACGGTGGGCGCGCCAGAGCGCGGTGACGAGCGCCGGGTCGCCGGCGCCCGCACGGACGCCATCGGAGCCGTCGGGGGTGATCAGCCAGGTGCGCCCACCGCGGAACACCGGCCGTACGCTCACGGTGAGCCTCAGCAGATCGCCCTCGCGGGAGAGGGCGTCGCCCGCAGGCAGCCGGCCTTGCATGAGCGGTACAGGATCGGCGTCGTCGGCGGGATGGTGAACCAGGATCTGGATGCTCGCCGCCTTCAGCTCGACCTTTGCGAGCCAGCGACGGAGCTGCTCCCATTGAAGGCCCTCATCCGCCAACAGCCCGCGCAGCCGGCGGGCCACCAGCGTTTCGATCGTGGTTGCGGGTACTCGGCGGATGGCCGAGATGGACGGACTGACCGAGGCTTGCTGCAGGTCACTGGTGACGTAGTAGCGGTAGCGTCGTCCCCCCTTGCCGTAGGCGGTCGTCGGCGACATAGGCCGCCCGGCGGTGTCGAAGATGAGGCCGGTCAGCGGCGCGTTCTCGCGAGCATGTGTGTTGCGGACGTTCCGCACGCCCGCCTTGGCCTTCAGGCTTGCCTGAACGGCGGCGAAGAGCTGTGCGTCCACAATCGCGGCATGCAGGCCCGGGTAGGCTTCACCGCCATGTTTGACCACGCCAAGGTAGACGCGGTTCTTGAGCAGATGGAACAGGGCGCTCCGGCTGAAGGAGGCCCCTCCCATGCAGCGGCCGTTGCTGGTGGTCCAGGACTTGGAGCGGACACCAGCGGCGGCAAGCTCGGCGCGCAGGATGTGCACCGACCTGAGTTCGAGATAGCGGCGGAAGATCGATCGGACCTGCTCGGCCTCCGCCTCGTTGACGACAAGCGCGCGATGGCTCTTGTCGCTGGGCGGATCGTAGCCGAGCGGCGCGATGCCCCCCATCCACATGCCCTTCTGCTTGGACGCCTTGATCTTGTCACGGATGCGCTCGCCGGTGACCTCGCGCTCGAACTGGGCGAACGAGAGCAGCACGTTCAGCGTCAGCCTGCCCATCGAGGCGGCCATCATCACTTCGCTCCGTCGCGCAGGCCGAAGAACCGCGGGCCGTTCCAGCGAACGCCGGTAATCGCCCGGGCGACTTCGGACAGGCTGGCGTAGCTCGCGCCGTCACACAGGAAGCCGCCTTCGACGGCCTCCACCTCATAGGCGCGGCCCTGCCACTCACGCGTAAGCCGCGAGCCCTCTCGGACTGCCGACGCCTTCGTCTTCGGCGCCGCAGAAGCGGTCATCACCTTCAGCACCTGCTTGTCGAGCCCGCCTTCGGCTTCGCACTGGATGCGCCATGCGAGGAGGTGGCGCAGGAAGCCCGGGGAGCGCAGCGGCGGAGGCGCCCCGTAGCGCCCAGCCCAGACCTGGCAAAGTTCGCGCAGGTCGAGCCCGACGAGGGCGTTCAGCTCATCATGCAATTGGGAGCGGTGCGAATTGGCCATGATCAGCGCTCCCGCACGAGGATCGCCGCGGCAGTAAGCACCTGCAGGTCGGCGCAGAGGCGGGCGAGTTCGGCGAGGCCCTCTTCGCGGGCGGCCGTGGCGGTGAGATCCAGCGCAGCTTCCAGGCGCGAGGTGACAAGCTCGAGGAGGGTGTCCAGCGCAGCTTGCCTTGGCGTGGCGGGTATCGTCATCTCCAGACAGACGCTCCGGACGCAGCGTTTGTCGGCCCCCGCTGCAGCGGAAAGACCCATGTCGCGCGATGTCCCAAGCCACTGGGAGTGGTGAGCAGGCGATGCTCCAGCATCGCACCGAAGATGTGTGGGAAGTTCTACAGCCGTTCACAAAACTTTGAACCAAGGTGATGAAGCAGGTTCTCAACTCGTCTGATTATAGGTTCTATCTTATCGGAATATGCCAGGATCATCTCACTTGGCGTGATCAGCAAAAGCTTGCCTTGGGAACGGCGGCCGGCAACAGACAACTTAGAGAGATTGCGACTGATGCCCGTGCGATCACACCCACCATGGCGAATCTCAAAGAAGCCCTAGTCGCCCTTCAAGGCGAAATTGCCGGGCTGGCCAGTGGGCCGGGACTCAGATTGATGTGCCAGCTGCGCGCGAGCGGCTCCAGCATCGAGCCTTACACCGGCATCGACGTGGACGACGCAGACTGGTCGCTCCTCGCCGCCGCCTGTGACGCCTCGCTCAGCACGAAGCGAGGTCGTTTGAAGGATGGCAATCTCGGCCGGACCTTGGAGCAGCTCGTGGATCTCTACGAGCGCGTTACCAAGAAGACGTTCACCCACAATCCGACTGACAGAGGTGACTACAACGGGCGGCTACACTGGGCGTGCGATCGCTTCGTTTACGCTGTCATGCAGACGATCGAGCCCGGCGTACATGAAACGCTGATCTGCACCTATCTTCAGGAGCTGAAAGAGGCTCGGTCGGTCAAGGCGAAGCTCGCCCCCGGCAGTCAGGTACAAAGTCCCTAAACCGCGACTTGGCGAAGCGCGCGACACTCCGGCTGTTCCTCGACGGCAGCAGCCAGATGACGAAGCGAAACATCCAGACCCACCAGCCGGACCTGCATATCCGCATGCGGCCGGTGGCTGCGCTGATCGCCAACCCGGCCAACGCGCGCAAGCATCCGCCGCGCCAGATCGACTTGCTGAAAAGTTCGATCAAGCAGTTCGGGTTCGTCGCGCCGATACTGATCGGGGGAACTATCCGGTTGACGTACCACGCTACCGCATATAGATTGGCCTTACTGAAAGGCCGATCCGATGACCGCTCGCAAAACCAACCTCGCCGATCCGATCTACCACGATGACGCCGCCGCCCGTGCGCACCTCGAAGCACTCCTGTGGCCGCAAGGCGCGGTGTGCCCGCGCTGTGGCGTCATGGGCGACCGGATCACGAAGCTGCAAGGCGCGAGCACCCGCCCCGGCGTCTACAAGTGCAAGAACTGCCGCAAGCCGTTCAGTGTGACCGTTGGAACGGTTATGGAGCGTTCGCACCTGCCCCTGCACAAGTGGGTTCTGGCGGCTCACTTCATGTCGGCCAGCAAAAAGGGGATGAGCGCCCTTCAACTGCAAAGGATGCTGGGCACGAACTATGAGACGGCCTGGTTCTTGTTCCATCGCCTGCGCGAGTGCCCCAAGGGCGAGCGCGGCCCGATGGGCGGCGAGGGCAAGGCCGTGGAAGCCGATGAGACCTACGTGGGCGGCAAAGAAAAGAACAAGCACTCCAACAAGCGCCTGCCTCGCTATCTGTCTGCCGATGCCAAGCAACCCGTCATGGTGCTGGTGGACCGCGACGGGGAGGCTCGCTCCTTCCACGTCGCCAACGTGACCGCCAAAACGGTGCGCGACGTTCTGGTGACGAACGCCAGCCGTAAATCGCACCTCATGACGGACGGCGCGACTGTTTATCTCGGCGTCGGCGGCGAGTACGCGGGCCACGGCAGCACAGATCACGCTAAGGGCGAGTACGTCCGGGGCGATGGCTTCATCCATTCCAACTCGGCAGAAAGCTACTTCGCCATCTTGAAGCGCGGCGTGTACGGCTCCTTCCATTCAATCAGCGAGGCGCACCTGCACCGCTATCTGGTGGAGTTCGACTTCCGCTGGAGCACCCGCAAGCTGGCCGATGTGGAGCGCGCCGAGCCGCTGCTAGCCGGTGCGAAGGGCAGGCGGCTTACCTATCGACAGCCTGAGGGAGCCGCGCACGCTTAAGCAGAAGGTGCGGAAGATAAGGGCGCTGCGGAAGACCTGATATAGGCCCAAACCAACGCGCCAACCCACCCGATTAGCGTCCACCCAAGAAATAGGTTCAGGATAAAGATCGCCGTCCGCTGACGGTCTTTCCTCCTGAACGCAACTATAGTGGGAACGAAATACATCAGTACGATTGCAATGCCGATGCCAACGCCCGCTCCAATGGCTGTATGGTTGATTGGCTCGGCTGTGGTATTCGCGGGCTCCTGAGCGGTTTGGCTTGTTATTTGAGCAGGATGGCCACAGGGAGCCCATACCGAGTCTGCTCCGGATGTCGCGTTCTCGCCATAGCACCAGCCCCTAGCCTGGAGTTTTGTGTCTAGGCGATCCCGCTTTCCGCACGCGACTTGTGTAGCTGGATTGTCGCCGGATCCTCCACGGCACGCCTCATTAGCGACGCCCTCTCGCGCCAACAGCGTCTGAACGCTCTGCTGCAATGTCCACGCCCCTGCGTAGCCCGGCGGGAGCCAGGCGGGTGACACGCGCACACAGGGATACGCGCCCACGTATTTCCCATGCCCAGTGATCAGCCGAGCGCTTACGAGGGGTGTTGTATTCCGTGGGCCGCCCGACACATGCGGGGACCCTGTGGGCGCGTAATGCGGCCCCCGGTTCCTGTCACAGTCCCGGAGACAGTCTCAACCTGCCCTCAAACGGCGGTCTTGTCACCCTGGTTTGACTCGCCCTCCCGAGGCTGTCTCTCTCGCTTGGGGCGGCGTTCAGGCGGGGTGCGTAGCGCCTTAAGTAGCATGGCGTCGCGTCGCTGGTCGGAAGTTTCTTCGACTTCCGGGCTGGTCACTTCTAACAAGGCGATCACCTATGCCGGTTAATTTTGATCCGAACGATTTTCAAGTCCTTGGCAAGTCATTTTTTAATGAAGGCGAGAGCGACAGAGTTTGAGTAATAGTGACCGCCGCATATCTTGACGACTATCGGGGAAAGGTTATCCAAACTCACCTTCCGGGGCTTACCCCCAAGCTAAGTAACAAGCTTTTCGGTTCGGACGGCAGATTATCTGAGTTCGGAGTTAAGATAGACCTGTCCAAAGCGATAGGGGTGGTGGACGCCGATTCACACGCCGATTTGATCCTCATTGCGCGCGTAAGAAACAGGTTCGCTCATAACATTCACATCAACAGCTTTTCCGATGAGCCTATATCTGACTTTTGTAATAAGATGCGCTATGCAAACAACTTTATAGACAAAGGAATTCCCCTAGTCGGACCTGAAGGAATTATCAGGATAAAGGCCGATCCTCCCTACGGGGTGGATGAAAAAGGACGCTTTAAACTGACAGCAATGGCGCACTGTTCAGAGTTTCATAATCGCTTGAACCACCTCTCACAGGGGGAGAAGCCAAAATCATAGCGACAAATATTTCCATGACCATCTCATCAGGATCGTACTTATCATTCAAGCCCCACGCCGCTATGCCCGCAGCGACCATCTCCGGCGTAACCACGACCGAAGACGGCGCGCCCTCAGACGCACCGCCCGTCGCTGGCCTGTCACCATGCGGACCTACCATATCTGGTGTGCGGTACGTCAACCGAATATTTTCCCTTTCGCTCCGTCCAATCAACTGTTCAACAGCAATGCGTCCGATCTCCTGCCTCAGGACATTAGTAGTTGACCGCGCTGCAAGCCACGTCGCGTGTCAGTTTCCAGTTCGTGCATGACCTTACTGCCATGTCGTCTTTCCGGCAGAAGTCTCTTGGCGGCTTCGGGCGCGCTTCGCTCGACCACGTCCGATCGGTCCGCTGCGGCACGCCGCGCGCCACCTACGCGACTCCGCTTCGCTAGCGGCCGCCGTGACGGACTGGCAGGACCACCCGGACCACGAGGCGTACGCCGCCGACCTGGAGCGCCGCCACCGGTCCAAGCACGCCTTCTGGGCGCGAGCGGGCCTGTGACGACACCGTCCAGGTGCGCACACCAGACCTCCGCCCCTGAACAGCAGGCTGTAAGCCCGGTTCCGGCGTGCTCAGGTGAACACCCGCCGCTTGCCCGCGAAGGTGAGGCGCCCGCAGTTCTTACATGCTCCCCAGCCGTTCCGGCGAGTCGACGCTGGGACGTCGAGCAGCTATCATCCTTCAGCTCGCCAGGGAGGGCGTGAGGATGGGTCGACCGGCGGGCTCGCTGCACGGCGCGATGAGCAGTACAGCCCACCCTGGCGCTGGCTCCGACTCGGTGACTTCTAAGGAGATCGCCGCCCTGCTCGGGAGCTTCTTAGAGCGGCTCGGCCTGCCCTGGGACGCTGCGCGGCTGCACCTGCACCCACCTGGCGCGGTCGCGGCGGGCTGGAGCGAGCCCGGCGTCGTCCACCTCCGCCCGCCCGTGTCGGCGAACGATTTCTGGGATGCGGATGGGCTCGGCCTGCGCATCCTCGCGCACGAGGCGGCCCACATCGGGCAGTTCGCCACGCTGGGCCGCCCCGTCGCCGTCGCGCTCCTGGAGCGGGAAGCGGACGACGTCGCGGCTGAGCTGCTGGCGCCGGGTGGGCGGCCCCAGGTCCAATTGGCTGCCGCACCCGGGTGCCTGCACTGGAGCCGGGCCGGCCACTACTACACGACCTACCTCACCGCCCTGGTGTGGGGAGCGCCCGAGTACTACGCCCAGCGCATGGCCTTCCTCAGCCAAGTGCCCGACCTAGTCAGCGAGCTGGACGCCATCACCCAGGCGGCGATCTCTGAGACCCTGATCGGCAAGGACGTTCCAGCGGTCGCCGCCGGCGCGTTCCTGACCACCAAGGCCGACACCGGCGTGCGGCCCCAGGATTACGAGGTGTGCCGGGATGTCGTCGAAGGGCTGCACTGCCTTACCGGCGCGCCCGTCGCGCAGGAGCGCCGGCGTAGGATCGGCTTCGCCATGGCCGCCGGCGACCCGCTGGAGTTCGGCATCAGCCTGCACGCGCTCGGAGACGCCTGGGCGCACTGCAACGGCGCGGTCATGTACGGCAACGGCTATGGCCACCTCTTCGGGGGCCATGATCCGGACCTCATCAGCGAGCGCACGGGGCCCTACCTCGACTACGTCCGCACCCTCTACCGCGTCATGTCGGCCAAGGCGCCCTATGTGGACTGCCGGCCCAAGGTGGAGTGTCCTAACATCGCCGACATCCTGGACAAACTGAGCCTCATGGCGTTCGTCCATCATGATGGCGATGAAGAGACAGGCCAGATCCGCTACATGCGGTCGCTCATCGACAGCATGTCCGTTGACAAGGGACTGCTCAACTACCAACCGGCCAACGACTGCGTCGGTTGGCAGCGCTTCATCACTTCTCCCGCGGGCCATAATGGTATCCTCAAGTCCGGCGACCTTGACGTCATCCGGGGCTATGGGCGCCGGTGGCGCCTGACGCCCGTGGATGGGCGCACTCCCGCCGCCCGCATCGCGGACGCGCAGCGCCGCGCCCAGGGACGTCCCGAGCGCGTCGCTAGGGACGCGGGGATCGCGGTCGCGGTCGGGGAAGCCATTGGGGGTGCCCTGCTGCCATGACCTAGAGATGGGCGCAGCCCCGTAAGCCGCGGCCGCGGTCGTGTCCAGGTCTGAACGTCCATGCACACCGGAGGTGGAGTCGGCGGACGCTGCGAACGATTCTGAGGCCCTGGCGGGGTCACGTCACCCCGACTTGGCATTAGGGTCGGTGACGGGTGGCGTCGATCTGATCAGGGCCGGTCTGGGCTGATGTCGGGCTGGCGCCCAGCAGGTGCCGGAGATCAGGAGTCGGACCGTCGCGCCGGGAGGCCCTGATCCTAAATGTATGTCCGCTTCACCCCCAAGATGCGACTCTGCAGGGCCTACGGCTGCTTCCCAGATGCCCAGGTGAGAGTCCTGTTTCTGGAGGAAGGTGAAGGTCCGTTCTGGGCGCGAATCGCGGATGAGCGCATGCTCGATTTTCAGCGAGCCATCCCGTTTTCGCCGTCCGACACAGGCGAGGAGAACCCGCTGACTAAGCCGGTGGATCCGTTGGCGGTAGGGCGGCGGTTGAGGGCGCGTTAAGAGCGGGGACGCCCATTTGCGCTTTAAGCAGAACGAGCTGGTCGTCTACCGCGTGGGTGTCGCGCAGGTGCGCCAGCTCCTTGTCGGTGCTCGAGCGCTTATCGAGTGGGTCGTTGATCAGGCCCTGCTCCAGCATGGAGCCGAGCGCGTCGGCCTTGTCGCGGGCCCCCAGCATCTTGCCCTCAGCCCGCTCCAGGGTGCGGCCGACGTTCTCCATGCGGCCGCCAACGCCGGTCAGGCTCTGGGTGACCTTCACCTGGGCCTGGGCTGCGGCGTAGCTCGCCTTCATGGTGTCCTTCTGGGTGCGGAAGCGCTCGATGCGGTCCTCCAGCTGGCCCTGGTAGCCGGCCAGCTTGTCCACCTGCGGCCGGATGGCGTCGAGCGCCTCCTGCAGGGTCGCGCGGGTGTCCAGCACCCGCTGGCGGTGCACGAGCGCGGCCCGGGCGAGATCGTCGCGGTTGGCCTGCACCGCCAGCCGGGCGTCGGCCTCGCAGCCGTCCAGCTCCTTGTCCTGGGTGGTGATCTGGCGCTCCAGCGACTTCTGCTGGGCCACCACGTCGGCCAGGTGACGCCGGGTCTCCTGAAGGCCTGTCAGCATCTTCTCGTAGGAGAGGTCGAGCGCCTCGTTGGGGTCCTCGATGGCGTCCAACAGACGGTTGGTCTTGGACTGGAAGAGGTCGGCGACGCGGCCGAGGATGCTCATGGGTCTGCTCCGCTCAGCTGTTCACCGACAGCACCAGCTGCGGGTCGGGGATGGTGGAAGCGGCGAGCTCGGCGGCGATGGGGGTCACCGCCGTGCCGACGGCGAAGAACTCGATCACGTGCGGCTGCCAGTTGTGGCTGCCCTCGTGCAGGTCCATGCCGACCACGCCTTCAGCCTGCACCCGGATCGCCTCGTGTTGCATGCGCTCCATGGCGATCTCGCGCGCGTCGTAGAGCGCCTGAGAGTAGTTGGTCAGCTCCACGTTCTGGCCGACCGAGCCCATGGTCTTGAACAGGCCTCGGTGCGCCACGTGATAGACGCAAGAGCCCATCACCATTTCCAGCGGGCGGTAGCCTGCGTGCAGCAGGGTCCAGAAGTCCTGGCCCGACAGGTCGGAGGTGAAGGGCGCTCCGCCTGGCCCCTTGAAGGCGGTATGACCGGCGGCGTGGACCACGCCGGTGCCGATGGCCACGAACTCCAGGATGTTCTGGTCCCACTCCAGCCGCTTCACTTCTAACCGCACGCCCACTACGCCGTCAGCCCCCATGTCGCGGGCCTCCTCGCGCATGCGGGTCATGGCGTGCTCGCGGGCCTGGTACATGGCCTGGGAGAGCACGGTCATTTCCTGGTTCTTGGACCAACCGCCGTACTGGACGCCTACGTGGTAGATGCAGGAGCCCACGCATAGGCCAACCGGCTCGAAGCCCGCCTTCCGCACCAGCAGGAACTCGTTGACCGAGAAGTCGGAGGTGAAGACGCCGCCGCGGTTGTTTTGGCTGCGCAGGCCCTTCATCCGCTCAAGGGCGTGCTGGGGGATGGGGTCTTGGGTGTCGGCCATCAGATGCCTCCCTCTTTGTCGTGCAGGTTGTTGGCGGCGGGACCGCGAGCCTTGTTCAGAAGCGGGGAGACGTCGTCGCGCATGTCCACCACGGTCTGAAGATGGTGGGGTACACCGTCGCCCCGGCGGGTCTCCACTACCGTGCCGATGACGATATGACGGCCAAGATAATTGGGCGGTTGTTTGTCCACTTCCTGTCGAAGAAGTTGGCTGAATTGGGTGTGCGCAAGTACGCCAGTCCCCTGCCTAGCCGCGTCCGCACGCAGTTCGGCGTGCGCGTGTCGGCGGACTGACTCCCAGAATTCCCCAAGCGTTGGGAGGGGTCGAGTGCTTAAGTCATTGTAACCCAGATAGCCCGTCAGCCACTGGTAACGTGCGCCCACAGCGATACCGACAGGCACAATCCCCATCTCGAGCAGGCGCACGAACTCCAGCGCCGGGACGGTGGCGACCACGGGATCGGGGCTTGCGGGCAGCCCCTCCATGCGCACCGCGGTACCAAGCAGGGTGTAGTCCATGCTGGCGCCCAGGTCGGTGTGGACGGTCCTCATCTTCACGTCGACTACAGCGTTGGCGCCGCAGACGATGGCCTCGGCGCGCAGGCGCTGCAGCGCGGCGCGCCACCCCGCCGCGTGGCCCTCCGTCCAGCTGCGTCCGTACTGGTACCAGCAGGTGCCGCTCACGGTTGCAATCGGCTTGATCCCGTGACTGCGCGCCAGACGAAGCTCCGCCGGCGTCATGGTCGACAGCCAGGGCAGACGGCCCTGGGCCGCGGCCTGCAGCCGCTCCACCACGAACTCTGGCAGTTGGCCACCCGCCAGCGCGCTCTCCCAAGCCGCTCCCCGTGCAGCCGCTTGAGCTTCGGTCGGCAACGGGCCCCCGCTCGGTCCCTGCAGCGTCGTCGGCATCTAACGGGTCCTCACAGGAAGTCGTGCAGCACGTCGCTGGCCGAGCCCATGGTCCCGGCCAGGGCGGCCACTTCCGCGCGCACCTCGCCCAGCCACTGCGGCACGGGCTCCTCGCTGGTGCTGATCGTCACGCCGCGCACTGCCTTGGCCTTTGTCGCCGTGAGCGTCCCCTTGTCGAAGCGCAGCCGGTACTCGGCCCCGTCGCTTCTGAGCGCGATCTCGTGCACGTGGCTGGTGCGAGAGAGCAGGCCATCGCGCCGCCGTTCTACAGTCACCCGGTCAGGCAGGGCGCCTTGCAACCGCGCCGCCAGCGCCTCCATAAAGGCCCGAAAGTCATTTAGAGCCCGGCGGACCCCTGCGGCGTCCAGGTCGAAGGGATCAAGCTCAACGCTCATAGAGGCCGTCGGCGCGTCAGAAGCATGATCGAAGGCGTTCCCTTGTCAGTCCGACACCACTGTGGCCCAGCCTCTGCCAATGCGGCAAGCGCGTCGGAAAAATTTTCATTTGGAGAGCGGAGGGGCTGCGACGGTCGTCGGTAGGCGTAGCCCCTGCAGGAGGACCGATTGCCTACGATCCAGCGCGTCAAGCAAACCGATTAGGGACCGGCGGGAGGCGGGAGCGGCAAGTGGCGCTGACCGAGTGTGAGTGCCGACAGCCTTTCCGCTCCTGGCCAACTACATCACCCTACAGGCCGGACGGACAGGCCGAGCGGAACCGCAGGAAAGCACTCGGGTGGAAGGGAACGGGCGGGCAGCAACAGGCCCGAAACGACGGAGAGATCTCCCAGGCGCGCGAGACTCTGAGCTAGGTCCTGCTGACATAGTGCTTCAGCCACAGGCGTGAGCCAGCGATGTTGAGGAAGCCGAGGAAGGATATGGCGGTCTTGTCGTAGCGGGTGGCGATGCGACGCGCCTGCTTCAGGCGGTTGAACATGCGCTCGATGCGGTTGCGGTCTTTGTAGGCGTGGAAGTCGCAGGCGATCTGCTCTCTACGGTTGCTCTTTGGCGGAATAACAGGAAGCACGCCCTTCATAAGCAGGGCGATCCGGACGTTGTCGCCATCATAACCTTTGTCGGCCATCATCATCCTCGGCTTCTTGACCGCGAGCGCGAAGAGTTCACCCACGGCCTTATGGTCGGAGACCTCGCCGCCCGTCAGGACGAAGCCAAGAGGGCGGCCCTGACCGTCTGCACGGGCGTGGATCTTGCTCGTAAAGCCGCCGCGGCTTCGACCAAAGCCTTCCTTGCAGGTCCCCCTTTAGCGCCGGCGGCCTGACTGTGGCCGCGGATGGTGGTGCTGTCGATCATGTGCTTCCAGTCGTCGGTGAGCCCAAGCTCGACCAGCGTCTCCAGCACCGCGTCCCAGACGCCCTGCTGCGCCCAGCGCCGGAACCGCACATAGACCGAGTTCCACTTGCCGTAACGCTCGTGCATGTCGCGCCAGGGGCAGCCGACCCGCAACACGTACAGCATCCCGTTCAGGAACAAGCGGTTGTCGTGCGCCGGCCGCGCTTTGCGCCCACGTTCAGGCGGCAGCAGCGCCCCGATGATCGCCCACTCCCGCTCCGTCAGATCGCCCCGCGCCAAGGCCAGCCTCCAAAAGGAAGCCTTGAATCAGAGTTCGAGCCCCGCTGGAATCCACTATGTCAACAGGACCTAGGCGGGGGACATGGAAACGGGTGCGCCCGTCTGCAGCCCAAAAGCGGACCTCCCGAACTTCCGCAGCGGGTCGAAAGCGCAGGCGTGGCTTGCTCCAGCAAATCGTCGTTCCTTCTGACACCAGCGTCGCAGCCCGGAAGCGGACGCCCTCGATGCGGGTTAAAGGTAAACCTTTAGCCTCAGGCCGGTGGCCGAGCCCATCCCTTACGCAGGCGGAGGACGGGCTCGTCACGTAGGATACGAGCTCACCCGACGTATCCACGCTTTCCCAGGTAGAAGTCATCTGAACGACTGAGTGTTTCTACCGCGTTCCGACTCAGGAACTGCAAAATCTCTTTAGCTTGTTCTCCAGGCCAAACATCTCCTTCAAAGCCGAACACAGCCGAGAAGCCTCCGGTCCCAGGTTGGTCATCGGGGAAGCAGGGACACCTCATGACTGTTCGAAGCGGACCTTTGATCGCGCTCTGGGATGACGAACGAAAGTGAACGAGCGCAACCAGAATAGTGTCTGGCTCTACCCACCCTTCTACTTCCTCCGGCATGATGATTAAGCCCGATCCAGGTATGTCATCGTGCCAGGTATCGGGTCGGCCACCCAGCGAGGCCCCCAAGGGTCATCGACGTTCTCGAAGCGCAGCTTCGCCAACATTTCGAGTTCATCTGGCATCCAAATAAGGACCTCCTGCCCGTCTCGGAGCGCGGGGCCTAGCGCCCTCAAATCCGCCCGGGAACGGTCCAGGATCAGCCAGTAACCCCCATCGTGGGAGCCCTCGTTCGTGTCGAAGAAGATGCGAGGTAGCGGTTCGGCCGACATGATAGAGGAAGCTACGGCGGAGCCCGAGGGTCCGCAACGGGTCCAGGCTGTGTAAAAACTCCGAATGGGCCTTTTGGGGCGTCTCGGATGAAAGTCCTGGTTGCGCTGAAAACACCGAAATCAAGCCTGTCGCGCATGGAAGGCGAGATCTGATCCTTAAACCCGCGCCCTACGACGTCCACCAACGCGTTTTTACACGGCCTCGGTCGCGAGCACGTATGAGCGCGGCTCCAGAAACTCACCCTTCGGCACCTCCCGCCCAGCCTTTTCGCCCTAGGAGCGGACGCTCCGAATGCGGGCGAAGGGTGGGTCTCGGCCGGTGGCCTGAGCCACCTTACAAGGGCTGGGGTTTGTCCAAGCGGCAAAGGTGGTTGTGAGGGCAGGATGCACCCTGTAAGTTTTTCCTGGAACGCAAGTGAACCCGGCTTGCAGGAGGGCTTCGCTCGACGCACATTGTCCTTCGAGCGCTGGCGGATTTGTGGGATCGCGCGTACTGCGTGGAGGCCCGGTGGCAAAGAACACACGACATGTCGTGCCCAGCACTTCGGGCGGCTGGAGTGTGCGCAAGCAAGGTGCGGCGCGCGCGTCTAAGACGTTTGAGACAAAGATGGAGGCTGAAAAGTACGGCAAAGATCATGCGCAGAAAGATCGGGCCGATATTTTCGTTCATGGTGCTAATGGGATGATCCAATCCCATAAGACGTACAACAAGTAGGCCTTGGCCTTCGAGCGCAACGTATTCATAAATTGCCCATTCGATCCGGGCTACCTTGATATGATGCGTCCACTTCTGTTCTCTATTCTAGCGCTTGGCTACGAGCCGAGGATTGCGTCAGAACGCGCTGATGGCGCGGAAGTGCGGATCGAAAAAATCGTAGAGCTTATTGAAGAAAGTCGATTCGGAATCCACGACCTTTCGAGGCTGCAAGCCACATCAGTCGGCGAATACTATCGCCTCAACATGCCATTCGAGTTGGGGATTGATTATGCTTGTCGAATGTACAAGGGGCCACCTTGGGATGCTAAGCGCATTTTGATTCTTGAGGACGACGCCCACGAGTTGAAGAAGGCGCTGTCTGACCTAAACGCAAGTGATGTTGAGCCTCACAATAATGATCCATCTCAAGTTCCCGTTCTGGTAAGAAACTGGCTTGCCCAGTTCATGACCGGTGATGTAATTCCTCCATCTCTGATCTGGGCTAGATTTACTGATTTCAACGCGGCGAACTTTCTACGCCTGACGGCAGCTCGCTGGTCGCCCGCCGAAATCGAGAAGCAGCCCGTCAGAGAGCTGATTGTGGCGATGCGAGATTGGCTGGGAGCACTGGCAGTCTGAAAGCCGCGAAGGGGTAGGCACGGATGTCCGACATGGGTCGTTCTTCCGCGCTGATCTTCGGCCGGAAACTCACCGTTCGCTGCGGCTGAGGTATCCTGCCGCAGAGCTGACCTTCTGAACGGTAGCGAGGGTGGAAATTGGCCATACATCTCGCTACACGGCTGAAGGAGACCTGAGCACCCGGTTAAGATGATTTGGCGGTCAACCTTTGCCAGACGGATCGCCCATGCATGGGCGCTTGTCAGAGCGGCAATTTAGCTGGTCGTGATGAGATCGCGTTAGAACCTGACTCAAAAGCCCACTGATACCGGTTCTCCGAGGGCGTGACTCGAGAGGGCTTGCGGGGGTCGGCTCGGGTTGATTCAAGGTGGTGAACGAGGA
>NZ_CAHJWH010000007.1 GCF_903642205.1 Caulobacter sp. S45 | reverse complement strand
CTCGTCGTGGTCACTCTGTCGTCGCTGCAGGGCGACGACATCGCCGACTACGGCTACCAGCTCGGCCGCGCCTGGGAAATTGGGCAGAAGGGCAAGAACACAGGCGCCCTGTTCATCGTCGCGCCGTCCGAGAAGAAGACCCGCATCGAGGTCGGCTACGGCCTGGAGCCGGTGCTCACGGACGCCATGTCCAGCGTCATCCTCAATAGCCAGGTGCTGCCGCGCTTCCGCCAGGGCGACGTGCCGGGCGGCGTGGTGGCCGGGACCGACGCGATCATCCAGCAGCTCGGCCTCGATCCCGCAACCGCCCAGGCCCAGGCGCAGCAGGCGGCGGCGGTCCAGGCTCAGCAGGAGGCGCAGCCGCAGGGCCGCCATCACGAGGTGTTCGGTTCGATCTTCTCCTTCCTGCTGTTCATCTTCGTCATTTCCGCCTTCTTCCGCGGCGGCCGCAGGGGTGGAGGGCTCGGCTGGGCGCTGCCGCTGATGTTCCTGGGCGGAGACGGCTTCGGCCGGGACAACGACGACGGGGGCGGTTTCAGCGGAGGCGGAGGCGGAGGCGGCTTCAGCGGCGGAGGCGGCTCCTTCGGCGGCGGCGGAGCCTCAGGGGGCTGGTGACATGCTGAGCGAGGCCGACCACCAGAAGATCGCAGCCGCCGTAGGCGCCGCGGAGGCGCGCACCACCGGCGAGATCGTCTGCATCCTGGCGCGGGAGGTGTCCAACTACCGCGAGGTGCCGCTGGCCTGGGCGATCGCGGTGGCCCTGATCGCGCCGCCGCTGGCGCTGCTGACCGGTGCGCCCGCCGAGGCGCTGACGCCCAGGGACTGGAGCGCCAGCGCGGCTCCAGCGGCCACACTCACTCGGGCGCTGGAGGCCTATGGCCTGCTGCAGGTGGTGCTGTTCACCGTGGTGGCGGGCCTGGCCTCTATCCCCCGGGTGCGCCGCCTCCTGACGCCTGCGCCGCTGAAGCGCCATCGCGTGCACAGGGCGGCGCTTCAACAGTTCCTGGCCACCGGGCTGCACCTGTCGCCGGGTCGCACAGGCGTGGTGATCTTCGCGTCTCAGCAAGACCGGCGGGTGGAGCTGCTGGCCGACGATGCAATTCATGCCGCAGTCGGCGACAAGACTTGGAACGCCGCCATCGCCGCGATGCAGGATGGGATGCAGAAGGGCCGGCCGGCCCAAGGCTACATCCGCGCGGTGGAGCTGTGCGGCGAGGCCTTGGCCGCTCACTTTCCGAGCCAAGGACCGCACGAGAACACGATCAGCGACCGCCTGCTGGAGATCTGAGGCCAGCTGTCATCTCTCCCCTGCAGAACGGGAAAAGGTAACAAGGGGCGGCGAGCTCAGCTCAGCGTCATCAGCGCTTCACGGGTGAAGTCGGCGAGTTCGCCAGTCCGGCCCTGATGGACCTTGGTCACCCAGGCTGGGTCCTGCAACAGGGCGCGACCGACGCCCACCAGGTCGAACTCGCCGCGTTCGAAGCGGCGCATCAGCTCGTCGAGCGAGGCGGGCTTGGAAGATTCGCCGGCAAAGGTGGCGATGAACTCTCCGGCAAGTCCCACCGAGCCCACGGTGATGGTCGGCAGGCCGGTCAACTTCTTGGCCCAGCCGGCGAAGTTCAGGTCCGAGCCGTCGACGTCGGGGAACTCCGGCTCCCAGAACCGCCGCTGCGAGCAGTGGAAGGCGTCCGCGCCGGCGTCGGCGAGCAGGCCCAGCCACCGGCCCATCTCGTCGGGCGTATGCGCCAGGCGCGCCTCAAAGGCCTGCTGCTTCCACTGGGAGAGGCGGATGATGACCGGGTAGCCGGGGCTGACGGCGCGGCGCACCTCGCGCAGGATGTCGGCGGCGAAGCGGCCGCGCTCCAGGATGGAGTCGCCGCCGTAGCGGTCGCCGCGCACGTTGACCTCGTGCCAGAAGAACTGGTCGATCAGGTATCCGTGGGCGCCGTGCAGCTCCACTGCGTCGAAGCCCAGCCGCTCGGCGTCGGCGGCGGCCCGCCCGAAGGCCGAGATGGTGTCGGCCACGTCCGCCTCGCTCATCGGCTCGCCGAACGGCTTGCCGGGGGAAGAGAGCCCCGAAGGGCTGTCATAGGGGCCGGACGGGCTCCAGTCCTTCTCGCGGGAGCGGACGGCGCCGACGTGCCAGAGCTGGGGCGCGATCAGGCCGTCCGCGGCGTGCACCTGGTCCACCACCACCTTCCAGGCCGCGAGTTCCTTGTCGCCGTGGAAGCGCGGGATGTTGGGATCGTTCAGCGAGGCCGGGCGCGCGACGCCTGTACCCTCGGTGATGATCAGGCCCACCTGGTTCTCGGCGCGGCGCCGGTAATAGGCCGCCACCTCCGGCGTCGCCACGCCGCCCGGGGAGAAGGAGCGCGTCATGGGCGCCATGACGATCCGGTTGGGCAGGGTGATCGACTTCAGCCTGAAGGGGCTGAACAAGGCGGCGGGGCTGGTCATAGGCGATCGGTGTCCGAGGGATGCGACCAGCGGCTGGCTACCCGGTCCCAGCCCGGTGGGAAAGGGCTCTCGGGACGCGCCTGCGTTCCTGATCCCACACAGGATCAACCAGGTTCCCCTGGGGCTGCCTGCAAGGCCGGGCGCTACAGGTTCGTCAGCTGTCCCGTCGCGATCACCGGCCCCGTGGGCTGGCCGGTGGGCGAGCCGCCCCTGGGCTCGACCGACACCGCCAGCGTGCCACCTCCCACGCTTGCCGCCGGGATCATCTGCACGGAGCTTTCGAACGCAGCCATGCCCAGGGGGATCGGCTTGCCCCCGGTGGGGATCAGCCAAAGTTCCGGAGAGCGATCCTGCGCCGCGCTGACGGCGGCTGGCGTGAGCACGATCGCCTTGCGGCCAGGATCGTAGAAGGCCACGAAGACCGTGGGGCCTCCGGCGGTGGCCGCCAGTCGGGCCGTGAGCACCGGCGGCGCAGGGGCGGCGGGCTTGGGCCAGGCCACGACCAGCGCCAAGGCCGCCGCCAACGCCCCCGCCGCGGCAGTCGCGCTGCGCCAGAGCGCCAGGCTTCTCTTCAGCTGCAGCTCGACGACGTTGCTGGAGGTCTCCAGGCGACGGGCCAAGTCTGCCCAGACGTGCGGGCCAGGCTGTTCCGGCGCGATCTCGGCCGTAAGCGGGTCGAATCGGTCTTGCCACGCCTCGACCTCACGGGCGAAGCCTGGATCGGTCGAGATGCGGCGTTCGGCGGCCACTCGCTCCTGGCCGTCGAGCACGCCGAGTGCGTACTCCGCCGCCACGAGGGCGTCGTCTTCGCCGGAGATGGGATCGCGATCACTCATTGCTCTAGACAGGTACGCAGGCGCAGCAGGGCGCGACGCACCCAGCTCTTCATGGTGCCCAGCGGTGCGCCCGCAGTCTCCGCCAGGGAGGCGTAGGTCTGGCCATCGAAAAAGGCCGCGCGGATGTAGCCGGCGTGCTCAGGCTCGAGTTCACCGAGGCACGTGCTGAGCTGGCGGTAAGCCTGATCGCGCTCCAGCGTCTCGCTGGCGAGCGGGCTGGGATCGGCAGCCTCGGCGATCGCGTCCAGCGGCCGGTGGAGGTGGCCCTTGCCCGCACGGAGCCGGTCGATGGCGCGGTTGCGCGTCAGCGCGGCCAGCCAGGTGACCGGGCTGACGCCTCGCTCCGGATCGAACGATCCGGCCCGTCGCCACAAGGTGACGTACACGTCCTGCAACACGTCCTCGGCTTCGCTTCGGTCGCCAAGGATACGGAGGCAGATGCCAAAAAGTTTCGCGGAGGTCTGATCATAAAGACGCTGGAGCGCCGCCTCGTCGCCGGCCGCCACCTGTTGAAGCGCTGCAATCAACCGCTGTCGATCCGCCGTCCCCTCCACGAACCCAGCGCTCCAGTCCCATCCGCGGCGTCGGCCCTGAATGACCACGCCCGTGGCCGGCGTGCAAGGCGGCCAGATGTCTACTTCAGCAGGCCCGCATTGCGGAGCGCACCGGTGATCACGCCGCCCACCTCCGAGGTGATGGCATGCAGGAGGGGCGGCGATCCTCCCGCGTCCGCACGGGCGCGTGCCGGGGCGGGGGGAGCCTGCGGCGCAGCGCGCATTTGGTTGTGGGGCTGGACCAGAGTCCACGATCGGGCGATCTCCAAGGTGGAGGAGACGCCCACTTCCAGCAGGTAGGGTCCCGCCCTTCCGCACCCGTCGTCGATCATGCAGCCCAGCGGCGCGCCATGGCCCATTCCGCTCAGCTGGTTCAGCTCCACGGCTGCGGCGCCGCGGCTGTCACGCCACGCAGTCCGCCGCCTGCGCCCGGTATCATCAGGTCCCGCCGTGAGCAGGTCGGAACCCGCGCCTTCGATGCCGTGCACGTTGCGCCACTGGCTGGCCAGGTCCTCTGCCACGCTGGGCGCCACGGTCATGTCCTCATCTCCCTGCCAGATGGAGATGCGCGGCCACGGTCCACGGCGTCCCGAGGCCGACCGGACGGCGTCTCCCAGCACCCGCGCCGGCAGCGACCGGCTCCCGCGCATGGCGGCGAAGGCCTCCTGCATGTTGGAGGCTGCGCCATACGGCAGGCCGGCTATGATGGCACCGCCGGCGAAGGTTTCCGGATAGGTAGCCAGCATGACGTTGGCCATAGCCCCTCCTGCCGAGAGGCCAGTCACGAAAATACGGCTGGGATCGAGGTCGTAATCTGCAATGGCCTTGCGCACCATGGCGTGGATGGAAGCCGCTTCGCCGCCGCCTCGACAGGTGTCCGCAGGCTGAAACCAGTTAAAACAGACGTTGAGGTTGTTCGCGCGCGTCTGCTCGGGGCAGAGAAGGACGAAGCCGCACCGGTCTGCCAGCTCAAGCCATCCCGCGCCGAGGGCGTAGGCCGACGCCGTCTGGGTGCAGCCGTGCAGCACAACGACGAGCGGCGCCCGAGCCGGCCGGCCAGGCGGTGCATGGACGAGCATGCGAAGGCCGCCAGGATTGTCTGCCGACATATCGATCTCTTGCAGGGACGTCGCCGCGGTTTCGTCCGCGGGCGTCCATCGAGCCGCCGCCAGGGCGGCGACCGTCTCGCCCAGGCTGGCCATCTTCGAGTCTCCTCAGGTTGGAGGACCAATATGGATGCTGCACTGCAGCAAGGCCAGTCCCAATCCGTCGTGACGGCCAGAGGCGGTGCAAGGTGGCTAGACGCGCACTTTTCCATCCAAGCGCCGCTTAGGTGAATTTACATTTGGTTGGAGCTTTCGGGCGCGCGCCGCAGTATCGTCGCTCGTCGGCCATCCCTCGCGCAGAGCGGTTGGCGCCGGCCTGAAAGGACGCCATGTCCAGTTCCCGCATCCCGGCGCACGAGCCGACCAAGGTGCTCACCGACCCGAGATCCACTGGGTCCGCACCGCATTTGCGACTTCCTGACATCCTCGGCCTGCGAGGCGCCAAGCGGAGCTGAGCGATGGTCACGGTCATCTCGCGGCTGCTCGCTCGGATCAGTTCGCGCTGGACGCCGCCGCAGGAGGTGCGGGCCGAGGCCTGGGCATTGGGGGGGCGTCATCGCGGCCGCGTGGTGGAGGGCGCGAGGAGCGAGCTTCGCGCACCCGGCTTGCCACTCCGGCGCGCCCTGCTGCTGCGTGCGGTGATCCGCGCGGAGGGCCGTTTGTGATCGACGAGGATGCCCAGGGCATGCGGCGCGAGAACGACTATCTGAAAGCCCGCTGGGCCGAACTCCAGCTGGATGTCGGCGACCTCTCCAGCCAGTTGGATCGGGTGACGCAGCAGCTGGAGCAAGCCTCTTTGCGCAGGGCGATGGCCTCTGCGAGCCCGCTGGCGGGCGGGCAGTAGTTGGGCCTTTCGCCGGGACAGTTCACCGCGCTCCGCAATCTCGCCAGCAAGCAGGCAGGCGGGGACGTCGACTGGATCAACATCGGCGATGCTCGCGCCCTGACTGCGCTGGGCTTCGCCGAACGCAGCCGGGAAGGCTGGAAGATCACCGCCGCCGGGACCGAAGCCCTGAAGCTGGACGGACCTTCCGATGAAGCGCCCGGGGCCGCGGAAACCTCGTCCTGACCGGCCAAGTGAGCGGCTAGGGTCGCAAACCACTTGATCTCTGTGGCCCGGAACCGCTCTAATGACTGTCCGTCGCGTAGGCGCTTCTCGCCGCGGTCGCACAAGGGACCAAGATGCCCGCTCGCCCACCTCCCCCTCCACCCAGGCCGCTTCCGCCTGCACAGAGGTTCCGATCCGAGATCGAGAAGGCGACGGCGGACGGCGCTGTCATCTCCGCCCTGATGCTGAAGCTGACGCTCAGCGACGCCGCCAAGCTCAGGCGCGATCCCAGCATCGACACGGACGCCATCAGCTTTTCCGACGGCCAGATGCGATATCTGGGCGTCCGGGTGGTGGAGGGCGCCATCGCCGCCAGCACCTTGCTGACCCGCACCGCCGATGAGATCGCCGCCGACGACCTCCCCCCGCCCGTTCCGGAGAAAGCCATGGCCAAGGGCCAGAAGAAGAGCAACAAGGAAGTCCGCAAGCCCAAGGCCGAGAAGGCCAAGCCCGCGGCGACGGCGGGAAAGGACTTCCTGACCCCGCCTGGGAAGAAGTGAGGATCGCCCTGCGAGGCGCTCAGGCGCGCTTGCAGGCTGGCGTCCGACGCGGACTTGGCTGACCGCTACGGCCTGGAGATACGCAGTGCGACGGCTGCCGACGCGATGGGTCTCGCAGAGCTGATGAGCGGAATCGGCCAGTGCGTCCCGCCCCGCGTCCTGGCCGAGCGGATCGAGACCATCCGTCATAGCGATGGCGCGGTGCTGGTGGCCATGGAGTGGGGACCGCCCAGCGGCGTGGTCGCGCTGTCCTGGCGCGTGGACCTCCAGGCAGAGGCGGCCGAGGCCCAGATAACCACATTGCTGGTGCGCGAGGACGCCCGGCGGCGGGGTGTCGGGCGGTTGCTGCTGAAGGCCGCGGCCCGGACGGCGCGGACAGCCGGCTGCAGCGCCTTGCAGCTGCTCGCGCCGCCCGACCATCCGGACCTGGAAGGCTTTTGCCTCGCGACGGGATTCGCCCGGACGACCATCGGCTTTGGACGGGGCCTGCGGAAGCGGGCCTGACTGCAGCCTGCTCCGCCTTCAGTCAGATCAACGCGTCCAACAGCTCTACTTCAGGCCGGCTCTCCACGAGGTCGCGCAAGGCCCGGCCGCCTTCCTTGTAATGGTCGCTCGAGCCGTGCGCGTCGAACGCCGCCTGGTCGGCGTACATCTCCAGCACCTTGTAGGTCCGCGGTTCGGTGCGGCTGCGGGTGAGCTGGTACATCTGGTTGCCCGGTTCGTTGGCCTTCACCTTGGCGGTCATCTCGGCGAAGGTGCGCTCGAACTCCGCCTCGCGGCCTTCCTTGGCCTTCAGGACTGCGATCACGCCGATCATCTGGTTTCTCCTTCGTCAACCCGAGCGGAACGCCGCCGCCCGGCGTCCGCTCCGCCAGCCCCACGGCACGATCACCCGCACCTTAGGCTTGGCGGGGGCGAAAACGCTGCCTTGAACAGGCCATCGAAGGTGTGACTGATAAGGCTTGCGGCGCCGCCGAGAGCCAGGGTCGCGCGAGGATGTGCAAGCGGTCCCGCGATCCGCACCGCCGTCACGTCCGCCATCGCGGGGGCGGCGGGACGCAGGGTGAGGTCTAAAGTCTCCGAGGCGAGATTGAAGCCGCCGGATCCTGTGACCGCACCCAGCCCGCTCACCACGCGCAGAGCCGTAGCGCGGGCTTTCCCATCCCGGACCTGAAACCTGGCCACAGCACATCGCAGAGGCGTATCGGCAGGCTTTCGCGCCAGCAGCGAGAGGACCCCCTGGACCATATCGCCACTCAACACCGCGGCCTGCTTGCGCTGCAGCCGGCCGGTGAGGGCGGTGAGCTGCACGCTCCCGGAGGCGTGGCTCGCGGCAAGGGCGAGAGAGCTTCCGGCGCCCTGGAGGTGGATGGCCCCGTCTAGCACCGCCTGGAGGGGCGCAGGCGCGCCTCCCGGCTGGCGGAAGTCCGAGGTGTCGGCGCGCTGGAGGTCGACATCGAGGCGCACCTGCGGGACGGACCTGCGGACGTCCAGCACGAACTCGATCTTCGCTTGACCGTGCGCCAAGTCCAGCGTCAGCGGCGCCGCGGCGACCCGCCCGCGGTCGAACGTGGCGACCAGTCGCAGGCTGCGGATGCTGCGCGCCTGGACGCTTGCAGCGCTCAGACGCACCACACCGCTTAACCTGCGCAGGGGGGCAGGGTTGATGGCGACCTCGGGCAACAGCCTGCCCTGGCGGCGTGCGTGGCTCAGCTGGCCGCCACTGGCGACCGACAGCAGGTCCGACACGCGAAGCGAGCGGGAGCGGAGCGCGCCATCCAGGTGGCGTCCGCCTGGCGCCGGCGTGATCGTCATGGCTCCCGCGATGTCCGAGGCGCCGACGCGACCGCTAAGGCCCTGCAGCCGCGTACGCTCCGGCGTCCGCTCTATCCGGGTCTGCAGGCTGTAGGGCGGCGTATGGGGGAGAGGGACGTTGATCAGGTGCGACAGGTCGTGCAGGTCCGGCCCGGTCGCGGCGACGGTCGCCTGCAGGTGTCCGTCGCGAGGCGCGAACCCGCCGCTGAAACGTGCGTCGGAGTTTCCAGAGGGCTCAGCTACGGTCAGGTGGCCGCTGAGGATGTAAGGTGCGGAGCCTTTGAAGTCGGCGGTGCTTCTGGCGTCCAGGGTCCAAACCCCGTCCTCAATGCGGCCATGGCCGGCCACGGCAAGGACCGGCGGACCGGTCGCGCCCGAGGCGACGGAGATCGCGCCCTGGAAGCTCAGGGCGCGGCTTGGGTCCTGGTAGGCCACACCGCCGTTGCGGAGCGCCATCCTGGCGATGCGCGGCAGGCGCGGAGGCGGCCGCGCCCGTCCGTCCGACCAGTTGGGCCGGCCCTGCGAGTCATGACGAAGATCGAGGCGCAGACCGTCGAGCTGCACGTCCTGCAGCCGCACGTCGCCCAGCAGCGACGTCCACGGCAGCGTCACCGTCCCGCGATCCACCCAGACCATCGCCCCGGGGGTCGCCCAGGCGGGCTGATCCACATGCAGACGGGTGAAGCGTACCGTGAAGCTGGTGAGGTGGGGATGGAGCGAGAGTTCGCCATCCACATGCACCGTCCGACCCAGCCGGTGCGATAGCGCGGCCAGGGTGAAGGACCGCGTCCGCACACCAGCGCCGAGTCCGACGATCGCCAAGCCGACCAGCAGGATCCCGACGCCGCCCGCCAGGCTCCATGCGAGGCCAGGCCGGCGCCTCACCCGTCCCGAGGCCGTCTCCAACTCAGCCGACCCCCACAGGCGCCCTGGACGCAGACGGCGCTTACGTCGCCGCCTGTGAGCGCAGCAGCGAGCGATCGGTTGCCGCAGCTCCGCTCAGTCCGGCGTCTGGACAGACGGTGCGCCGCTGAAGAGGTCCATGGCCGCCATGATGGCCGCGATCGCGGCGTGCTCCTCGTCGGGGATCAGGGGATGGCGCACGTCGAAGATGAGGACGGCGCGGGCCGTGTCGCTGTCGTTCCAGGCCTCGTGCTCGATGGTGTCGTCGAACACCCAGGCGCAGCCTTCCCGCCAGGCGCGGGTCTCCGCCCCTACCCGGAAGCCGCAGCCCGGCGGGACGCTGAGCGCCAGATGCCCCACCAGGCGGGTGTTCGACACGCCAGTGTGAGGCGGTATGCGGGTGCGGGCCTTCAGCACCGAGAACATGGCCGATGGCGAACGGTTCACCGCGTCGGGCTGGGGCACGGGCTCCAGCGCCGCCAGGGTATGCGGGCAGCGGGTGCAGTTCGCCTCCGACCGCCGGCCATGCTGGTAGAGGTGGAAGGCGGTCCAGGCATGGGAGCGGTTCAGCTCCGCCCACTGATCCACCGGCTGGGTGTCCGGCAGGTCCATGTAGGGCACGAGCGCCGCGTCCTGCATCCCGATCGCCAGCATCTCAGCCGCGATCGCGGGCGCCGCCGCCTCCAGCGGCTCCAGCCAGGGAAACTGGGCCCGGTCCCAGAACTCAATCGCCGGCAGGCCTGGATAGGCGTAGCCGAGCGGCGCCTGTGCATAGACCCTGCGCCGCCCGGTGAGGCGGTCGACGAACACCTCAGCCTGTTGCTGGGCGCGACCGGACAGCGGGAGCGCGTCCAGGCTGGCCCGCAACGCGGTGTTCAGCTCCGCCCCGTGGCGGCTGTTCACCTCCCGGGCGTGGGCCAGCGCGCGTCGCGCCGCCTCGTCCAGATGGTCGTCCGAAGGCGCCTGCAGGAGGGCCGCGCCGTAGACGGGGGCGGCGGCGCGCACCCCCTCGATCCGTTCCAGCAGCGAGGCGCGCATGAGCAGGGCCGGAAAGGCCCGGGGCTCACGCTGCAGCGCCCGGTCCACCGCCCGCAGGGCCGCGGACAGCTCGCCGGAGGCGCGGTGCGCGGCCGCGAGCGCCAGCCAGAGCTCCAGGCGGCCGGGCGCCTGCTCAGCCGCACCCTGCAGTTCCCGGACGGCTGAGGTGAAGTCGCGCCGGCGCATCGCCTCGGCGGCCCGCCGCTCCAGCGTGGCGATCGTCGATGGCGTGTCCGCTCCGCTCACCCGTCCTTCCAAGCAGAGGGCGCGCACCGGGTCCAGTGCGCCTCGCTCCTCCCGGTCAGCCGAGGCTCGGATCGACCAGGTACTTTTCCCCCGTGGCGCGGCGATTGTAGGCGTGGAGGTTGTCGAGCTTCAGCATGTCGGTGAGCGAGATCACCTTGCTGTAGCGGCTGGCGAAGGTGGTCTTCAGCTCCGTGGCGACCCGCCCGCGCAGCTCTGCCACCTTGGCCGCGCCGGCCTTCTGCAGGAACGGAGTCAGCAACCAGCCGCCCACGCTCCAGGCGAAGCCGAAGCTGCGGACCAGCTCGGTCGGGCGGGTATCCAGGGCGCCGTAGATGTAGACCTGCTTGTGCACCGTGGAGCCGTAGCGGCTGTAAGGGCCCGTCGAGGCGGCCGCCTGCTCCATGCCTGACAGGATCTGGCCAGCCAGCCTGCCGCCGCCGATGGCGTCGAAGGCCAGGGTCGCGCCCGTGGCCTTGAGCGCCTCAACCAGGCCGGACATGAAGTCCGCGCTGCTGGTGTCGCAGACGTGGACGGCGCCGGCTTCGCGCAGCAGGACGGCCTGTTCGCCGCTACGCACGATGTTCACCAGCGTCACGCCGTCGGCCAGGCAGATGCGGTTCAGCATCTGGCCGAGGTTGGAGGCGGCTGCGGTGTGCACCAGGGCGCTGTGGCCCTCCGCGCGCATGGTCTCGACCATGCCGAGCGCGGTCAGCGGGTTGACGAAGCTGGAGGCGCCGTCCTGCGCGCTCGCCCCCTCCGGCAGCGGCAGGCAGTCGGCGGCCCTGAGCTTGCGGTACTGGGCGTAGGTGGAGCCGCCGGCGATGGCGACGGTCCGGCCTAGCAGGGCCTGGGCCTCCGGCGAAGACCCGGCCGCCACGACGCGCCCCGCGCCCTCGTTGCCGACCGGCATGGACTGGTCCAGCCGGCCGGCCATGCTGCGCATCAGCGGCGCGGGTACCGCGGCCGTGACCACAGCCTCCGCGCCTTCGCCTCTGGTCGTTGCAGAGCCCAAGTCCGCAGCCCCCACCAGCAGGCCGAGGTCCGACGGATTGATCGGGGCCGCCTGCATCTGCACCAGGACCTCGCTCGGACCCGGTTCAGGCCGGGCAACCCGTGCAAACGACAGCTCCAGCTCGCCATCCGACTTGATCAGGGAGCGCAGCTCCAGCCGGGATTGATCGTCGTTCATGGGCGTTCCTCCTTGGGGTTCAGAGCGGCTCTGGCGTAGACGAGTGACCGCTGGCCGTGCATTTCAGCGACCACGTCCCTCCTATACCGCCTCGCCGCCGCTCGCCCGATCAAAGCTCGGATGCGCCACGGGAGCTTGCGCGAACGGCGGACGATGCGGACCATGGAACCAGTAGGGCCACGCCGCCTTCTTGCTCCGACAGGGGACGTCCCATGCTGCTCATCGCCGTTTTGTTCTGCCTCGTCGGCGTCTGCGCCTTCTGCGCCGCGTCTGGCAAGGCCCGGTCAGTGCGCCGCGACGAGACTCGCCTGTCCGGCTACATCGCCTCGCTCAAAGCGGTCGCTTCCGACCATCGCGCATACATTGCCGAGCTGGAGCGGTCTCTGGCCGGCCGGGACCACCTTCTCGCCGCCCAGGAGCGCCTCATCGAAGGCCAGGCGGCCCATCTGCGCACCCTGGATCCCCATTACGTAGGGTGACCCGCGGCCCGGCGATCGGGCGCGCAATGGCGGCGGATCGGCGGTGATCCCCTGGGTGCAGCGCGATTGCGCCCCGACCCCTGATGGCGGCGGGGAGCTCAGGCTGATGCAGCGGGGCGCCGAATTCTCGATCATGCTGGGCGCCAACGAGCTGATGAACAGCCGGCTCGGCGGTTCGGAAGCCGCTCTGGCCAGCCTGGCCTGCGAGCGCATCCGGACCCGGACGGCGGCGCGGGTGCTCATCGGCGGCCTGGGCATGGGCTTCACCCTGAAAGCGGCCCAGGCCGGGCTTGGCCAGGACGCCCGCATTGTCGTGGCAGAGCTCCTCCCCCGCGTGACGGCCTGGGCGCGAGGACCCCTGGCGGGCGTGTTCGGCGACAGCCTGGCCGACCCCCGCGTGGAGGTCGTGGAGGCGGACGTGGCCACGATGATCGGCTCGGCCCAGGACGACTACGACGCCATCCTGCTCGATGTGGACAACGGTCCCGGCGCTCTGGTGCACCGGGCGAACGACAGGCTGTATGCGCCGGCCGGCCTCGCCGCAGCCGCGCGGGCGCTGCGCCAGGTCGGAGTGCTGGGGGTGTGGTCCGCCGCGCCGGATGAAGCGTTCGGCCGCCGGCTCCGGCAGGCGGGCTACGCGGTGACGGAGTCCAGGGTGGCGGCCTATGGGCGTCGCGGAGGTCCGCGCCATGTGGTTTGGATCGCCGAGGCCAGGCGGCGTCTGGCCGAGCCTGAGGCAAGGGGATAAGCCGGCAGGCGAGGCGACCTCAGGGGCAAGGCTATGGATGGCGGCGGCGACGACGAGCGGCGGGGCCCTCGCAAGATCACCGAGGGTGAGTTCACCGGCTGGTGGACCTGGGGCGGCGTCGATCCCTTCGAGGTCCTGACCGGACCGTTCTACTCCCGCGTGATCGACGGCGAGCCCCGCTGCGCCTTCCGGGCGGAGGCGCGGCACATGAACAGCTTCGGCGCCATGCACGGCGGCTGCATGATGACCTTCGCCGATTTCGCCCTGTTCTCGCTCAGCCAGCGGGCTCGGGGCGGCTCACAGGGCGTGACGGTGAACCTCAGCGGGGACTTCCTGGGCCCGGGCCATGCGGGGGAGTGGATCGAGGCGAGGGGCGAGGTGACTCGGGCGGGCCAGAGCCTGACCTTCGTGCGGGGTCTGCTGACCGCGGACGGGCGGCCGATGCTGAGCTTCTCCGGCGTCATCAAGGCGGTGAAGCGGCGAGGGCCGCAGGCGTCAGAAGTGGGCTAGGTATCCGCCGTCCACCGCCAGCACCTGGCCGGTGATGTAGGCCGCGGCGGGGGAGGCGAGGAAGACGGCGGCGCCGGCGAACTCGTGCGGCTCTCCCCAGCGCTGCAGCGAGGTGCGCTGCTCCAGCCAGCGCCGCACGCCCTCGTCCGCGACCATCTGCGCGTTGGCGTCGGTGGCGAAGTAGCCGGGCGCAAGCGCGTTCACGGTGATGCCATGCACGCCGAGGTCGGCCGCCAGCGCGCGCGTCAGCGCCTCCAGCCCGCCCTTGGCGGTGGTGTAGGGCGCATCGCCCGACCGGGCGATCGGACCGGCAATGGAGGTGACGTTGAGGATGCGGCCGCACCTGCGGTTGATCATCGACTTGGCCGCCAGCCGGCTGAGATGGAAGGGCGCGACCAGGTCCACCTCGAGCAGGGCACGCACCTCGGGCAGCGAGAAGGCGAACAGCTCCCGCCGGTCCCGCTGGCCGACATTGTTCACGAGGATGTCGAGCCGGCCTTGGCGCGCGACGATCTCGGCCACGGCATGGGCCGCTGCATCGGTGTCGGCGATGTCGAAGACGCTGGCCTGGGCATCGCCGCCTGTGTCTCGGATGGCCGCGACGGCCGGCTGCAGCGTCTCCAGGCCGCGGCCGTTCAGGATCACCTGGGCGCCGGCTGCGGCCATCGCCTTGGCGACCTCGAAGCCCAGGCCGCGGGCGGCGCCGGTGACCAGGGCGACTTGGCCGGCGAGGCTGAACGGATGGGCGATCGTCACCGCCCCCTTCTACGGCGGGATGAGTCTTGGCGTAAACGTCTGTATTCGCCTCACTCTGAACCCGCTTTAGAACGAGCCGTCCGCCACCGACGGCCCGGTTTCATCCGGGAAAAGGTTCAGGACGAGACCGGATGTGAGCCACAAATTGCGCACCTTCATCCCAGCTTTTTCCGATGTGGGCGCACCCGGCCCGTGTTCATCGGCTGCGAGCTTCCGACTTCGACGTCGCCGGCCTAAAAGGCCCGCTCTCGCCTCGGGGCAAGTTCGGGACCGCCATGCCAGTCACTCTTCGCGACGTGCAGCGGATGAAGGACCAGGGCGAGCGTATCGCCATGGTGACGGCCTACGACTACGCCTCCGCCCGGATCGCGGACCGGGCGGGCGTGCCGCTGCTGCTGGTGGGCGACTCGCTCGGCATGGTCATGCACGGCCATTCGACGACCTTGCCGGTGACGCTGGACGACATGGTCCGTCACTCGGCCGCCGTGATGCGCGGCGCCGAGGCCGCGCTGGTCGTCGGCGACCTGCCGTTCCTGACCTATGCCAGCGAGGCGGACGCGGTGGCCTCCGCCCGCCGGCTGATGCAGGAGGCCGGGGTGCACGCGGTGAAGCTGGAGGGCGGTGCGCCGGTTGTCGCCGGCGTGCGCCGGCTGACCGAGCTCGGCGTGCCGGTGATGGGTCATCTCGGCTTCACCCCGCAGTCGCAGCACCAGCTCGGCCTGCGCGTGCAGGGCAAGGCGGCGTCCGAGGCCCGCCGCCTGCTGGAGGACGCGCTGAGCCTGCAGGCGGCCGGCGCCTTCGCCATCGTGCTGGAGCTGGTGCCCGCCCAGCTCGCCCGGGCGGTGTCTGAGCGGCTGCGCATCCCCACCATCGGCATCGGCGCGGGCGCGGGCTGCGACGGCCAGGTGCAGGTCTGGCACGACCTGCTGGGCCTGCTCGACGGCAAGTCGCCGCGCCACGCAAAGCGCTACGCCGACATCGGCACGGCCATCGGCTCGGTGTTGAGCGCCTATGTGGAGGAGGTGAAGAGCGGCGCCTTCCCCACTGCGGCGCAGAGCTCGACCATGGACGAGGCCGAACTCGCCCAGGCCCTGGCCGGCCTCGACTGACCATGCAGGTGCTTGGGACGATCGCGGAGGTGCGCGCCGCGCGGGGCGGGTTGGGGACGCTGGGCCTGGTCCCCACGATGGGCTTCCTGCACGAGGGCCATCTGAGCCTGGTGCGGCGCGCGAGGGCGGAGTGCGGGGCGGTGGCGGTCAGCATCTTCGTCAATCCCACCCAGTTCGGGCCCAACGAGGATCTCGCCCGCTATCCTCGCGACCTCGCGCGCGACCTGGCGCTGCTGGACGGCGAGGGCGCGGAGCTGGTGTTCAACCCCAGCGCCGCGGAAATCTATCCAAGGGGCTTCTCCTGCCGCATCGAGGTGGAGGGCGTCACCTCGCCGCTGGAAGGTGCGGCGCGGCCGGGCCACTTCGCCGGCGTCGCCACAGTGGTGGCCAAGCTGTTCAACATCGTCCAACCTTCGCGCGCCTATTTCGGCCAGAAGGACGCGCAGCAGGCGGTGGTCATCCGGCGGATGGTGTCGGACCTGGACATGCCGGTGCAGGTGGTGGTCGCCGACACGGTGCGGGAGGCGGACGGCCTGGCGCTCTCCAGCCGCAACGTCTACCTCGACGCGGCCGAGCGTGCGGTCGCGCCGACGCTGTTTCGCGCGCTGTCCCGGGCGAAGGGGCTGTTCGAGGGCGGCGAGCGCGATGCGCAGGCGCTGAGAGAGGTGGTGCGCGACCTCATCGCCGACCAGCCGGGTTTCCGGGTCGAGTATGTCAGCGTCGCCGACCCGGACACCCTGCAGGAGCTGGGGACGGTGGGCTCGACGGCGCTGATGTCGCTCGCCGCGAGGCTGGGACGCACGCGCCTGATCGACAACGTCGTGCTGAGATGCTCGCATGAGCCGATGGCTGGCGAGCCTGACCTCTGGTGATCTTTGCTCCTAACCCGCGACACGTGCGGGCAAGGAGGAAGAGGAAGACGTGATCTTGCCGGTCACTCACCACAGCCGCCGGTATGGAACGAACCTACACCTCGCGTCGACTTCAGGATGAGGCGACGGCGAGCAGTGCGCTTAGACGACCTCCGCCTCGAACGGCTCCAGTACGGTGGAGGGGCGTTCGGTGAGGAAGCGGACGAAGCGGTTCCGGCCGTCGACCAGGGCGGCGAGCGGCTGGATCGGCTTGTCGGTGAGCTCGAAGCCCATGATGATGACCTGCTCGCCCTCGCCGATCAGGTGCGCGGCCGCGCCGTTCATGCACATGGCGCCGGAGCCCCGCGGACCTGCGATGACATAGGTCTCCAGCCGTGCGCCGGAGGTGTTGGACACCACCAGCACCCGCTCGCCCGGCCACAGGCCGACCTGGTCGATCAGGTCCTCGTCGATGGTGATGGAGCCGATGTAGGCGAGGTTCGCTTCCGTGATGGTGGCGTTGTGGATCTTCGACCGCATCAACCAACGCATGTGACGTCTCTGCTCATCGCCGCAATGTGGCCGCAGGTGGGTCCTGCGCCGCGCCTAGATGGTCCCGCCCGGCCGCGGGCGCCAGATCGGCGCGATCCGGGGCGGCTTGTTAGCAGACTTCCCCTTAATTGCGAGACTCGGGCCGCCTGCGGCGTGGAAGCGCGGCGAGGCCCGCCAGAAGGCCTGATAGGCCTGAGGCGACGCTGCCCGGCGGAGGCCGAGTGCTGACCCTTGAGCCCATCTTCGCCGGCGTGGAGACCGGCGGCACCAAGATTCTGTGCAAGGTGGTGGACCGCGCAGGCGTTACGCTGGCGCAGGCGCGGTTCGCGACCGAGGGACCGCTGGCGGCCGTGGAGGCCATCGCGTCCTGCGTGGCCTCCGCGCTGACCGCGAGCCGGCGACTGGCGGGCGTGGGCGTCGCCAGCTTCGGCCCCATCGCCCTGGACGCCCGGGCCGCCGACTACGGCAGGATGCTCGCCACGCCAAAGCCGCACTGGAGCGGGTTCGACCTGCACGGCGCCCTGGCCCGCAGGCTGGACGCGCCGATCGTGCTGGACACCGACGTGAACGCTGCGGCCCTGGCTGAGCAGCAGATGGGGGCCGGCCGCGGCTTTCAGACGGTGGCCTACGTCACCATCGGCACCGGCATCGGGGCGGGCCTGGCGATCGGCGGCCGCACGCTGCGCGGCGCCATGCACCCGGAGATGGGCCATGTCCGCCTGCAGCGCCGCGACGGCGACGGCCTGCCCAGCGCCTGTCCCTACCATGCCGACTGCGCCGAAGGCCTGAGCGCGGGACCCGCGATCCGGCGCCGGCTGGGCGAGGGGGTGGGGCTGCAGGCTCGGGCGGACGTGTTCGCGCTCGTGTCGGACTACCTGGCCCAGCTGTGCGAGACCATCGTCCTGGCCTGGTCTCCGCAGAGGCTGATCCTGGGCGGCGGGGTGATGGACACGCCGGGCCTTCGCGCCAGCGTGCACGAGGGCCTGCGCCGACGCATCCAGGTCTACGGGCCGCAGTCCGCGGTCGCAGCGGACGGCTACCTGGCCGCTCCGCAGCTGGAGCATGCAGGCCTGGAGGGCGCGCTGTGGATGGCCCGCAGGCTAGGTGCGGACCCCCCGGATGGCTCCGGGCCGGCAGCGCACCGGCCCTGATCGGGCGTCATCGGCATACGCCAACGCCAGCGCGAACCGGCCTTGCGGCCGAAACTGCCGGAACAGCCAGCCGCAAGGTTCGAGGGGACGGGGGCTCGGATCAGGACCGGTGAGCCGGGCCGGTTCGAACTCGGGATGCTCCATCCGGTCCTGCAGCCCCTGGCCGGACGCCTTGTGGGCGGCTTCCTTCAGGGTCCAGAGGTGCACGAAGGCGTCGCTGCGAGCCGGCTCCGCCAGGGCCTGCAGCCCGTCCGCCTCTCGGACCGAGAAGGAAGCGCGCGCCAGGACGAGCCCGTCGGGCATGGGGCTGAGCGGCTCGACATCGACGCCAAGATCGATCCCCGGGGCGACGGCGCAGGCGACCATGCCGCGCGCGTGGCTGAGGCTGAACCTCAGGTCCGGCCCTCCGTCGGCGCCGTCCAGGCGGGGCTTGCCCGTCGGCGAGCGCACGAAGCGCCAGTTCCGAGGCGCCCCTCCGGCGACCTCGCTCAGCAGGGCGCGGAGCAGCGCGTGGGCGGCGGCGTAGGCGATCCGGTCGGCCTCATGTTGGAAACGCAGCGCCCGCGCCCGTTCCGCTTCGTCGAGCAGGTCCATCAGGAGCGGCTCGTCCGGGGCTGAGGGCTGCAGCCACCGGAGCTCGATCACGGGCCGGCCGCGTCCAGCCAGCGGTAGGGCGGCAGGGTGAGGCGGCCGTCGCCCCGCCACCAGCCGGGAACTTCCAGGGCGGGATGGGAGCGCACCCAGTCGGCGGCGTCGCCGCCTGAGCCCAGGTGCGTCAGCATGTCCGCCAGTTCGGTCGCTCGCGGCGCGCCGCCGCTGACGTCGAAGGCGCCCGGCTCGTAGAAGCCGGCCTGGCGGGTGAGCAGGCTGTTCCAGTCGAAGCTGCCCAGCAGCGCCCAGCTCGTCACCGCCCGCACGTCGACCCCCCTGGCCTGCAGGCGCCCGGCCATGGCCCAGGCGTCCAGCCCCCAGCGCATCTGGTCGTCCAGGCTGCCGTTCAGGTGCGACTCGGTCACCGCCAGGGGCAGGTTGTAGCGCGCCCAGGCCTGGGTGAGCAGGCCCTCCAGCCCCACCGGCCCGGGATCGAGCACGCGCACGGCGTCCATGTCGAACTGTCCCTCCGTGCCGGCGACCCACTGCGGATAGAGCTCGGCCCTGTGGTCCAGGAACCGCTCGCTGGTGGGATAGAAGTTCACGCCCAGCACGTCGGGCGGGCAGGGCGCGTCGGCCAGGGCGTCCAGGCGGCGGGCGAGGCCGAACGCGTCCAGCCGCGCGCGCAGCGGGTGCTCGGGCGTGACCCGGCCGGCCAGCAGGTCCCAGCTGATCCAGCGCCGCTGGTTCTGGTAGGCGACCTCGGCGGCGAAGGGCGGGGTGCCGTAGGCCTGGCCGAGGTCCTCGGTCTGGATCAGGCGCGCCTGCGGGTTGACCCGGCGAATCTCGCGCATGGCCGCGGCCGTCCCCTCGATCTCGTTGAGCAGGGCCAGCCAGAAGCTCCGCTCGTCGCTGAGGTGCGGATACCAGTGGCCGTAGAGGGCGCTGAAGCGGGCGGTGGTCAGCGGCTCGTTGACCGGCGTCCAGTCCTCGATCCAGGGATAGCGCTCGGCGACGGCCCGGGCGTGCCGGGCCAGGCCGGCGACGAAGCCGTCGCTCAGCAGGTCGGTATAGCGGGGCCCGCTGCCGTGGTGCAGCAGGCCGGCGATGGGCCGAAGGCCGAGGCGCCGGATTTCGGCCAGGCGCTCGTCCGACCAGCTCCAGTCGCGCACCTCCGGCGCGTCTGGCGACACCCGCTCCCACAGCACAGGGTAGCGCAGGGCCTTCAGGCCGAGCGCTGCGAACAGCGCCAGGTCGCCGATCCGCTGCTGGTGGCCCGAGCGCACGGTCTGGTCGAAGAAGGCGTCGCCGATCCGGTTGACGGTGCACTCGTGCCCACCCCAAAGTTCCAGCATGTCGCCCTGCTCCATCGTGGAGCGACCTACGGACGGCGCCTCGCCCGGCGCAACTGCTTTCGCCGCCTGGAACCGATCACGCATAGGCTGCGAAGATGGCCGAGTAGGCTTCGATGGACTGCGTCAGTCCGAAATCGTGAGCACGCACCTTGGCGGCCGCCCCAAGGGCGAGCGCGTATTGGGGGGCGCTCAGCACCGCATCCAAGGCCGCGGCGAGGGCGTCGATGTCGCCGACGGGCGTCAGCAGTCCGCTGCGGCCATGGTCGATGGCCTCACGCGGGCCGTAGTCGCAGGCGCTGGCCACCACGGGCGCACCGCAGGCCATGGCCTCGAGCAGGGCGTTGGGAAAGCCCTCCCAGAACGAGGGCAGCACGAACAGGAGCGACCGCGCGAACCAGGCCCAGGGATTGGCGGCGAAGCCCTGCAAGCGCACCCGCTCAGCGACGCCCAGGTCCACGGCGAGCGCCTGCAGCCGCGCCTTCAGGCTGCCCTCGCCCAGGATGACGAGGTCGAGCCCGTCGCAGGCGCGGCTGGCGGCGAAGGCGCGCAGGAGCAGGCTCTGTCCCTTCTGCGGCTCCAGCCGGCCCGCCGTGACGATGAAGGGTCTGCGGCCCGCTAGGTCGAGCGGGACCCTGGCGCCCGCCTCGATCCTGGCCAGGTCGATGGGATTGGGCGCCACGTGCACCCGCTCAGGCGCCAGCCGGAAGTTGCGACGCAGGCCCTCGGCCATGTCCGCCGAATTGGCCAGCACCCCGTCCGCCGCCCTGTAGCAGCGGCCGAGCATCGACTTGACCACACGCCGGCCGAGCGGATTGGCCACCTCGCCATCGATTACGGCCAGGGCGTTGTTGCCCTCCCGCGCCAGCCAGCGCGGCCGCTCCGCGCCCAGCAGCCCCATGGCCGGCCAGGCGGCCAGGCTCAGGCCCTTAAGGAAGCTGACCGCCACGTGCGGGCGTGAGCGGCGCACCAGGGCGGCGAGGGCCCGGGGCGCCTGGACGGCGCCGGCGACCAGGCGGTCGGGCCGGTAGAGGGCGGCGTTGCCACGATCGTCCCGCAGCCAGCCGCCGCCCGCGGCCACGTCGATGCGCCCCGGATCGACATCGTCGAGGTAGGGGCCGGCGCGGCGCAGCAGGCCCATGCGGACGTCGAAGCGGGCCGGGTCGCAGCCGTTCAGCAGGTTCACCGCCACCCGCTCGGCCCCGCCGCCGTGCAACGAGCTCAGCAGCAGCAGCACGCGGATGCGCCCGTCCGCCTCGTCGCCGTCCGCATCGTCGACCCCGCGGCTCTCGGGCTGGAGGCTTCTCGCCGGCGGCATCGGGGCCTTATAGGTGGGGCGCGGCGCGGCGCAACGCGGCGCCAGGGACCCGGCCGTGCCTCGCCATGAACTGCTGATCGGCGCGGGCGAGTTCTGGGCGCGGGCCAGCGCCGACATCGCGGCCGCGCGCCGGCGGGTGCTGGTGCAGGCCATGACCTTCGAGGGCGACGCGGTGGGCCTGGAGGTCGCCGCCGCCATCCAGGCCAGCGCCGCGCCCCTGCGCCGGGTGGCGGTGGACGACTACACGCGATGGGTGGTGAACGATCGCTGGGTGCACACGCGCCGGGCCAGGCGCGACGAGGCCCTGCAGGTGGAGGTCCGCGCCACCTCGGCCATGTTCGCGCGCCTGGAGGCCGCGGGCGTGGAGGTGGTCTGGACCGCGCCGGTCCGCAGGCTCTGGCGCGACTACCCCTTTCGCGACCACCGCAAGGTCATCGTGGCGGACGACGTGGCCTATATCGGCGGGATCAACTTCAGCGACCACAACTTCGCCTGGCCCGACCTGATGGTCAGGATCGCGCGGGGCGAGGTGGCTGACCGACTGGCGCAGGACTTCCCTTCGGCCGAACAGGCTGCTGCGGGCGGCTGGCGCGCCGACTTCGACGGTCTGAGCCTCTACCGCATGGACGGGCGCCGCAATGCCGGAGCCTTCACCACCCTGGCCTCGCACCTGGACGCGGCGTGTGAAGAGATCGTCGTGGCCAGCCCGTATCTGAGCTTCCCCTTCACCGACGGGCTGGTCCGGGCGCACCGGCGCGGCGTGCGCGTGAGCGTCCTGACGCCCCAGGCGAACAACAAGCCGATCCTGCGCCGCTACATCGCGGGCCTGGCGCGGCGGGAAGGTTTCCGCCTGGTCCAGACGCCGGAGATGAGCCACGTCAAGGCGGTGCTCATCGACGATGCGACGGTGATCCTCGGCTCCTCCAACTTCGACTTCGTGAGCCTGGAGGCGGAGGCGGAGATCGTCGGCGTCTTCACCGACCAAGCCTTGGCGGGCGAGCTGCAGCGCCGCCTGGTCGAGCCCGCCCTGGCCCAGGCCGTCGCGCATCCCGCCGGGGGCTCGGGCCTCCCCGGCGCCCTGGCCGCAGCAGGGCTCAGGCTGGCCCACGCCTATGTCCGGTTGCTGAAGCTGGCGCGCAGGGCCGGCTGAACGGCCTCAGCCCCTGGCCTTGTGCAGCGGGATGTGGATGGTGTTGTCGCCCGCGTGCACCGGGAACCGCACCGAGCGGAAGGTCGGCAGGCCCATCAGGTTCGGCGGGTCGTTGGACAGGCCGTAGGGCTCCGCCGGCAGGCCGAGCGCGGTGCGGTTGAAGCGATGGTCGCCGTTCAGGTCCTGGTAGACCGCCACCTCGTAGCGTCCGGCCGCCGGCAGCCACAGGCACAGCTGCGTCGACGGCGCGGCGCTCGGCCGGCGCACGATGGCCAGCTGGCCATGGTGGGCGAGGAAGCGGTGGGGATCGTCCGGATAGACGGTGGCGGCGACCTGGCCTTCGGTGCGCACCACCCGGTCCACCGAGATGAACAGCCGCACGCCGGACGGCTGGCCATCGCAGGCGTCCTCCTGGGCGCTGACGCCGGTGGCGCACAGGGTGGCGGCCGCAAGGCTCAGGCCCAGGCTCAGGCTCAGGCTCAGGCTCAGGCCCACGCGCGCGGCGCGCCTCATCCAGGGCTGGACGGGACTCGGCATCGACATCCTCGTACTGTGCGTCCGCTCGATCAGCCGTCGGAGAAGGACAGGGCCCACAACCCCCCGGCCGCAAAGACCGCGGGCGCCGTCCAGGCGGCGACGAGGGCCGGCAGGTCGCCCGCTTCGCCCAGCGCCGTCAACAGGCCGTCGGTCATCAGGAAGGCCAGGCCCGAGCCGAGGGCCGCGCCGAGCGGCAGGGTCTGGCCGCGGCGGCCTCCGGACCAGACGAGCACCGGGGAGGCCAGCAGCAGCATGATGAAGGGGCTGAGCGGCTCGGACAGCCCGTGCTGCACCCGCGTCGCCAGGTCGTGTCCGCGCTTGTCGGTGGCCGCGCCCGAAACCCGCGTCCAGACCGCCGCCAGCGTGGTGGTCTCCTCGGAGGTGCGGGTCACCGCGCGCAGGTCGAAGGGGCTGAGCCCCACGCCCGTCCAGCGGGACGCCGGCGCGCGGGTGACCACATCGCCGGCTTCACCCACCTGGTCGAAGCGGGTCGCGCCCGCCCGCCAGCCACGGGCCCACTGCAGGGTGGCTGCGGAGGTGCGGCTGCGCAGCAGCCCGTCGGCGTCGCGGCCGTACATCGTCACGCCCTGCAGGCTGCGACCGTCGGCGCTGACGTGGTCCGCGTGCAGCAGGTCGCGCCCCACGCGCAGCCAGCGGCCCTGGGGCGCCACGCGCTCCTGCACCGGCGTGCTGTCGCTCCACCACCCGTCCAGCGCCGCCTGGGCGTGGGGCGCCACCTCGGCGGAGAGGCCGAACTCCAGCGCCGCCATGGCCAGGGCCACTGGCGCCGCGGCCCGCAGGATGCGGTAGGGGGAGACGCCGCAGGCCTGCATGGCCACGCTCTCGCTGCTGCGGCCGAGCGCGAAGAAGGTCGCCACCGCGCCGACCAGGATCGCCAGTCCGCCCAGCTGCAGAACCATGGCGGGCGCCCGCAGCGTCTCGTAGCGGGCGAGCCCCGCCACACCCAGGCCCCGCGACAGGATCTTGGGGCTCATCTCCTGCAGGTCGACGATCTGGAAGAACAGGACGAAACCCAGGCCCGCGATGGCCGTGCGGACTGCGAACAGCCAGACGATGTAGGCGGGCAGGTTCGAATATCGCCGGGTGAGCCAGGAGACGCCGCCCAAGAGGGCGATGCGGCGGCGCACGCCGCGGGTCGCCCAGGCCAGCCAGGCTCCCGTGCGGGTGATGGGATTGTCGCCAGGTCGCCGCCGGCTGGTCAGGTGCACCGCGATGCAGACGGCGGCGAACACGATCAGGCAGGCGACGATCGGCCAGGCCGAGGACAGCCTGCCGCTCACCGCCAGGCCCTTGAAGAACTCCACGCCGTGGTGGAAGGCCGCGAGGCTGGCCACGGCCACGATCATGCCGGGCGCCCGGCCGCCGCGCTTGCTCGCCAGGGCGAGGGGCAGGGCGAAGAGCGGCAGGAAGGCCAGGACCGCCGCCTGCACCAGCTTCACCGCCAGCTCCGCCCCCACGACCCGCCCGCGATGCCCGCCGGCCTCCAGCGCCCCGAACAGCTCGGGCAGGGTCAGCTCCCGCTCGTCCCCGCCGCGGACGGGCCTGGCGACGGCGACGCCTGAGGGCTCGATCTGGTCCAGGGTGTCGAAGCGACCGAAGGTGGGGCCGGAGGCGGCGGCGTCGCGCAGCACCGAGCCGTCGTGCAGCGTCAGCGCCACGTCGCGGCCGCCATGGACGAAGCTCCAGGAGCCTCCCCTGGCCGTGGTGACCGTCTCGCCGCCGGACGGGTTGCGCTGGGTCTGGAAGACGCCCCGCAACCGGTGGCCCACCAGCAGCACCTGCTCGGCCTCGAGGCTCGAGCCGGGCTTGGGCGCGAACACCACCCCGGGCTCCAGCCGCCCCGACCATCCCGCCTGCTGCGCCCGGGCCAGGCCCTGGTTGTAGCTGAAACGTCCCAGCGGCTCGGGCCAGGCGGAGACGGCGAGCATCGCAAGGGCGATGGCCGCGCCCGCGGCTATGAAGGGAGTGGCGAGCCGCCCGGGCGAGACGCCGGCGGCCAGGATCGCCTCGATCTCACCGTCGGCGTCCAGGCCGCTGACGCAGATCAGCAGCCCGGTGAAGAAGGCGAAGGGGATCGCGGTGGCGAGGAAGTAGGGGCTCAGGGCCGCCATCAGCGGCAGCAGGAACGCCAGGCGCGCCCCGCTGTCCGACAGCGCCTGGACCAGCCGCAGCGCCTTGTCGAGCAGCAGGGCCGCCAGGATCAGGCCCAGGCTCGCCGCTACCGGCGGCCACAGGCGGCGCAGGAGGTACCGGTCGAGCTGGCCGCCAGCGAGCCGCTTCAAGGCTGTCTCCGGCTCAGGAGGCGATGCGGACGGCTGTCGACGTGGCGCGAAGAGATCGCTCCGCCTTGTCGAGCGCGAGGGCGTCGTCCACGTCGATCCAGAAGCGGTCGCCGATGTCGAAGGTGGAGGCCCGGCCCGCATCCGCCAGCCGCTGCATACCGGCGGAGATGCCGCCTCCGCCCCCGCCCTCCACGTCGGCCCGCAGAGCGTCGAACAGGGCGGGCCCGGCGCGGAACAGGCCGGTGTCGAAGGCGTCGTAGCTGTCGATCAGCTTGCCGATGCGCCTGATCGCGCCGCCCTTGGCCGTCTGCACCCGGGTGACGTCCTCCAGGTCGACCAGAGGGTTGCCGAGGCGCCGGTCCACGGCCAGCACTACGGGCGCCGCGTCGTCCAGGGCGATCAGGTCGGCCAGGATCGAGGGGTCGAACAGGTGGTCGGCCATGAGCAGCAGGAACTCGCCCGTCAGCAGCGCCTCGGCCGCCAGCACGGAGACGCCGTTGGCCCCGCGCCAGTCCGGGTTGAACACGCTGGTCACCGTCAGGTCGAGGCGGGCGGAGATGTCCGCGAGCCTCGCCGCCACGGCGTCGCCCTGGTAGCCGGTGACCACCACGAACTCGCTCACGCCCGCGCGCGCGGCTCCGGCGATGACGCGCTCGATCAGCGCAACCCCGCCCACAGGCGCGAGCGGCTTGGAGGCGGCGAGGCCACGCAGGCGCACGCCCTGGCCCGCCGCCACGATCAGCGCCTTCACGCGCCTGGCTCGATGGCGAGGACGGATCGGGTGGACGGCTTCAAGACGGCGGACGGTCCTTCGAGCGACACTGTGACCGAAGGGCTGGACAGGAGGTCCCGCGGCGTCGGAATGGCGGAGGCTGCAGGCACTATGGTGGAAGGGCGACCTTGAGACCAGCCCATGAGGCTTCGGCGAGCGACGAGGCCGGACCCGTCCGGCGGCTCGGCGGACTGCTCGGCGCGCGGCCCGGCCTGACCGGACTGGCGGCCCTGTCCGTACTCCTGTCGACAGCGGCGATCCTGGGCCTGACCGTGGCGGGCCGGTTCGCGATCGACCGCCTGGGGTCGACGCGCGGCGGCTCCGACCTCCTGGCGCCCCTGCTCGCGCTGGGGCTGGTCGCGGGGGTCTTCGCAGCGACGACGGCCCTGCGCATCTATTTCGTCACCGTCCTGGGCGAGCGGATCGGGACCGACCTGCGGCGCAGCCTCTACGATCGCGCCCTTGGCCTGGATCCCACAGCCCTGGCGGGCCGTGAGCCGGGTGATCTGCTCTCGCGCCTCACCAGCGACGTGGCGGCGGTGCAGAACCTCGCCGGCAACCTCTGTTCCGTGGCGCTGCGCAACCTGGTGAGCCTGGCGGGGGCGCTCGGCCTGCTGATCGTGCTGCGGCCGATCTCGGCGGCCCTGCTGCTGTTCGTCCCGATCTTCCTGGCCCCTCTCCTCATCTTCCGACGGCGGCTGCGGCGGAGTGGGGCGTCCGCGCAGGCGCGCATCGCCGAGGCCATCGGCTTTGCCGGCGAGAGCCTGGCGGGACTTGCGACCCTGCAGGCCTTCGGTCACGAAGGGCGCGCCGCCACGCGCTTTGCCGCCGCCATCGAGGCGGCCGGCGCCGCGGCCCGGGTGCGGGCGCGGACCCACGCCGCGCTCGCTTTCGCCATCATCCTGCTGCTGTTCCTGGGACTGGCGGCGCTCCTCGGCGAGGGCGCCTACGCGGCCTATGTCACCCATCGCTCGACCACGGGGCTGCTGGTGCAGTCGGGGGTGCTGGCGCTGCTGGCGGCGTCGTCCGCCAGCGCGCTGACCGAGGTGTGGAGCGAGGCGCGCAAGGCGCTGGAGGCGCTGGAGCGGATCGGCGCGGTGCTCGACCTGCGCCCCGCCGTCACGGCCCCCGCGTCGCCTACACGCCTGCCGACGCCCGCGCGGGGCGAGATCGTGTTCGAGGACGTGGCGTTCAGCTATCCGCACGCCAGCCGGGCCGCGGCGCTCCGCGGCGTCAGCTTCCGCATCGCGCCCGGCGAGCGGGTGGCCCTGGTCGGACCTTCCGGCGCCGGGAAGAGCACGGTCTTCCAGCTGCTGCTGCGCTTCTACGACCCGCAGTCGGGCTCGGTTCGGTTGGACGGGGTGGATTTGCGACAGGCCTCGCCCGCCGATGTCCGCGCGCGCATGGCCCTGGTCTCCCAGGACCCCATGCTGTTCACCGGCGCGGTCGCCGACAACATCGACTTCGGGACGCCGCCGGTGAGCGCCGAGCGGGTCGCCGCCGCCGCCGCCGCCGCCCAGGTGGACGCGTTCCTGGATGGCGGAGACCTCTCGACACCGGTGGGGGAGGGCGGCCGCTCGCTGTCCGGCGGCCAGCGCCAGCGGGTGGCCCTGGCCCGCGCCTTCGCCCGGGACGCCGCGATCCTGCTCCTGGACGAGGCCACCAGCGCCCTGGACGCCCGCAACGAGCAGCTGGTGCAGGACGCCCTGGCCCAGGCCGGCCGCTCCCAGACCACGCTGGTCATCGCCCACCGCCTGGCCACGGTGCTGGACGCCGACCGCATCCTGGTGATGGACCAGGGACGGGTCGTGGAGAGCGGGACCCATGCGGCGCTGATCGCCCGGAGCGGGCTATACGCCCGTCTCGCCGCCCTCCAGTTCCACGCGGCGACCCCGCTCAGCCCGGCGTGAGCCGCGTCGCAGTCCTTGCTAGCCGCCTCCGCTGGCCGGCGTAGAGGCCGGCATAGGCCGCGTTCAGCACCACGGCGACATAGACGAACAGGAAGATCGGTCCGCCCGCGAGCATGGACAGGAAGACCGCCACGGTCTCCGCATTGGTGGACAGGATCGCCGCGCGCCGGACGACCGGGGCCAGCTCGGCCTGGCAGGCCGCGCGTGCGGCCTGCCGACTCGTTGAGCCCGCCGCCGCGGCGTGTTCCATGGCGACGTCCAGGACCGTGCTGTCCGGCGTCACCCGGGTCGAGACCGCCAGGAACAGCCGCCCGAGGGCGCCGGCCGGGCCGCGTCCGCCCGGCGGTCCTGCGGCCAGCGTCTGGCGTATCCACGCCGTCCCGTAGACCCAGCGGCGGTACTGGCGGCGCACGGTCTCGTAGAAGTTGGCCTGCACGATGCGCGACACGCCAGTGACGCCGGCCAGCAGCCAGACCCAGCCGCCGAACTGGGCGGCCCCGTCAGCGCCGAGCGCCACGTACAGGACCGTGCGCCCCGCATAGTCGCAGATGCCGTCCACCAACTCGCCGGAGGGCGAGCTGCGACCCGTGCGCCGGGCAAGATCGCCGTCCGCTCCGTCCAGCACGTGCCAGGCGTAGTGGCTGAGGAGGCCCAGCAAGGCGCCCCAGGGCCGGGGCAGCAGGGTGTAGGCTGCAGCCCCCACGGCCGCCATCGCCGCCCCGGCCACCGAGACCATGTTGGGCGTGACCCAGGTGGAGGCGAGCCGCGCCGCCAGGGTGCGCGAGAGGGGGTGAACCAGCCGCCGGTTGCTCCAGAGCTCAAGCTCCGCGGGCCTGGCGACCTCGGGGGCGGTCTGGAGCGCCGGCGAAGGCGGGACGCTGGGCGCGTTCATCGTTGAAATTCCCGGCGGCCCGGCTAGTGAAGCCGATCATGTGCGCGGCGCTCCAGACCTCACCGGGATGCGCCCGCGGGTCAAGGCGCTCTCTGAAAGGCGGTCAAGGCGGATGGGCAGGCGCACGACCGCCCGGGCGTGGCGTGCGCCGGCCTTGGAGACCATGCTGTTCGGCGGTCTGGCCCTCTGGCTCGGCCTGCTGGTATTCGCCACCCCCTTCAACCACGACGAGGACCAGTACCTCGCCGCCAGCGTGCTCGCCGCCAAGGCCCTGCTCTACCGCGACTTCCTCTATGTGCAGACGCCGCTCCAGCCGGAGCTGACGGCATGGCTGACAGGCCTCGCGCCGGGATGGAGCTTCCTGGTCCTGCGGCTGGCTTCGGCGGCGTTCGGCCTGGCGGCCCTGGCGGGCGTCTGGTCCGCCCAGCGCCGCCTCGACGTCGGGCGTCGGGCGGCGTCGGCTGCGACCCTGCTGATGGCGAGCGCCTATACGTTCCAGTACTGCGCCAGCGTGGTGCGCAATGACGCCCTGCCCATGGCGCTGCTCGCCTGGGCGATCGTGGCGGCGGCCTCGGCCCTGCGCGAGGGCGGGCGGCGGCCATGGCTCGGCTGGGGCGTCTGCGGGCTGCTGCTGGGCGCCGCGGTCAGCGCCAAGATATCGTTCGCCCCCCTGCTGGCGGCCGCCGCCCTGTCCGTCTGCCTGCCGCGTGCGGCTTTGCGACCCCGTGGAACGGAGGTGGGGAGCTTCGGCCTCGGCGCCCTGGCGGGCTTGGCGCCCATCGCATTGGCCTGGACCCGGGCGCCCGAGGCGGTGCGCTTCGCCCTCGTCGGCTTCTGGGCGGACGGCCCAAGGCGCTGGTACGTGGCCAACGGTCTGGAACACCGGATGGAGCCCGCGTCCAAGCTGCTCTACGGCCTGGGCGACCTGCTGCTTGGGCCGGCGCTGGCCGCCCTGGCGCTCGTCCTGCTCGCAAGGCTGCGGCCGCCCCGGCCGGCCGGGGCCCCTGCGGCAAGGCTGCTTGACCTGATGATCCTGGCGGGCCTGGTGGCCGCGTTCGCGCCCTCGCCCACCTACAAGCAGTACTTCGCCCCCCTCCTGCCGCCCCTGTTCATCCGCCTGGGCCTGATCGCGTCGCAGTCACGGCTCCCGGCCTGGGGACGGGCGGCGCTGGGGCTGGGCGCCGTGACCGGCCTGGCCATCTTCGCGATGCGGGCAGGGGAGGCGGCCTTGACCGGCCGCTGGACGCCGATCGTGGTGGCGCAGGAGAACCGCTGGATCGGCGACACTCTCCGCCAGGCCCGGGCCTCCGGCGCGGTCGCGACCCTGTCCGCCCACGCCGTGCTCGACAGCGGCTATCCGCTGGACCGGCGTTTCGCAGGCGGGGCGATGGTGTACCGCAGCGCGGACGGCGTTCCCGAAGCTCTGCGCAGCCGGCTTCACATCACCAGCCCCGTCTCGCTCGCCGCCGACCTGGACGCAGCGTCCCCGGCCGCCATCGTCACCGGCTACGAGGACGGCGGCGGGGACACCCGGGTGCGGCTGGATGCACCCTTGCGCGCCTACGCCCAGTCGCGCGGCTATGTCCTGCACCGCAGTCCCGTGGCTGCGGCGGCGCTCTACATCCGTCCGCAAGGCGCGTCTCCTGTCGTCCGCTAGGCTGACCTTCCTGCAGCGCGCCGGCCTGCTGCTGCTGGCGGCCGCCGCCTGGATGGCGGTGGACCTGCCGGTTTTCCCCATCAATCGGTGGGACGAGTCGCGGCTGGCGGTGAACGCCATCGAGATGCACGCCACGGGCCTGTCGCTGGTGACCACCTACGGCTTCCGCCCGGATCTCTGGAATACCAAGCCGCCGCTGCTGATCTGGCTGATGAGCCTTTGCATGTCGGTGTTCGGCCCCAGCGAGGGCGCGCTCCGCATCCCCTCGGCCCTGGCCACGCTCGGCAGCGCGGCGGTGGCCATGGGGTTCACCTGGAAGCTGACGCGCAGCGCCTTTGCGCCGCTCGCCGCGGGGGTGGTGCTGCTCACCACCCGCGGTTTCGTCGGTCGCCACAGCGGCCAGACGGCGGACTACGAGGCGCTGCTCTGCTTCCTTGTCACCGCCTACGCCTGCCTCTTATTCCATACCCTGCACCACAGGAGGCCCCAGCCCTGGCAGGTGATGCTCGCCGGCGCCCTTGTTGCGGGCGCCGCCCTGACCAAGGGCGTGGCGGGCCTCGCGCCGGGCGCAGGCCTCCTGCTCTACCTGCTGGTGCAGCGGCGGTTCTGGCGGCCGTTCCGGTCGTGGAGCTACCCGGTCGCGGGCCTGCTGGCCGCGGCGCTGATCGCCGCCTTCTACCTCGGCCGGGAGCATGCGGCGCCCGGCTACCTGCACGCCGTCGCCACCAACGAGCTCGGCCGCTACGGCGCGATCGTGGAGAACCACCACAATCCCGTCTGGTACTATCCCCTGCTGATCTTCGGCGCCTTCGGCTTCTCTCTGGGCGTCTTCGCCCTGCCTCTGCTGGCGGAGGTCAGATGGGTGCGGGGCCGCCGCCGGGCCGGCATGGTCTTCGCGCTGTGCATGGCGTTCGCGATCATGGCCATCTACACGGCCGGCAAGACCAGGATCCGCTGGTATACCGACCCGTGCCATCCATTCCTGGCCATCGGCTGCGCCATCGGCCTGGACAGCCTGCGCACCCGCCTGCGGGCGCGGCGCGGCCCGGTGGCGGGGATGCCGGCCTGGGAACGGGCGGTGCTCTGGAGCGGGGCGGCGGTGCTGGTGCTGGTGATCTTCATCGTCCGGGACGTCTACCCCAGCCTCTTCGACCAGCGCTCCACGGGCCGCTATGGCGAGGTCTTCGCCGCCCTGCACCGGCGGGGACTCGACCGGGTGGAGGTCCGCGACGATGGCGTCTTCAACGCCCAGCGCGACACGGCCTACGCCCCCCAGCTGCAGTTCTACGCGGTGCTGTGGCGTGAGCGCGGGTTGGTGGTGGTCCGACGCTCGGCGCAGGCCGACATCCGGCCGGGCGTGGTCATGGCGTCCTGCGACGTCACGCTGGAGCCGCAGCTCGCTCAGCTCGGCCCTGACTTGGCCCACGTTCGAGGCTGCATCGCGGTCGTGCCGGCGGTCAGGCGAGGCGGCCTGATCTCAAAACCCGACCGGGTTGGCGCCGGCTAGGACCAGACCTCCGTCCGCCCAGGACGGCAGGAGGGTCACCCCAGCGCCTTCTCGTAGATGCGGTAGGTCTTGTAGACGTCGGCGCCGATGGCCTCGCTGATGCGGCGCATGGCCCGGTTGTCCTCCAGGATCCACGACAGCTCGAAGCGCTCGTAGCCCAGGGCGAAGGCGCGCCGGCCGCCGATGTCGATCATCAGGAAGGGCAGGAGCTGGCCGCGCCGGTCGCGGTGGAACTTCTTCTTCACGCCCATCAGCGGCACCCGGATCGACTTCACCCGCCGCACCTTCAGCCGCCAGAGCAGGCGGACCCAGCCGAACGGCAGCAGCCGGCCGCCGAGCCCGGCGATGGCCGCGTTCACGTCGGGCAGGTAGACGATCACCCCCGCCGCCTCGCCGTCGATCTCGGCGAACCAGACCAGGGTGGGGTCGATCACCGACTTCAGCGCCTTGGCCAGCGCCCGGGTCTCGGCCTCGGTGGTGGGCGTGAAGCCCCAGTTTTCCGACCAGGCGTCGTTCAGGATTTCGGTCAGGGTGGCGACCTCGGCGTCATAACGCTTCATGTCGAGCTGGCGGAGGTGCACGCCCCCCGGCACGCCCCGGCGGATGCGCTTCAGCACCGGCTCCGGCAGGTCGTCGCTGGAGCGGCACAGATAGGCGTAGACGTCCTTGGCCTTGGCGTAGCCCTGCGCCTCGATCCGGGCGGCGGCATAGCGAGGATCGTGGCCCATCATCACCATGGGCGGGGTGTCGAAGCCGTCGATCAGCAGTCCCACCTCCTCGTTGATCGACAGGTTCAGCGGCCCCAGAGCCCGTCCGCAGCCGCGCGTGCGCAGCCATGCCTCCGCCGCGCCCAGCAGGGCGGCGAAGACGGCGTCGTCGTCCTCCGCGGCGATCAGGCCGAAGTGGCCGGTGTGCGGCTGCCCGGGCTCCGGCGGCGCGAGCCGGTCGATCTGGGCGCTGATCCGACCCACGTCGCGCCCGCCACGCCTCGCCAGCCAAAACTGGACCTCCGCGTGCTCGAAATAGGGATTGCCCTTGGCCGACCACGCCTGGCGCCGCTCCATCCGCAGCGGCGCGATGTAGTTCGGGTCATGGGCGTTCAGCCGGTCGGTCAGGCGGATGAAGCGGTCCAGCTGGGCGCGTGAGGACACCGGTTCGATCACGATCGACGCGGGGTCGGGGACTGTGTTCACGGCGGCATCCTTGAGCGGGGCGGGGCGGCTGGGGGGTGAGGCGGCGAACGCCTGCACCATCTTTCTAGATCGCTGCAGCTCTAGGCGTAAGCGCCCGCAGTGGCTGCATCCTGAGCCCGTCGAAGGACGAGGCGTCCGAGGCGCGCCTTGCGATCGCACCTTGGACGTTCCAAGACTTGGAGGTGAGTCCGACGCCGACATCTCCCGACCGCACCCTGCCGGCGACAGGCCACCCCACCCTGGCGGCCGCGCTGGACGCCGCCGCTCAGCAGCCAACCGGCCTGAACATCTACGGCCTGCGGGGAGAGCTGGTCGAGGCCGTGCCCTATGCAGGGCTGCGCGAGCGCGCCCTCGCCCTGGCGGGCCGCCTGCAGGCCTCAGGCCTTGCGCCTGGCGACCGCGTCGGGCTGGTCGCCGAGACGAGCGCGACCTTCGTCACGAGCTTCTTCGCCTGCCAGTACGCCGGGCTGGTTCCCGCGCCCATGCCGCTGCCTGCGCCGCTTGGCGGCGGCGACGCCTATGTGGACCAGATCGCGCGCCTGCTCACCCAGGCGCACGCCAGCGCCGCCTTCGGCCCGGAAGCCCTGCAGCCGCTGGTCGCGGCCGCCGGTGCGCGAGCGGGCCTGCGGCAGCTCGCCCCGCTCGCCGAGCTGCCGAAGGGCGAGGTCGAGCGGGTCGAGGCCACGCCCGAAGACACCTGCTATCTGCAGTTCTCCTCCGGCAGCACCCGCACGCCCACCGGCGTGGTGGTGACCCACCGCGCCGTGAGGGCCAACGCGCACGCCATCACCCGCCACGGCCTGGCGATCGGCGCCGGGGATCGCGCCTTCTCGTGGCTGCCGCTGTTCCACGACATGGGTCTGGTGGGCTTCCTGCTCAGCCCGCTGACGGTGGCCATGTCGGTGGACCTGATGCCGTCCGACGCCTTCGTCCGCCGGCCCCTGCTGTGGCCGCGGCTGATCGGCCAGACCGGCGCCACCATCTCCTACAGCCCGAGCTTCGGCTATGAGCTCTGCGCCCGGCGCGCCGAGACGGCGGACCTGTCCGATCTCGACCTGTCGCGCTGGCGTGTGGCGGGGGTGGGCGGCGACATGGTGCGGGCCGGCCCGCTCACCGCATTCGCCGATCGCTTCGCGGCTTCGGGCTTCGACGCGCGCGCGTTTGTGGCCAGCTACGGCATGGCCGAGGCGACCCTCGCGCTCGCCATGTCCCCTCTGGGCCAGGGAGTGCGCAAGGAGATCTTGGCCAGCGACCGGCTGGAGCGGGGCGGCCGTGCGGTCGCCGGCGCCGGCTACGCCCGCCGCCGGGATTTCGTCCGCTGTGGGCCGGTGCTGCCCGGCCACGAGCTGGAGGTCCGCGACGAGGCGGGCGCGCCCCTGCCGGACCGTCACCTGGGCCGCATCTTCGTGCGGGGCCCGAGCCTGATGCGCGGATATTTCGATCAACCCGACGCCACCTCGGCGGTGCTCGGCGTCGACGGGTGGCTGGACACGGGCGACCTCGGCTTCCTGGCCGACGGCGAGCTGACGCCCACGGGGCGAGCCAAGGACCTGATCCTGCACAACGGCCGCAACATCTGGCCCCAGGACCTGGAGTGGACCGCAGAGGCCGAGATCGTGGGTCTGCGCAGCGGCGATGTGGCGGCCTTCCAGGCGGAGGAGGACGGGCCGGGCGTAATCGCCCTGGTGCAGACGCGGGTGCGCGATCCGGCTGCCCGCGCCCGGCTCGCAGCTGATATCGCAGGCCTGCTCCGCGCCCGCCATGGCGTGGAGACCGAGGTCCGACTGGTCGGACCGGGCGCGCTGCCGCAGACCTCTTCGGGCAAGCTGCGACGGGCGCGGGCGCGTGAGCTGTTCCTGGTCGGCGCCTTCGAGACCGCCTGAGTGGCCGCGCGCCTGGCCGCGCTGACCGGCGTCACGGGCTTCCTCGGGGGACAGGTCGGCCTGGCTCTGGCGGCGCAGGGCTGGCGGCTGAGGCTGCTGGTCCGCCGCGACCTCGCCGACCCGCGCCTCCGCAACCTGCAGCCGGAGATCGTGCGGGGCGATCTGGCCGACGTGGAGGGGCTGCGACGCCTTTGCCGCGGCGCCCAGGCGATCGTCCACGTGGCGGGCGTGGTGAAGGCGCGCCGGGCCTCGCACTTCCGGGACGTCAACACCGAAGGGGCCGGGCGGCTGGCGGCCGTGGCGCGGGAGTTGGCGCCGGACGCCGCCTTCGTGCTGGTCTCCAGCCTGGCCGCTCGCGCCCCTCAGCTCTCGGCCTACGCCCGGAGCAAGCGGGATGGCGAACATGCGGTCACGGAGGCGCTGGGCCGGGCTGCCTGGATCGTCCGGCCGCCCGCGATCTACGGGCCGGGCGACCGCGCGACGCTGGGCCTGTTCCAGGCGGCGGCCGCCAGTCCGGTCCTGCCTGTCCTTCGCCGGGAGCTGAACATCCCCCTGATCCATGTCTATGACGCGGCTTCGGCCATCGCGACGCTTGCGGGCATCGATGGCGGCGGCTGCGTGGCGCTCTGCGACGGGCGGCTCGAAGGTCACCGGCTGGGCGAGATCATGACCCAGGCGGCGGCCGCGGTCGGACGGCGCGTAAGGCTGGCGATCGTCCCGACCCTTGCGGTGCGCGCGCTCGGCGTCGCCGGCGACCTCGGCGGCCTGCTCGGCGCCACGCCCATGGTGACGTCGGGTAAAATCCGGGAACTCCTACACGGCGGCTGGGGCCTGCAGCCCGGCGAGCTTGCGGCCGGGCTTCCGCCGCCGCGGTTCGAGCTGGCGGCGGGTTTCCGCGACACGGTCGCCGGCTATCGCGCCATGGAGTGGTTGGCCGGAGCGAGGCGTTAGTGTGTGACGGTTTATGGCTTTCGCCATGATGGCACCCTATAAGCTCCAGACCCAGCCCGCCGTGGACAGATGATTCTGCCGGTCATGACCGTAAACGTGACGGACTTCACCCTCGCGGAGATCGCCCGTGCGGCGCGCAACGTGCTGGGCCGCCCAGTGACGGTGAGCCCCGCCACCGACATCGCACGCGACCTCAACGTGGACTCCCTGGCCCTTATGAACATTGTGATGGAGCTGGAGGACGCCTTCGACGTGTCGATCCCGCTCGACCGGCTGGCTTCGGTGCAGACGGCAGGCGACCTGGCCGCCCTGATCACCGACCTCCGTGAGAGGGCCTGAGGGCATGGGTCTGCTGGACAGGCACCGCGGCTACAAGGACGCCTACGACCACATCCGCGCGCATGGCGCCGATCCGTTCAACGTCCGCTTCGACGAGATGCTGTCGCCGACCGAGGGCCGGATGGGCGCGCGGCGGGTGATAATCATGGGCGCCAACAACTATCTCGGCCTGACCTTCGACCCGGACTGCGTGGAGGACTCGGTCAAGGCCGTGCGCGCCTGGGGCACGGGCACCACGGGCTCTCGCATCGCCAACGGCAGCCTGGACGCGCACCTGAAGATGGAGCAGGCGCTGGCCCGCTTTTTCGGCCGCCGCCACGCCATGCTGTTCACCACCGGCTACCAGGCCAACCTGGGCGTGCTCTCGGCCCTGGTCGGGCGCGGCGACCACCTGATCCTGGACGCCGATAGCCACGCCAGCATCTATGACGGAGCGCGCCTGGGCCACGCCGAGGTGATCCGCTTCCGCCACAACGATCCGGACGACCTGTACAAGCGCCTGCGCCGGCTGGAGGGCGTGCCCGGCGAGCGGCTGATCGTGGTGGAGGGCGTCTACTCCATGCTGGGCGACACTGCGCCGCTGAAGGAGATCGCCGCGGTGAAGCGCGAGCTCGGCGCCCACCTGCTGGTGGACGAGGCCCACTCCATGGGCGTGCTGGGTGAGCGGGGCCGCGGCCTGGCGGAGCTGGCCGGGGTGGAGGCCGACGTGGACTTCATCGTCGGCACCATGTCCAAGAGCCTGGGCGCCATCGGCGGCTTCTGCGTGTCGGACGCCGAGGATTTCGACCTGCTGCGCGTGGTCAGCCGGCCCTACATGTTCACCGCCTCCCTGCCGCCGGGCGTCGTCGCCTCCACCCTCACGGCACTCGGGCGCGTCGAGCAGGATGCGCCGCTGCGGGCGAAGCTCGCCGCCAACGCCATGCGGCTCTATGACGGCCTGAACGCCATGGGCTTCGAGACGGGACCGCAGCCGACGCCCATCGTGGCCGTGGCCATGCCCGACCTGGCGAGCGCCCTGGCCATGTGGAACGGGCTGCTGGAGGCCGGCGTCTATCTCAACCTGGCCCTGCCGCCGGCGACCCCGGACAGCCGCCCGCTGCTGCGCTCCAGCGTCAGCGCCGTGCACACGCTCGAGCAGATCGACGCGGTGCTCTCCGCCTTCGCCGCCGTGGGCGAGCGGCTGGGCCTCATGCACACGCCCCAGCGCGCCTCCGCCTAGACCGCCACGGCAAGGTCCACGGTGTCCTGGTTGGCCAGGACGGCTTCCAGCGAGCTCTGGAGCGCGGCGAGCTCGATCGGCTTGGCCACGTGGGCGTCCATGCCGGCGCCGAGATACTCGCTCACCTGATGGCTGAAGGCGTTGGCGGAGAGGGCGATGATCGGGGTCCGCGGGCGCCCGGTCGCCGCTTCCGCCGCCCGGATGGCGCGGGTGGCCTGGACGCCGTCCATGACCGGCATCTGGACGTCCATCAGGATGGCGTCGAAATCGTGCGCTCGCCAGGCCTCCACCGCCCGCTCGCCATCGCCCACCAGGGTCAGCTCGAAGCCGAACATCTGCATGATGGTGGAGAGCACCAGCTGGTTGGTGGGATTGTCCTCCGCCGCCAGCAGGCGGAGCGGGGCCGCCGAAGGTCCTGCGGCGTCGGCCGGCTGGAAGATCTCGGTTTGGTCCTCGACCTCGCCGGCATAGGGCAGCGCCAGGGTGGCGTAGAAGGTCGAGCCCTGGCCTTCCACGCTCTCCGCCCACACCGCCCCGCCCATCATCGTCGCCAGCTCCTGGCAGATGGCCAGCCCCAGTCCCGTGCCGCCGAAGCGGCGGGTGGTCGAGGCGTCGACCTGCGAGAACTTCTGGAACAGCAGCCGCATCTTGTCCGGGGCGATGCCGACGCCGGTGTCCTGCACCGCAAGCTGCAGCCCCTCGCGGCCGCCCTCGCCATAGCCTGTGAGCCGCACGTGCACGCCGCCCGACACGGTGAACTTCAGCGCGTTGCCGAGGAAGTTGGCCACGATCTGGCGCAGCCGGGACGGGTCGCCCCGGCGCAGTCCACAGGCGTCCGGCGCCACCTCCAGGCGAAGCTGCAGGTCCTTGGCCTCGGCGGAGGCGGTGCAGCCGGCGAGCGTGGACTCCAGCACCTGGGCCGGATCGAACAGGATCTCCTCCAGCTCCAGCTTGCCCGCCTCGATCTTGGAGAAGTCCAAGATGTCGTTGAGCAGGCGCAGCAGGTCGCGCCCGGACTGGCGCACCACGGCCAGACGGCGGCGCTGCTCGTCCGCCAGCGCGCCGCGCTCCATCACCTCGGCCATGGTGAGGAGGCCGTTCAGGGGCGTCCTGATCTCGTGGCTCATATTGGCCAGGAACTCGCCCTTGGCCCGGCTGCCGGCCTCGGCCTCGGCCCGGGCGCTGCGGAGCTGGCGGGACACGCGGACCTGCCAGGCGAGCAGCGCCAGTACCGCGACGCCGATCAGGCCGCCCCCCAGGGTGATCAGGCGCTGGTCGCGCACCACGCGGTCGGCCAGGGCGAGGTTCTTCTGCGCCGTGGACAGCTGGAGCTGGCGCAGGGTCATCTGCCTAGCCATCAGGCCGGTCAGCTGGCCGACCCCCAGGCTGAAGGCGCGCGCCTCCGTGACGTCGTGCGTGCGCGTGTAGGTCCGCAGCGTGTCGAAGGCCTGCCGATCCTGGCCCGCCGCATGTTCGATCTCGGCCTGGACCTCCGGCAGCCGCTCGAACCGGGCGGTGGCGGCGGCCTTGCTGTCGCGCAGGCGCATCAGGGTCGCCAGGTCCCGCTGCGCCTGGACGAGGTCTCCCAGGCGCGCATAGGCGATGGCGCGCCCGGGCAGCACCAGGGGCGCGATGAACTGCGCGTCCCGGAAGTCGGGCCCGAGCGGCGCCAGGCAGCCCAGCACGTCGGCGGGGGCGTCGCGGCCCTCGGCGACCGTGGCGCAGAGCTGGTCGTCCCACGGCCGCTCGCTGGTCAGGTCGGAGCGCAGCGACAGGCGATGGTGGGCCTCGTACAGGGTCTGGGCCAGGTCCTGCCGGCCGACGGTGACCGCCAGCTTGGCCATGTTCCAGATGCCGTCATAGTCGGGGCGAGGATAACCCTGGCCGAACTCGAACTGGGAGCGGCCGAAGGCTATGGCGCTTCCGTCCAGGTCCTGCAGCCTGACGAGCGCGAGCCCTTCGATCTCCCACACGCCGGCGCGTGCGGCCGCCGAACCGGCGGCCATGGCCAGGCCATCCGCATCGGCCAGCTCGTGCAGCGCGCTCGCCGCCTGGTCCCGGTTCACCAGGAAGTAGGCGTCCAGCACCATGGCGTGGCAGCGGACGAACCAGTCCGGGGACTTGGCCGCGATGGCCGTGACCTCGGCCTCGGCCGAAAGGTCCCCCTGGTCGTAGCGGCTCCTCAGGGCGTCCAGGTCGGCCATGCCCACATAGCGCCGGTCTCCGGCCTTCCGGGCTTCGGCGCGGAGCACGCCGTTCCAGTAGGCGAAGCGCTGGAAATCGGACTGGTTGAGGAGCAGCCACTCCACATGCTCCAGCCGCTGCAGCCGGTCGGCGCGGTGGGACGCCACAGCCTCGCGGCCGAACTGCTGCAGGCCTGTGAAGCTCGTCCGGAGGGCCTGCCGCTCGACCGCCGCCGCCACGGCCTCGGGCGTCCAGCGGGCGACCGGGACAGGCTGCGCATAGCCGGGCCGGGCGAGCAGGAGCGCGGCGCCGACACATACCACCGCCACTCGTTGGAGCAACATCCACCGACCTCGTCGCTGCTCAGCCTGGCTGCAGCGGACAATTGAGCATTGTGAGGTTGAAAACCCATTGACGACGGCCGCCCGTGCGGCGGACCAGGCCGGGTCGTGGTCTCCTCAGGTCTTGGAGGATGAACGGCGACCCGTGGCGCTGTGACCGCGATCTCCGATGGTCCTGATCGCCGGCGCCGCTGCCCGTGGCGAGGCGGGCGAGGGATCGCTAGATAGGGGTGCGCCAGTCGCGGCGGCTTTGGAGTTTGAACGTGCTGCGCCTGGACGTCCTCGCCGAGCGGCCCACCACGACCGCGCCCTTCCCCCACCTCACCGCCGAGGGCCTGCTGGGCGAGGCGGAGAAGGCGCAACTCGCCCGCGACTTCCCCGACGAGAGCAAGACCGGCTTCTTTCCCGTCGGGGAGCTGAGCTACGGTCCGGCCTTCCAGCGTCTGCTGGACGATCTGAACGCGCCGGAGTTCTCCCGCATCGTGGGTGAGAAGCTGGACCGCGACCTGGTCGACCGACCCAAGATGATCGTGGTGCGCAAGTGGTCCGCCACCAAGGACGGGCGCCCCCACACCGACGGCCAGGACAAGGTGGCCACCGCGCTTGTCTATCTGAACGACGACTGGTCGGGCGACGGCGGCGCGCTGCGCTTCCTGGAAGGGCCGGACCTGGACGGCCCGGGCACGGCGCCGATCCCGGCGCGCTACGGTGGCTTCGCCGCCTTCGCCCGCGCCGAGGACAGCTGGCACGGCCACAAGCCCTTCGCGGGCGAGCGGCGGGTGGTGCAGGTGTTCTGGCTGAAGGACGAGGACGCCGCCGCCCGCAAGACCAAGCGCCACAAGCGCACCCACTTCTTCAAGGCCCTGTTCGGGTAAGGATCGCCTGCCGATGGCCACCCTGATCGACACCCGCCCGGAGTTTGCGCCCGCCACCGTGCTGCGCCACCCTGAGAAGCGCAACCGGCCGGAGACGGAGGTGCTGCGCAAGCCCGACTGGCTGCGGGTGCGCGCGCCGGGCTCGGCCGGCTACAACGAGACGCGCGGCATCGTTAAGGCCCACGGCCTGACCACGGTGTGCGAGGAGGCGGCCTGCCCCAACATCGGCGAGTGCTGGTCGGTGCGACACGCCACCATGATGATCATGGGCGACACCTGCACCCGCGCCTGCGCCTTCTGCAACGTCAGGACCGGCCTGCCCGAGGCGCTGGACTCCACCGAGCCGCAGCGGGTGGCGGATGCGGTGGCCAAGATGGGGCTGAAGCACGTGGTCATCACCTCGGTCGACCGCGACGATCTCGACGACGGCGGCGCAGCCCACTTCGCCGAGGTGGTGCGCGCGATCCGGCGCGAGTCGCCCGACACGACGGTGGAGATCCTCACGCCGGACTTCCTGAGGAAGCCCGTCTCGGCGGCGGAGACCATGATCGCGGCCGCCCCGGACGTGTTCAACCACAACCTGGAGACCGTGCCGCGGCTGTATCTCAAGGTCCGGCCTGGCGCGCGCTACTACCATTCGCTGCGCCTGCTGGAGCGGGTGAAGGAGCGCGACCCGGCCCAGTTCACCAAGTCCGGGATGATGGTGGGCCTGGGCGAGACCAAGGAGGAGGTGATGCAGGTCATGGACGACATGCGCTCCGCCGACGTCGACTTCATCACCATCGGCCAGTACCTGCAGCCGACGCGGCGCCACGCCGCCATCGACCGCTTCGTCTCGCCCGACGAGTTCAAGGCGCTGGAGTCCATCGCCTACGCCAAGGGCTTCTCCATGGTCTCCGCCAGCCCGCTGACGCGCTCGTCGCACCATGCAGGGGAGGACTTCGCCCGGCTGCGCGACGCTCGTCAGCGAGAACTCGGCAGGGCGTCGCTGGCCTGAGCCATGGCGACCTACCACGTCACCCGCCTGCTTCCCTACACGCCCGAACAGGTGTTCGAGCTGGTGGGCGACGTGCGGGCCTATCCTGAGTTCGTGCCCTGGATCACCGCCATGCAGGCCGGCGAGCCGCAGCCGGAGGGGGAAGGCGTCAGCGTGCTGGACGCCACGGCATCGGTCGGCTTCTCCTTCCTGAAGGAGGCCTTCTCCACCCGGGTGCGCCGCGACGCTCCGGCCCGCATCATCGCCGTCAGCCTGATCTCCGGCCCGTTCCGAAGGCTGGAGAACCGCTGGGCCTTCAACCCGCACCGGGCGGGTTGCGAGGTGGTGTTCGACATCGACTTCCAGTTCAAGGCCCGAATGCTCGACCTGCTGCTGAAGGCCAACTTCGGCTTCGCGGTGGACAAGCTGATCGCCTGCTTCGAGGCCCGAGCCCGCCAGCTCTACGGCGAGAGCGCTAGTCCAGCCGCCCCGACAGCAGTCCTAGCGCCGTCCTGACCGCCGCCAGGCGCACGGCGCTGCGGCCGAGGTCTCCGTAGCGCTCTTCGTGCGCCAGGGTCGTCCCGCCTTTCCGAGCGGTGGCGAACCAGACGAGCCCCACCGGCTTGTCCGCCGACCCGCCGCCCGGCCCCGCCACGCCGGTGATCGCTACAGTCATCTCCGCCTCCGACCGGGCCAGCGCCCCTTCCGCCATGGCCCGCGCCACCGGCTCCGACACCGCGCCGTGCCGCGCGATCAGCCCGGCCGGCACCCCGATCGCGCCCTCCTTGGCGGCGTTAGAGTAGGTCACGTAGCCCCGCTCCACCACGTCGGACGACCCGGCGACCTCCGTCAGCAGAGCCGCCACCAGCCCCCCCGTGCAGCTCTCGGCCGTAGCGATCCGCACCCCCGCCCGCCGCGTCCGCTCCAGCAAGGCCTCGGCCGCCGCCAACAGCTCGTCCGGGAAGAGGGTCATGGAAGGCTCCGTCGCGCCGTTGCGCCGGCATCAAGCGGCTGACGATCCTAGAGCATGGCCCGCTCAGGTGGAACCGACGTGGCTTCCTTCGGCCTCATCCTGAGCCTGTCGAAGGACGAGGCCGTGGCACACCCGGTGGAGACCTCGTCCTTCGACGGGATCAGGATGAGGTGAATGCAAATCTCCCCGTCTGCGGAGACGGGCTCCAGATAAGCGCCTCACGCCTTCGCAGTGTCCAAGACCCGACGCAATCCTGCCCTCGACCCAGCTAAGCCGCCAAGAGGTGTGTTGCCCTTCGTCTCTTCAGCCGCGGCCGTCCGCTCTCCGCCTCAACGTTCATGTCCCCTGAGGGTGGGTTGTAGACTCTTTGCGAGCTTCGGATAATCCAATCCATGGAGATGCCTTCCTCAGATTGGACGACTGAC
>NZ_CAHJWH010000006.1 GCF_903642205.1 Caulobacter sp. S45 | reverse complement strand
GCTGCGAGTGAGGGCGACGAAACTGGCGCCGGTGTCGATCAGGAACCGGATTGGGCGACCGTTCACCTGCGCGTCGGCCCAGTAGTGCCCATCGGGCGCCTTCGTGACCTGGGCGTCGTTGGGGGCGCGGCTCGCATCCGCGCTGCTGATGTCGGGCGCCGCCTTCCCCGTGATCGCCGGCGCGGCAGCTGAGGCGGGGGCCGCAGCTGCAACCGGCTGAGACGCGTCGGGTGCAGGCTCGGAGACCACGCGCGCTGTCGCCGACGCATCAGCCATCTTCAGCAGCTGCTGGGCCATGCCGAGGGCGACGGCCACGGCGACGACCAGGACGAGCGCGTGCCTGAACATCGGGTACTCTGCCTGCGAGCCGCTTCTCGGCCCTTGTCGTCGATAGTCTATCGCGCTTTGCAACCGGTGAATCGCCGCGAAAAAACCTCTACGCCTCGCGAGAGCTCTCCTGCCGGCCTATCTGGCGGCGGATGGACGAGGTGGACGACGAGACCGGAGTGCACGGGCGGACCGCGCGTCCCCTGCCAACCGGCAAGGTGCTCGGCTTCGTCTTCGACCAGTGGATGCGCCGACCCGGCCGCTTCGCCGCCATAACCGCGCTCATGCTCGCCGGCACCCTGTGCGACCTCGCCATCCCCTGGGCGGCGGGCGCCCTGGTGGAGGCGGCCTCCCGCCCAAGTCATGTGGCGGCCGACGCCTGGCGGCAGTGGATCCTGCTGTCGGGGCTCTATTTCAGCTATTACATCCTGCGCAACCAGGCCTTCGGCCTGACCAACAGCTTTTCGGCCCGCGCCATGGAGGCGCTCACCAACACGGCCTTCGCCCGGGTGCAGGCATTTTCCTCCGACTGGCATGCCGACACCTTCTCCGGCGCCACGGTACGGCGGGTGAGCCGGGCCATGTGGGGCTATGACGTGGTCACCGACAGCATCTTCTTTGTGCTGGGTCCAGGCTTCGTGGTGCTGTTCGGCCTGGCGGTGAGCATGGCGCTTCGCTGGCCACTGGCGGGGCTGTTCTGCGGCGTGCTGTTCGTGGTCTTCATCGGCTACAACCTGGGGGTCACCTCTCGCGTCATCCGCCCCGTGAACCTCGTCTCCAACGCGCTCGACACCCGCATCGGGGCACATCTCGCCGATGCCATCGGCGGCAATCCGGTGGTCAAGGCCTTCGGGGCGGAGGCGCGGGAGACCGCCCACTTCTCGCGGGTGACCGCGGAGTGGCGGGCGGCCACCATCCGCACCTGGAACGCCTTCAACTGGGCGGGGCTCGGCCAGAACCTGCTGATGTGGGTGCTGCAGGGCGGGCTCACCGGCATGATCGTCTGGGCCTGGGCGCATCACCGGGCCAGCGCCGGGGACGTGGCCTTCGCCCTGACCTCCTTCACGCTGATGAGCGGCTATCTGCGCAACTTTTCCGAGACGCTGCGCAACCTGCAGAAAGGTCTGGACGACGTGCTCGACGTCGCCGCCTACATGCAGACCGAGCCGCAAGTGGCCGACGTCGCCGGCGCGCCCGAGTACAGGGCGCCGGTGCGCGGCGCGCGCGGCGGGATCGTCTTCGACCGCGTGACCTTCCGCTACAAGGGCCAGACCCGCTCCATCTTCGACCGCTTCTCACTCGACATCGCACCGGGCGAACGAGTCGCCTTGGTGGGTCCGACCGGGTCCGGCAAGTCGACCTTCGTCAAGCTGATCCAGCGCCTCTACGACCTGGACGGCGGCCGCATCCTGATCGACGGGACCGACATCGCCGCGGTCACCCAGGGCTCGGTCCGCCGCGCCGTCGCGCTCGTTCCCCAGGATCCGGCCCTGTTCCATCGCAGCCTGTCTGAGAACATCTCCTATGGACGTCCCGACGCCACCCAGGACGAGATCGTGGCGGCCGCGAGGCGCGCCCGTGCCCACGACTTCATCGCCCGTCTGCCCAGAGGTTACGACACGCTGGTCGGCGAGCGCGGGGTGAAGCTTTCCGGCGGCGAGCGCCAGCGGGTGGCGATCGCCCGCGCCTTCCTGGCCGACGCGCCCATCCTGGTGCTGGACGAGGCGACCTCCTCGCTTGACGTAGAGACGGAACGCCAGGTGCAGGCGGCGAGCGAGGCGCTGATGGCCGGACGCACAACCATCGTCATCGCCCACCGGCTCTCCACCATCCGCGAGGCCGACCGCATCCTGGTGTTCGAGGATGGCCGGATCGTGGAGGAGGGCGGTCATGGAGAGCTTGTGGCGCAAGGCGGCGCCTACGCCCGGCTGCATCAATTGACCCAAGCGTAAACGTGGCGCCCCTACGGTGCTTGTGTGCATCGCAGCAACATCTTATCCATTGACGGTGACCGATATTCTCAGCGCCGGCCGAACTCGGCTTCCTGCCGCGCGCAAGGCGAATCGATGAGCGAGATCAAGACGGTCGGCGTGGTTGGCGCGGGCCAGATGGGCACAGGCATCAGCCACGTCTGCGCTTTGGCGGGCTACGATGTCCGGCTGCACGACCTGGACGCCGCCCGCAGCCAGACCGCCCTGGAGCTCGTGCACGCCAAGCTGGACCGTCAGGCGGCGAAGGGTGCGGTTGATCCCGGCGCCGTCGCCTCCACCCTCTCGCGCATCCAAAGCAACGCCACCCTTGAGGAGGTCGGCGCTGTCGACCTTCTGATCGAGGCCACCACAGAGAACGAGGAGGTGAAGAAGGCGGCCTTCCGCAGCCTCACTCCGCACCTCGCGCCCCAGACCATCCTGGCCTCGAACACATCCTCTATCTCGATCACCCGGCTGGCCTCGGTCACCGACCGGCCCGAGCGGTTCATCGGGCTGCACTTCATGTATCCCGCCCCGCTGATGAAGCTGGTGGAGATCATCCGCGGTATCGCCACCGATGCGCCGACCTACGAAGCCGCTGTCGCCTTCGCCCGCAGCCTCGGCAAGACCACCGCCAACGCCGAGGACTTTCCGGCCTTCATCGTCAACCGCGTCCTGGCCCCGATGATCAACGAAGCGGTCTACACCCTCTACGAGGGCGTGGGCACCGTGGACGCCATCGATACAGCCATGCGCCTGGGCGCCAACCATCCCATGGGCCCGCTTGAGCTGGGCGACTTCATCGGATTGGACACGGTGCTTGCCATCATGAACGTGCTGTACGACGGCCTAGCCGACAGCAAGTACCGGCCCTGTCCCCTGCTGGTGAAATATGTCGAGGCCGGCTGGCTCGGCAAGAAGACTGGGCGAGGCTTCTATGACTACAGAGGGGAGACCCCGGTCCCCACGCGTTGAGGGCGTCGAACTGGCAAGCGCGTCTTCCCACAGGCCATCCGGACAAAGTCGATACAGCCAACGTGACGGCGTTCAACCCTCGGGAGGTCGGGCGGCCTTTATCAACCGCCTATGAGCCGATCCGGAAGAAGTTGGATGGTCAGAATCGGTTGCGATTGCTTGGCCGCCTGAGCCGAAGAGCGCCCATTTGGAAGCCTGAGCACCGTCGTGCAGCGGATCGTCGAGGCTTCCGATATCCCAGCGACCTGACCGATGTGGCATGGGCGCTGGTGGAGGCGCTGATCCCCCCGGCGAGGCTGAGTGGTCGCCCGCGGAAGGTGAATGTTCGAGAGGTCTTGAACGCGATCTTCTACGTCCCTCTATGGGATGTCAGTGGGCTAAGAAGAACCGAAGGCCCACCATGGCGCCGTTGACGCTGCCCGGCGCCAGACCGCTTTCCACCAGGTGCAGGCGAAAGGTCCGCACATCCTCGACCGTCAACTCCGAGGGCGTCTTGTTGCAGTACCGGCAGCAGGTGCGGACCGATCGGATGTAGACCTGCTGCTTCCCCCTCACTGAGGTTGCGCACGGTTATATCTTCAAGCATTCTGCGGCGTAGCGGGTGCATAACCTCTTCCGTTATCGCTCGTCTCCTGTTTTGGAGAGGACGTGGCCCATCCACGTTCTTCTTCAGAGAGGAGGCTCCCGCTCCCCATCTAAACTGGCGCAATACTAACGGTTTAGTACATGGGTGCACCACGTCTGCTTCCCAACGCAAATCCTGGGGCCGAGAGGATGGGCTCCCGGCAGGAGATGCCTGATCGCCGGCAACCCCGCCGGGGCTGTCGATCGCGATCGTCCGGCGGTTCGAGCGCGAGCGTCACTCCGAGACTGAGGGGGTTTCTGCGCCGGTCGCGCCTGCAGACGCTGCGCCAGGCGAGCGGCCCGAGCGTCGGCTGGAAGCGGCAGGAAGAGGTCCTCAGAGCGGGCCGTTCGGATCAGATCCACCAACACACCTGCAAGCCGATCCTGTTCCGGGAGCGCGGGCGCCAGCATGCTGATCCGTACGATGTGGACGATCAACTCCCTGAGCAGCGGCGCAACCTCCAGCACGGCGGGCTCCTCGGAGACGAGGGCGCTTCTTGGTGGAGCGACGTAGATCGTGCGCATGGCGACCTCGCCTTGCATTTCAATGCTGTGCTCCACGCCGGCCGGAAGCCAGATCGCCTTCGTCGCAGGCGCCAGCCAGACCATGGCGCGGGTCGCCACATGCATGACCCCTGAACAGGCGAAGACCGGCTGACGCCGAGGCTGGCGGTGTCGAGCTATGACGGCGCCGCCTTTCAAGGTGATGGCTAGGGAACGGATGTCGACGCCGTCACCGATTTACGTCAATCGAAGACGCCCGGCCCGTACTGCATGGCCCCGACTAGATAACCTTACGGGTCCTCAAAATAGATGAGCTCCCCCACGCCTTCGATCTGATAGGGCTGCATGACGATCTTTCCGCCGCCGGCTTCCGCGGCCGCGATGGTCGCCTTCAGGTCGTCCACGCCAATGCTAGCCTCGTACCCTGCCATCCGCACGCCTGGGACAAGTTCCCGCCGCTCCTGCAGCACCGAGCAGTCCGGACCCGGCATTTTTCATCTGGTAGAAGTTTGGCGGCCCCCAGGGATTGAAGCGCCAGCCGAACACGCCCTCGTAGAAGCGTTTCGCGTGCTGCACGTCGTCTGCGTTGATGGCGAAGTGTTGGAACGTGGCGGCCATGTCGTATTCCCTGGCGCTGACAGGCCGTACCGAAGCTGCTTCTGACGCGCTTACGCGACAACGCCGAAATGTTTCCATCACGCGCCAATGATCGCAAGAATGACGAAGCCGGCTGGGGCCGCCGCAGCAGAGGGACAAGTGCACCTGGAGCGCGCTGCCCATCCTGAGCAGAGTGTGGCGGCCCATGAGCAGCGGCAGGTGACGTCTGTCACTTGTCGGATCAGCTGGAACAGCCATCCTTGCGCAGCAGCGGAGGAGGCCGGTGTGCGGCACGCGTATTGAAGCTGGTGGGGAGAGACCCTGCGAACTTGAGGAAGGTCGCTCCCCCGGAGCGACGTCCGTCGCCGCCCAAGCTGGCCGGTCGGCTGGTCTGGCTGGCTTACCTCGCCCTCTATTTCACGCCATGGCTGTTCCGGCCGCCCCGCCCACCAGAGCTAGCCGCCGGGCTCGTCGGCACGACGATATTTCTAGCCATCTACGCCGACGGGCTACGGACGCGACGCTCGCCGATGCTTCACGCCCTGGCGTCAGCAGGCGTTGGCTTTGCGCTCAGTCCCTTCGGCGGCGCCTGGAGCGTTTTCAACGTCTACGGCGCCTCGTTCGCCGCCAGGATGAGGCCCAGGCGTCGCGCGACCGTGATGCTGGTCGGCCTGCAACTGGCGCTCGCGGCGTTCGGGCTGGCGACCCATCAGCCCTGGCCGGCCTGGGTATCGGGCATCTTCTTCGGTGCTCTGATCGGCTTCGGCGTGCTCTGGCAGAGCGAGCTGGAGGAGAAGAACCGCCAGCTCGAGCAGGCGCAGGGCGAGGTGCGCGCCCTGGCCACTGCGGCCGAGCGGGAACGGATCGCCCGGGATTTACACGATCTGCTCGGCCATACCCTGACCTTGGTCGCCGTCAAGGCCGACCTCGCCCAGCGGCTTTGCGACCGTGACCTGGACGCGGCGCGACGCGAGATGCAGGAGCTCGCCGCCATCGCCCGAGACGCCTTGGTCGAGGTGCGTACCGCCGTGGTCGGCATGAAGGGCGCGAGCCTCGCCGCCGAGGTCGAGCGGGCGCAGCGCGCCCTGTCTGCCGCGGGCGTGCAGGTGCAGGTGCAGGTGCGCAACCAGGTCGTGGACGGCGATCCGCAGCGGGAGGCCGTCATCACCATGGCCTTGCGGGAGGCCGTGACCAATGTGATCCGCCATGCCCATGCCAGGGTCTGCACGATCGGCGTGGAGTCCACGCCGGACGGAGAGATGAAGCTGAGTGTCACCGATGATGGACGCGGCGGCGCGGTGGCGGAGGGATTCGGGCTGTCTGGCATGAGGATCCGCCTGGAGGCCGCAGGCGGCAGTCTCAGGGTGGAGAGCGGCCGCGAGGGCCTCCAGCTGACCGCGAGCCTGCCGGCAGGCGCAGGCCGGCGGGCATGATCCGCGTCGTCATTGCCGAAGACCAAGCCCTGGTGCTCGGTGCGCTTGCCGCGCTGCTGGACCTGGAGGACGATCTGGACGTGGTCGGCCGCGCGCCAGATGGCCAGCGGGCGCTGGAGCTCGTCCTGGCCCTGCAGCCCGACATCCTGGTCTCGGACGTCGAGATGCCTGAGCTGAGCGGCATTGAGGTCGCAGCGCGGCTGCAGGCGCAGCGCTCACCCACACGAGTCCTGATCGTCACCACTTTCGGACGGGCGGGCTATCTTCGCCGCGCGCTGGACGCAGGCGTGCGCGGATATCTACTGAAGGATGCGCCCAGCGCCGAGCTGGCCGCTGCCGTGCGCACGGTCGTCGCCGGCGGCAAGGCCATCTCGCCCCACCTGGCGGAAGCTGTCTGGGACACCCCGGCCGACCCGCTGAGCGAGCGCGAGCGGGCGATCCTGAGGCTGGCGGAGGAGGGCCGCTCCAACCGCGCAATCGCCTTAGCGCTCGGCCTGTCGGTGGGCACCGTCCGCAACTACCTCTCCGAAGCCGCCCAGAAGCTGGGGGCGGCCAACAGGATCGAGGCAGGCCGCATTGCCCGCTCCAACGGCTGGCTCTGATCGCTCCACACGAGCCCAACGAGGCCGGTGACTTTCGTCACCTTTTGGAGATGACGGCGGACACTGACGGCCAGCTCTGATCGCGCTCAAGCTCCTGTCATCGAGAGAAGGAGACGATCATGACGGACTTGGTGGTGGAGCAGGGCGCGCGCCTGAACGAACAGAGCGAGGCTGCCGCCCTCGGCAAACCGCTGGATCAGGTCCTTGGCTATATGCGCAAGAACGGGGTCAAGCTTGGGACCGAAGTCCTGGTCAACTTCGTCCTGCCCTATGTCATCTATGACCAGGCCAAGCCCACACTGGGCGACGTCAATGCGCTGATCGCCTCCTCGGGACCGCCGGTCGTCTGGAGCCTTGTGGAGTTCGCCCGTCGCCGCAGGGTCGACGCCCTGTCAATGCTGGTTCTCGGCGGCATCGTGCTGTCGGTGCTGGCCGTCTTCGGCGGCGGTTCGGTGCATCTGCTGCAACTGCGCGAGAAGCTCGTCACGGTGCTGATCGGCATGGTCTTCCTCGGCTCGGCGGCCATCGGACGACCGCTGGTCTATCAGCTCGCCCGCGCTCGCATGATGCGGAGCAGGTCATCGGAACTGGCCGCTTTCGAGGGGCTCCGCGACAACGCGTTCTTCCGCCGATCCATGACGCTGATGACCCTGGTGTGGGGCTTCGGCCTGGTGGGCGAGGCGGCGCTCTCCTGCACCTTGGTCTATACGATCAGCGTTCGCGAGTACCTGGTCGTTGGGCCGATCATGGGCAACGCCACCATGGGCGCGCTCGGGCTCTGGACCTTCTGGTACAGCCGACGCCAGCGGCGGCTGGGGCAGGCCCGACGCGAAGCGCTTGCAGCCACGACTTCGCACCCAAGCCTTCGACTGTAGATCGCAGGAACAACGTTCATCCCGATCTCCGAATTCGGCTCAGAACGGAAGAAGGCCGCTCGACGATGGCACGCGCTACGAGCGCGACGACGTCGCGGGGTTGGTGTGGATCGATTTCTGGCGACCGACCAACATGGCGGGACCGCTCGAACACATGCCGCTCGCGCTGTGCGATCCGACCAGCGTCAACGCGGACGACCGCAACGGAATGACGGGCACCGCGCCGCACGGGGGGGAGTCCTATGATCTTTCGCACCGGTTTAACCCCCGGTTAGAGCTTGCAGATGACGCGGACCCAAGCCGTTCGCGCGTTTAACAGGTAGAACGACTCGCTGCCGAATTCGCTCGATGTCACCGGCGGACGCCGGTTGGTCAGGTTCTCGCCTTCCAGGGCGATGCCGTAGCGGCCGAAGCGATAGCCCAGCGTCGCCGCCACGGTCGCATAGCCGCCGACGGGGGCTGTGTTCTCCTCGTCGAGGTAGCGCCGGCCGATGTAGTTGACCACCACCGCGCCGTTCAGCCCCCGGGGGGGCGTGTAGAGCAGCCCGCCGGAGGCGAGGATGTGCGGCGAGAGGGGAAGCTGGTTACCGCCGACATCGACCGACAGGCCCGAGTCCGGATCGGCGAACAGGTACTGGGTGAACTTGGCGTCGTGGTAGGCGAAGTTGCCCGCCAGCGAGAGGTCCCGGACCACCTCCCAGCGCGTCTCAAGCTCCACGCCGCGCAGGCGCTCGCCGGCGGCGTTGGCCAGGTCGCCGGAGGGCGTCGCCACCACCAGGTTGCTGAAATCGAGCTGGAATAGTTCGGCTTGGTAGGTCAGCCGGCCGGCATCCACCGCGCCCTTCAGCCCGGCCTCGTAGCTCTTCGCGGTTTCCGGCATCAGGATGGTCGGGGTGTAGTCCGGCCCGAAGTCGAGCGCCGACGGCTTGAAGGCGTTACGGAAGTCGGCATAGGCGACCAGCTCGTCCGGGCCGTCGCGCCAGGCGCGATAGCTGGCGCCGACGGTTTCGGTCGGCCGCACGACCGTGCGGCTCGCGGTCTGGCTGTCGAGTTCAGGCGGCGGGGTGTTGAAGTCGCTGGAGATCTTGTGCTCGTAGGTCTCGTTGAGACGCAGGCCCGCGGTGACGTCCCACCGGACGCCCGGCTTCCAGTCGAGCTGGGCGTACTGCCCGGCGAACACCCGGTCATCGTTGAGGTTGCCGATCTCGTTGACGGCGATCTGCGAGGTGACGGGCGGCAGGACCGAGCCGTCTAGGGGCACGGTGTAGCCGCTGTTGCCGTTGCGCGTCGTCTGCTGGCCATGGCCGTAGAGCAGGTCGGCGCCCACAGTCAGGACGCTCGGACCGAAGGTATTGGTTAGGTGGGTGTCCACGTAGTCGTCGTCGATATGGCGGTCCTGGTCCTGGCTGTCCGCGGCGCCGCTAAGTTCGGGGTGCAGGAAGGCGCGGACGTCCTTGATGTCGGAATGAGCGATCGACACGAGCGTGCTCCAGTCGCCGAGCGCCGTGGGCCGCTCGTAGCCGACCTGACCGTGGTACTCGTTCTGGTTGATGCGCGCGTCGGCGGGGTTGAAGTTGGCGTTGATCGGCGTCAGGCCGGTCAGGCCCGCGCCGGAGCGGATGACCGGGCTCGGGGGCGTGTCGCGCACGAAGGTGAGGTCGGCGTCGAGGGTCAGCTTGCCGCCGCCAAGGTCAAGCGCGCCGCGGTAGAACGCCTTGCCGTTGGCGACGGCCTCCCGCTTGTCGGCGAAACCCAGGCTCTGGCCGTCGATCGCCAGGGACTGCTTGAGATCGCCGATCTGGGGCAGGACCAGCGACGCCGACCCCCGCGCCGAGTCGTATTCGCCGTAGTCGAGGTCGATCTCGTCGGCCGCCTCGCCGGCGGGATAGTGAATCTGCTGTACCACGCCGACGAAGGAGGTGGCGCCGAACATCACCGGCGCCGAGCCCTTCAGCACCTCGACGCGCTGGACATCGTTCATGTCGAGCGTGGTGATCATCGGGTTGAAGGCGCCGCCCCAGGGCACGCCGTCGACCACCAGCAGGAAGGCGTCGAACTCGTGCAGGCCCCAGAACGACGGCACCGCGCTGGAGGGGCCGGAGTCGCCGCCTGCGGGCGCCTCCACGCCCGGAACGAGGCTGAGCGCGGAGGCCAGGGTCCGGGCGTCGCGGAACCTCAGCTCCGATCCATCGACGACGGAAATGTCAGCGGGGATCTGATCGACAGGTTCGGGGGTGCGGGTAGCGGTGACCACCACGGTGGAGAGCCGCGTCGCCGGAGCCTGGGACGCCTCGCCCGACCCGTCGGATGACTGGGCCATGGCGACGCCGTGGGCCAGCAGGCAAGACACCAGAAATCCACTCGACACGTGGACCTTGCGAACAGTCATTCAGGTCTTCCCCTCTCAGCCTTATTTCGTCGATCCAGATGGGCGAGGCCGTCGCCCGCCTGCCGTCGCGCTTCCCTCGGCGGCACGTTGAAGTTGCTACGGCAGGTCCTGCCCCGGATCAGGCGCCTCGACGTTGAGCTTATCTGCGGGCGGCACGCTCACGGGCGTTCGGCCCTGGCGGACGAGAGAGACGTTCAGCGCGGCCAGCGGACCGGACTTGAAGGCGCTCCAGCGGCTCCAGGCGGCGTCGAGCTGGCCCAGGGCGTCGTCCACCACCTGGGTCTGGCCGGAGGTGGGCGCAGCGTCGGCGGCTTCCAAGTCGGACTCCACGCTGGCGAGCCGGCCGTCTATGTCGTCGAAGGCCGGTTCATTTGGTGCGGGCGGCTGGCGCAGGCCGCTGGCGATGGCGCGGACCTGGTCCGGCAGCAGGGCGGCGCGGTCGTCGCGGGCGGTGCGCCCGGAGGTCGGCTCGGACGTAGCCGCAGCCACAGCCGCAGCCGGGAACAACACATCCAGCCGCGCCTTCACCGCCCTGGTCTCGCCATAGCCCTTGCGCGCCCGCGCCAGACCGGCGCCGATGCGCTGAGACAGCGCCAGCGACGCCTGCAGGTCGGCGGCGGAGACGCTCACCCGCGGGTCCGCCCGTACGGTGAGCGTGGCGGAGAAAGTCTGGCCGTCGGCGCGCAGCACGACCTGGTACGGGCCGGGCGTCACGTAGGGGCCGAGCGGCGCCACGGGCGTGTCGCGGCCCCAGACCGCAGCGATGGAATACTCCTGTTTGATCGCCTCAGGCCTTGGATAGCGCAGGTTCCAGACGAAGCGGTGCAGGCCGGGAGTGGCCGGGAGCGGCTCGGGCGGTCGGGTCCAGCCCATGGCGAAGTAACGCTCTGCGGCCGGCGGTTTGGGCCGGTCGTCGCTGGCGAAGCGGGCGACCCTGTGGCCTTCGGCGTCGCGGACCTCGAGCACCACTGGCATCTTGGGCGCGGAGCCCAGCCAGTAGTCGATCACCGCGCCTGCCGGCGGGTTCTCACCGAGCGGGGTCTCCGGGGGCGGCGGGGTGTCCTTGTTCTCGTCGGCGCGCACGCGTAGCGCCGGCGCGGGGCTGAACAGGTGCGCAGGCGCCGCCTCGATCGCGGGCGTGAGCTGGCGCAGGACGCTGAGGTCGTCCAGCGTCCAGAGGGCTCGGCCCTGGGTGGCGGCGATCAGGTCGCCGTCGTGGACCAGCAGGTCTCGCACCCAGGCGGTCGGCAGGTTCTGCTGCAGCGGGCCCCAGTGGTCGCCGTCGTCGAACGAGACGTACACGCCCGCATCCGTCCCGCCGTAGAGCAGGCCGGGGCGTATCGGGTCGGCGCGCACCACGCTGGCGACGTGGTCCGCCGGCAGGCCGGTGGTGATCGGCGTCCAAGTGTGGCCGTAATCGCGGGTGCGCAGCACGTGGGGTTGGAAGTCATCCAGCCGCTGGTCGTCCACCACCGCGTAGGCGACGCCGTCCTGGAGAGCGGAGACGTCGAGCGTGGCGACCTTGGCCCAGAGTGGCATCAAGGGCGGGGTGACGTCGCGCCACGTCGCGCCACCGTCGCGCGTCAGCTGGATCAGGCCGTCATCGGCCCCGACCCAGATTTCGCCTTCGTGCCGAGGGGAGGGCTCGACTGCCGAGATGGCGCCGTAGCCGCAGGACTTGGCGGCCTGGAGCGACACGTCGCCGTCGCAGCCGGCGGCGCCCGCCATCTTGCCGGTGAGATCGAGGCTGATCGTGGCCCAGCTCCGCCCCTGGTCGGTGGAGCGGAACAGCACCTGCGCGCCGAGATAGATCGAAGGCGTTCCCGTCCGCGAGGCGACCAGGGGCGTGACCCACAGGTAGTGGTAGCGGCTGAGCGTCGGCCGCTTGCCGTAGCTCGAGACCGGCCAGGGGGAGATGTTCTGCACCTGTCCCGTGCGGCCGTCCCACTTGCTGACCCGCCCGCCCAGGCCTGAGCCGTAGACGATCAGCGGGTCGGCGGGGTCGGGGATGTCGTAGTCCCGCTCGTCGCCGCCGACCGGATGCCAGTCCCTGAAGCTCAAGGCGCCGTAGTCGCTCCGGCTGGCGATACCCACGGTGCCGCTGTCCTGCTGTCCGGAATAGATCCAATAGGGAAAGCGGTCGTCGGCCGCCAGGTGGTAGAACTGGCCCGTCGGCTGGTTGTACCAACTGCTCCAGCTCCGGCCGCCGTTCACGCTGACCACAGCACCCTGGTCGCTGCCGGTGATGAGGTGGTCCGGGTGGCGCGGGTTGATCCAGATGTGGTGGTAGTCGTCGCCGCCTGGCGCGCCCTTGATGATCTCGCAGCGCGCGCCGCCCTGGTCGCAGCGGCGGATCGACTGGCCCACGGTGTAGACGGTGTCCGGATCGTCCGGCGCCACGGCCAGGCGGCTGGCGTACCAGCTGGTGAAGGCGGCCTCGTCGTTGACGCGGCTCCAACGCGCCCCGCCGTCGTCTGAGCGGTACAGGCCGCCGGACTTGGGGGAGTCCACCGCCGCATAGACCCGCGGTCCCGCCGCCGTGCGGGTGACGGCCAGGCCGATGCGCCCGAGCGTCCCGCCGGGCCAGCCGCCGCCCTGCAGCCGGGTCCAGCTCGCGCCCCCGTCCAGCGACTTGTAGATCGCGCTGCCCGGACCGGACACGGGCGTGAAATAGCTCTGCCAGGGATACTGGCGCGCTTCCCAGGCGGAGGCGAACAGCACCCGCGGGTCAGCCGGATCGGCGGCGATGTCCACCACGCCGGTCCAGTCGTCGAGCTTCAGCACGTGCGCCCAGGTCCGGCCCCCGTCGGTGGAGCGGTAGACGCCGCGGTCCTGACTGGGGCCGAAGAAGTGGCCCTGGGCGCCGACCAGCAGCGTGTTTGGATCGTGCGGATCGACCCAGATCTTGCCGATGTAGCGGGTGTCGTGCAGCCCGAGGTCGCTCCAGGTGGCGCCCCCGTCGCCGGATCGATAGACGCCGAGGCCTGCGGCCACGTCGTAGCGGGGCTCCGGCTGGCCGGTGCCGATGTAGATCACCCGCGGGTCCGAGGGCGCGACCGCCACCGCGCCCACCGAGGCTGCGGGACCGTGCTCGAACAGCGCGCCCCAGGTCCGCCCGGCGTCCGTGGTGCGCCAAAGGCCACCGCCCGCGGCGGCGAGATAGAAGGTGTCCGGCTGGTCGGCCACACCCTCCACCATGGTGGCCCAGCCGCCGCGGAAGGGGCCGAGCTGGCGCCAGTGCAGGTCGCCGTAGGGCGCAGCATCGGGCGTTGCGTGGACGGTGGCTGCGCCGAGCAGCAGGCCGATGACGGCGGCCGGTGCGGCGCGCTTGAAGGCGCTCATGGCGCGCCCAGCGCGTGGAGCTGCTGCTGGGCGAGCTTAAACGCCGCCTGGGCCTGGTCGAAGCCGCTGACGTCGTCGGGGGTGGGCGCGCCGTCCGCTCCGTCCACGGCGATCTCCAGCTTCACGAGGCGTGCAGAGATGTCGCTGAGCCCCGTAAGCGACGCGGGAGGGTGGCCCATCGAGTTGGCTGGATCCTGCACCGGCAGGTCGGCCACGGCATCCACCCGCGCCACCGCCTGCTCCAGGGCGGCTTTGCGAGCGGCGTCGGCGGTCTGGGCCTGCGCCGTCAAGCTCTTCTTGAGGGCCGCCGCCTTGGCGAGGGTGGCTTGGACCTGCGCCTGCGCTTGCTCGATGCGGCGGGCGAGGGCGAACTCGGCCTGGAAGGCCGCCGGATCGAGCTTCAATCTCGGATCGGGGCGGACCTCCAGCGGCTGGCGCAGGCTGCGGCCGCCCACCGTCAGCTCCACGGTATAGAGGCCTGGAGGCGCCCACACGCCAGAGGCGCTTTCCGCCTCCGCGTCGTCCCCGGCTGGCGCCGGGGGCGCGGCGTAGTGCAGGTCCCAGACGAAGCGGTGCTGGCCGGGGGCGGCGGACGGCGGGGCCGCCCTGGTCAGCCATTCAGGCGCGGCATCGATCTTGGAAAGGTCGAGAGGGGGCGCCGGATCGCTGCTGCTGAAGCGGTTCACCACCGCGCCTTGCGCGTCTTGGATGGTGATCTGGACCGGCGTGGAGGCCGGCTGGTCCAGCGTGTAGTCGATGTAGGCGCCCGGAGGCGGGTTCGGCGCCATGGGCTCGTCCTTGGGCATGGGCGTGCCGGTGAACGGCGGCTCGTGCAGGCGGACGGCGGGGGCGGGGGCGAACAGGCGCATCCCGGCGGGCGCGCCAGCGCCGGCGGCCAGAGCGCGCAAGGGCGTCATGTCGTCCATGATGTAGAAGCCGCGCCCGTGGGTGGCGATCACCAGGTCGTCACCGTGGACGGTGATGTCGCGGACCGACGTGCGCGGCAGGTCCCGCTGCAGCGGCTGCCAGTCTGCGCCATCGTCGAAGGAAACGAAGGCGCCCCGCTCCGTCCCCGCATAGAGCAGCCCGCGCCGGGCAGTGTCCTCCCGGATGACGTTCACCGAGTTCGGTGAGCCGTCGTTCGGGAGCCCGACGGTGATCGGCGTCCAGCTCCGGCCGCCGTCGCGGGTGCAGTAGAGGTAGGGCGCCGGGTCGTCCAGCCGATGCCGGTCCACCGCGATGTAGGCGACCTGGGGATCGAAGTGCGACGGCTCCACGGTCCCGACCTTGGACCAGGGGGCAAGGGCGGCCGGGGTAACGTCGTCCCAATGGCCGCCGCCGTCGCGGGCGCGCCAGACCAGGCCGTCGTCTGTGCCGGCCCAGATCAGGCCATCCTTCAGGGGCGATGTGGCGATGTCGTAGACCACGCCCCGCCGGGGACCGGTTTCGGAGGTGTCGGCGGCGGTGGGTGCGTCCAGGGTGGCGGGGACGGCGAGGGTCTTGCGGGTCAGGTCGGGGCTGATGGGCGTCCAGTGCTGGCCGCCGTCGGCGGTGCGGAAGATGCGCTGGTTGCCGAAGTAGAGGCTGTGGTCGCGGCGGCCGAACACCAGCGGCAGGGTCCAGGTGCCGCGGTAGTTGTCCGGGAAGGCCAGCGTCGGGTCGATGCTGCGGCTCTGGCCCGAGCGCAGGTCGAGCTTGTCCACCCGCCCGCCGTAGACGGTGTCCGGATCGTCCGGGTCGGGGGCGATCTCGTCGCTCTCGCCCCCGGCCGTGATCTCGCGGAAGTGGGTCATGTTGACGCCGTCGTCCTGGCCGTCGGTGCGGCTCGGAACGCCCGCGGCGCCGGAGTCCTGCTGGGCGCCATAGACGCGGTAGGGGAAGCGGTTGTCGGTGGCGACGTGGTAGAACTGGCCGGTGGGCTGGTTGAACCAGGAGCTCCAGGTGACGCCGCCGTTCAGCGTCACCAGCGTCCCCTGATCGACGCCCAGGATACGGCGGTCGGGGTTCGCGGGATCGATCCACAGGCTGTGGAAGTCGTCGCCCGTGGGGTCGCCCTTGATGGGCAGGAAGTGGGCGCCGCCGTCGTCGGAGCGCAGGATGATGGTGTCGCAGACCCAGACCCGATCGGCGTTCTTCGGGTCCGCGGTGATCCCGCCGAAGTACCAGCCGCGCTGCCAGATGCGCTTGTCGCCGCTGAGCTTGGTCCAGTTCGCCCCCGCATCGTCGGAGCGGTAGAGCCCGCCGTCCTCCACCGCGTCGACCAGGGCGAAGACGCGGTTCGGCCGCGCCGGCGTGGTGGCGAGGCCGATGTGGCCAGGCTTGTCCGGCAGACCGCGTCCGGCCAGCGAAGTCCAGCTCCGCCCCCCGTCGACGGACTTGTAGACGCCGCCGCCTGGGCCGCTCGATGGCGGATAGACGTTCCAGGGCGGCCGCCGCGTCCGCCAGAGCGAGGCGTAGACCACGTCTGGGTCGCCGGGCTGATAGGCCATGTCGATGGCCCCGGTGTCGGCGTCCTTGAACAGGGTCCGGGTCCAGGTGCGGCCGCCGTCGGCGGAGCGGAACACGCCGCGCTCGGCGTTGGGGCCGTAGGGGTGGCCGAGCGCCGCGACCAGCAGCACGTCGGGATTGTGGGAATCCACCAGAATCTTGCCGATCTGCTGGGTGTCCTTCAGCCCGATGGAGGCCCACGTGGCGCCGCCGTCAATGGACTTGAACATCCCTGAGCCCTGGGCGATGTCGGAGCGCATGTCGGCCTCGCCCGTGCCGACGTAGATCACCTGCGGCGCGGAGGGCGCGACGGCCAGGGCGCCGATGGAGCCCACCGGCTCGGCGTCGAAGATGGGGCGCCAGGTGCGGCCGGCGTCGTCGGTGCGCCAGACCCCGCCGTTCACCGCGCCGAAGTAGAAGCGCTTGGCGTCATCCGGCGCGCCCGCGACCGCCAGCACCCGCCCGCCTCGGAACGGCCCGATGGAGCGCCAGTGCAGATCCTGGAACATCAAAGGATTGACGGCGGCTCGGCCCACGCCGGCTCCTCCCGCCGAGGCGAGTAGGAGGGCGGCGAGCCTTACGAGAGATGGCCGTCCTGACATCGCAAACTCCGACCTTCGCAGGTTTAGGTTGGCCTCATAGTTGAGTCGACATGCAACAGGAGGCTGCGCCGTCCCGTCGGTAACGCCCACCGTCAGCCCCGGCGTCATGATCCGCCCTCAATGCACACTGGGATTTGACCATGTCCAGGATCACGCGAAGACCCGGCTGCGGCTTCTAAGCGCGGCGGCGTTGGCGCTGTGCCTCGTGCCGAAGCGCAATTCACCTCCGGTGCGGTCGGCGGTGACCCGTCCCGGGTGCCGGAGGCGTCAACTCCTGAGAGGACGAAGCTATCACAAGCAGGACGACGAACGAGTTTCCGTCTCAGGTGCGCGAGCGCGCGGTGCGGCTTGCGGCCGTCGAAGGAGGCCGGCATCAAACTTGACGTCCGCCTAAAGTGGCGTCGCGCGCAGCAGCAGTGCGGCTTCGGCGCTCAACGGCTTCGACATGCCGCCGGTCTTGCCGTCGGGCCAGACCACGCGGCGTTGCGCGAAAGCGATCCTACCGCGCCACCGTCGCCCTGCTGACGGCTTGGCCGTACTGGGCTGGGGCGGCGTAGGCGCCGGGCGCGGTGACGGAGGGAACCCAGCCGCCGCGCTTCAAGTCCGTCGCGATGGTGAGCGGCGCCGTGCCGCCGGCCAGACGTGCGCGGTAGACCTGCACGTTCTCCATGACCCGCATGACGTAGTCGCGGGTCTCCGAGAACGGGATGCACTCGATGAAATCTGCGGGGTCGGAATGGCCGCCCCGAGGATCGCCGCACGAGGCGATCCACTGCGGCGGCCGGCCCGGCCCGGCGTTGTAGGCCGCTGTCGCCAGTACGTAGGATCCATCGAAATCCGTGGTGAGCTGGCCCAGGAAGGCGGCGCCCAGCCTCATGTTGTAATCGGGATCGTCCAGACGGGATGCTGAATACTCGACGCCCTGACGACGGGCGACAGCGGCGGCGGTAGCGGGCATTAGCTGCATCATGCCTCGCGCGCCGACATAGGAGCGGGCCAACGGATCAAAACTCGATTCCTGGCGGGTGATGGCGAAGACGAAGGCGGGCTCCGCCAAGCCGTAACCCAGCGGCGCGGTGCGGATCGGATAGCCGCGCTGGGGCAGATACAGCCCCCGCATGGCCCCCGAGCGCACCACGCGCATGGACAGCGACTGGTCGGCATACATGCGGGTCAGGTCGACCAGCAGGGCCAGCTCCGCCGGGCTGGTGATGTCCTCCTCCGCCGCCATGGCGAAGCTGGTCAGCAACTGGTGGTCGCCGGCGTCCCCAAGCATCCGCGCTGCCTGGACGACGCTTCGGCTCTCGAAGCGGGTCTGGTCGGCGGCGGTGGGGACGGGGTCGCTCCCGAGCTCGAAACGGGCTTGGCCAATCTTGGCGGCGGAGAGCTGGCCGTAGAAGGCGGTGTAGTACTTGGCCCCTTCGCCCCAGAACAGGTTGGCGTCCATGGCGTCGCCCTTGATGAAGGCGGTGCGCCCTCGCCAGTAGTAGGCGCGGCTCATGGTGATCGGCGTGGTGGCGCCGGACTGCAGCCGGGCAAAATGCTTGTCGGCCAAGTCGGCGTTGTTCAGCTTGGTGAGCGCGATCCAGCCGGCGAAGAACTGCGCCTCGTTGGCGTCCTGGCCGGGCTGCAGGCCGTTGTCATTCGCCGCTGTGTAGGCGCCGCGGTAGTCCAGGCTCTGCAGGGCGGAAAACATCAGGGCGCGGCGTTCCGCCCAGATCGCCTTGGTGGCTTCGGGCTGCTCAGGCGTGGAAGTGGGGAAGTTCCGCACCAGGCCGGCGGCGATGGATTCCAGGTTGTGCTTGCGGTAGTAGCGCGCCCGGTCGAAGGCCAGCCCGGGGTTGTTCTGCAGACTGGCGGGGACCAAGCCCAGCAGCATGGGCGCGTCCGACCGCTCCGAGTGAAAGGCGATCCGGGCCTGGGCCAGCGCACGCTGATCCAGCGCGACCATCTCCATCAGCTGGCGAGCGGCGGAGCTGTCGCCGCTGTAGAGCAACATCTCCAACCGGGCGGCATGGTCGTCCTGGGTCAGGTAGATGCCGAAGCGAGCCAGCATCCGGCCCTGAAGCTCGGCGTCGAAGGCGCGGTTGCGCCAGAAGTGCTTCACCAGGGCGGAGGCGTCGGCCGTGCGGCCCTGCGCTTGGTAGGCTGCTACAAGTGCGATGGCGCCCTGCGCCGTCTCGGGATCGCGACCCTGGAAGATGGAGATGACCTGAGCGGGCGGGATCGAGGCCGTCTCCAGCGCCTTCTCCAGCGCCGCGCGCAGGCGCGCCGGGCGGGGCCAGCCCTCCAGATCGTGCATGGCGTTCACTAGAGTGAAGTAGTCGAGTTCCGGTCCGTCCGAATCGACCATGGCCCAGGTCACCAGCCGCTTGGCGGTGGCGTTGGTCATCTGGGCCTGCAGTCCCTGAGCGGTGGTCACGTCACCCCGTCGCGCCGCCAGCAGGGCCTGGCGCAGCAGGGCGGCGTCTGACGGCTGCAGCGAGCTGGACAGGGTCGTATAAGGGACCGCCGCAACGATGGGGGCAGGGGGCTGGACGGGTTGGGTGGCCGGCGCGTCCATGGACTGGCCGAAGGCGCCGCCGCAGGCCGCAGTCAGCAGCGTGCCGAGCAGAGCCTTTCGGCCGAGCCTCGCCGCCAGGGGGCTGGCGGCGAGCGGGGTCGTGGCCACAGGGTTGAGATCGCGGGGGGACGCCGACATGCGCTCTCCTGGTACTGAGCCGCTAGACCAGTCCTGCGCGAGACCGCTGTTGCGGGCAAGCGCTTAGGACCGATATTCTGGGCGTGGTGTTGTCACACCATTAATCATGTGCGCCAGCGTCGGCCTTGGCGACCGGTTGACGTCGCAAGTGCAGGAATCCGGCACCTATGCCCCAGCCATTGTTCAAGGGCGTCGTCACCGCCCTGGTCACCCCGTTCCGGGACGGGGCGGTGGACGAGGACGCCTTCGTGCGCCTGGTGGAGCGCCAGGTCGCCGCCGGCGTGCATGGCGTCGCCCCGGTCGGCACCACGGGGGAAAAGTCGACCCTGACCCATGACGAACACCGCCGCGTGGTGGAGCTGTGCGTGGCCACCGCCGCCGGACGCACGCCCGTGATCGTCGGCTGCGGCTCCAACGCGACGGCCGAGGCGATCGAGCTGGTGCGTCATGCCAAGACGGTGGGCGCGGACGCCGCCTTGGTGGTCACGCCCTACTACAACCGGCCGAGCCAGGAGGGCCTCTACGCCCACTACGCCGCCCTGAACGAGGCTGTGCAGCTGCCTCTGATCGTCTACAACGTGCCGAGCCGCACGGCCGGAGACATCTCCAACGACACCCTGGCCCGGCTGGCCAGGCTGCCCAACATCGTGGGGGTGAAGGACGCTACCGGCGATCTGGCGCGCGCGAGCCTGATGCGGCTGATGTGCGGGGAGGACTTCGTCATGTTCTCCGGCGACGATCCCAGCGCGCTCGGCTACATGGCCCATGGCGGACACGGCTGCATCTCGGTCACTTCCAACGTGGCGCCTGAGGCGTGCGTCGCCTTCATGGAGGCGGCCATGGCGGGCGACTTCGCCGCGGCCCTGCGGTGGCAGGACCGCCTGGTGAAGCTGCACAAGGCGCTGTTTGCCGACGCCTCGCCGTCGCCGACCAAGTTCGCGCTGTCTGAACTCGGGTTCTGCACACCGGATGTACGTCTGCCGATCACGCCCTGCGCTGAAGCGGCGCGCCCACTGGTCCGCGACGCCATGCGGCAGGCGGGGGTCGGCTCATGACCAAGCCGCCGCCCTCCACCCAAAAGCTGATCGCGGAAAACCGCCGCGCGCGCTACGACTACTTCATTGAGGAGACGCTGGAGGCGGGTCTGTCGCTCACAGGCTCCGAGGTGAAGTCGCTCCGTCTGGGCCGCGCCAACGTGGCGGAGTCCTACGCCGCGGTCGAGGGGCGCGAGCTGATCCTGGTCAACGCCTACATCCCTGAATACGCCGCCGCCTCGCGATTCAACCACGAGCCGCGCCGGCCGCGGAAACTGCTGATGCACAGGCGCCAGATCGACCGCCTGCTGGGTTCGGTGAACCGGGAGGGGCGGACCCTGATCCCCATGCGGCTGTACTGGAACGACAAGGGGTTGGCCAAGCTGGAGCTGGCGGTCGCCAAGGGGAAGAAGAACCACGACAAGCGTGAGGCGGAGGCCGACCGCGACTGGCAGCGCGACAAGGCGCGGCTGATGCGGGAGAGAGGCTGAGGCCGCAGCGGGACCAAAATCCTGGCCCTTCGACAAGCTCAGGAGGATTCCTAATGGAGATTTTCGCGGCGGCAGGGGTCGAGGGACGCGGCGCTCAGTAGCCCTCATCCTGAGCTTGTCGAAGGACGAGGGCAGTCCCGCGACCTAAACCGCCGCTTCCGCCTTCGCCGCTTCGTAGGCCTCCGCCGCCTCCATCCACGCCATCTCAGCCACCGCGAGCTGGTCGGCCGTCTCCACCCGGGCCTTGCCGAGCGCCACCGCGCGCCCTGGATCGCGCGCGAACAGCGCGGGATCCGATAGCGCCACGTCCAGCTTGGCGATCATGCCCGTCAGCGTGTCCATCCGCTTCTCCGCCGCCTCCATGGTCCGCTTCAGCGGCGCGACCTGCGCGCGGGCGCTGGCCGAGGCCTTGCGGGCGTCCTTCGCCGAGTCGGCGGGTGGGGCGGAGCCGGCCTGCTCTCGCGACACCGTCTTCGCCCGGTCAAGCACCAGCTTGACGTAGGCCTCCATGTCGCCTTCGAACGGGGTGATCGTCCCGTCCGCCGCCAGCCATAGCCGGTCCGCCACCAGCTCCATCAGGGAGCGGTCGTGGGTGATCAGCAGCACCGCGCCTTCGTAGCCGTTCAGCGCCTCCATCAGGGCGCGCCGGCTGTCGATGTCCAGGTGGTTGGTGGGTTCGTCCAGGATCAGCAGGTGCGGCGCCTGCATGGCTACGAGGTGCAGCAGCAGTCGTGCGCGCTCGCCGCCGGAGAGGTTTTCCGCGGTGGTCTCCATCTTTTCCGAGGTGATGCCGAACTGGGCGAGCTTCGAGCGCCGGCGAGGCTCGGTGTCTTCAGGGAGCGCGCGCCGGATCATGTCCAGCGGCGTGTCGGCCGGATCCATGGCCTCGATCTGGTGCTGGTTGAACCAGCCGACGCGCATCCTCGGTTGGTGCGCCAGCTCGCCGGCCATGGGTGTCAGGGCCTCGGCCAGCAGCTTGGCGAAAGTCGACTTGCCCGCGCCGTTCACGCCAAGCAGACCGATGCGATCGTCGACGTCGAGACGCAGCGTCAGGTTCCGCAGGATCGCCCGGCCGTCATAGCCGACGGCGGCTTTCTCCAGCCGCACCAGCGGCGGACTCAGCGGGCGTTCGGGGGAGGGCAGGGTAAAAGCGGCCGCCTCGCTCTCCACCGAGACGGTGATGGCCTGCATCTTGGCCAGCCGCTTCATGCGCGACTGGGCCTGCGCCGCCTTGGTGGCCTTGGCGCGGAAGCGGTCGACGAAGGCCTGAAGCTTGGCGCGCTCGGCGTCCTGCTTGGCGGCCTGGGCGCCGGCAAGGCGCTGCTTCTCCGCCCGCATCCGCTCGAAGTCGTCATAGCCGCCGGCGTAGAGGTCGAGCTTGCCCTCGCGGATGTGCAAGATGTGGTCGACGGAGTTGTTCAGCAGCTCGCGGTCGTGGCTGATCACCACGGCTGTGCGCGGGTAACGCTTCAGCCGCTGCTCCAGCCACAGCGCGCCTTCCAGATCGAGATAGTTGGTAGGCTCGTCGAGCAGCAGCAGGTCGGGCTCGGCGAACAGCGCGCTGGCCAGCGCCACGCGCATGCGCCAGCCGCCGGAGAACTCCGCCATCTGGCGGGCGAGGTCGGCATGGGAGAAGCCGAGCCCGCTCAGGATTTCCGCTGCGCGGGAGGGCGCGGCCTCGGCGCCGATGTCGATCAGGCGGCCGTGGATCTCGCCGAGCCGCTCGGGCGCGGCGGTGTCGAGCTCGGCCAACAGGGTGGCGCGCTCAACGTCTGCGGCGAGCACCGTGTCGAGCAGGCGAACGGCGGTGGCGGCGTGCTCCTGGGCGACGGTGGCGATGCGCCCGGATCGAGGGCCGGCGATCTCGCCGGTGAGCGGCGGCAGCTCGCCCAGGATCAGCTTGAACAGCGTGGACTTGCCCACGCCGTTGCGGCCGACCAGCCCCACCTTGGCGCCATCCGGCACCCGCACGCTGGCGTCGGTGAAGAAGCGGCGGCCCCAGGCGTTGAAGGAGAGGTCGGTGATCTGCAGCATGGGGCCGGGGTGCGCCTCGTCCTTCGACCAGCTCAGGAATGAGGCGACAGCGAGGGGGAGGGCTGGGCAGGGAGGCTCGGGCAGGGCTTGAGGTCCGACCGAGCCGCTCCTCCTAGCGCCTCATCCCGAGCTTGTCGAAGGATCAACGCCTAGTGCGGTTGGCGTATTGGGATCGCATCGCTATAAGCCCGCGACCTCCTCCTTCCCAAAAGAAACTACACAGCCATGACCGAACGCACCTTCTCGATCCTCAAGCCCGACGCCACTGAGCGCAACCTGACCGGCGCCATCAACGCGGTGATCGAGAAGGCTGGCCTGCGCATCGTCGCCCAGAAGCGCATCAAGATGAGCCGCGCCGACGCCGAACAATTCTACGGCGTCCACAAGGAGCGACCCTTTTTCGGCGAGCTGGTGGAGACCATGACCTCCGCCCCCGTGGTGGTGCAGGTGCTGGAAGGCGACGGCGCCATAGCCAAGTACCGCGAGATCATGGGGGCCACCAATCCAGCACAGGCCGCCGATGGCACCATCCGCAAGCTCTACGCCAAGTCGATCGGTGAGAACTCCGTCCACGGTTCTGACGCTCCGGAAACCGCCAAGGCCGAGATAGCCCAGTTCTTCCCCGACGCCGAGATCGTCGGCTGAAGGCAGCCTAGCTCCTCCCCTCCTGGGGAGGAGCCATCCAGTCACATGTATCGCCGCAGTGAGCGCACCAGCTCCGATGACTCGCTGCGCTTGCCCGAGACCTTGCGCGGAGCGGCCTGATACGCCACCCGGGCGTGCTGGACGCAGTAAGGTCCTTCGTTCGAAGCGCGGCCGCAGAAGCTGAAACTATCGCTCGACGGATCTCCGATCGGCCACTTGCACATGTGCGAGCCGAGCGTCAGCACGGTTGCGGAGCCGGTTTCCTCGCACGCGGATACGGCCGGCGGCGGTGGAATTGTAATCGTGGGCTCTGGCCGCCGGACCGCCGCCGGCTGGACGGCAGCAGCAGGCCGCGCAGGCCGGCTAGCTTTGAAGGCAGGACGTTGAGGCTGTGAAGGCGCCGCGCGTCCTGACAGCCCAAGACGGTGCACCTTGCCAATGACCGCGTTGCGGGTCAGGCCATCGCCAAGCTGTTTGGCGATCTGGCTGGCGCTGAACCCGTCCAGCCAGAGCTTCTTGAGAACCTCGACCCGCTCCTCGGTCCAGCCCATGTCCCACCTCCGCGATCCGGGTCGCGGCGCGACCCCACATCTTGCGTCCGTTGGTGAGCTTGACGCCCGCCAACACAAGATATCGTACCTGGCTACTCCGTGCCCACAATAGCTTGATTTTCACCTTTCCACAGAAACTAAATGTTGATTCACGCGCGACTCGGCCTGGGCATCAGAACAGCTGCGTGTCAGGTTGCGGGAGGACGTGCTGCGGCGCACATAGCCCGCATGAACGCTCAGACGCCGATCACGCGAATTACGCACGCGATCACGCCACAGCAGCCGCGTGACTATCACGGAGTAAATTGGGAGGGGCTAAGCACCCTTTATCGCCGTGAAGTGCTGCGTTTCTGGAAGGTGGCGTTCCAGACGCTGCTCTCGCCCGTCGTCATCACCCTGCTTTATATGATGGTGTTCGTCGTTGCGATGCGCGGCGCCCGGCCGGCCGTCGACGGCGTGTCCTTCGCCCAGTTCGTAGGACCGGGGTTGATCATGATGTCGATCCTGAACAACGCCTTCGCCAATTCCTCATCCTCGCTCGTTCAAGCCAAGCTGATGGGCACGGCCGTGGATTTCCTCACTCCGCCGCTGTCGCCTGCGGAGCTGTCGGTCGGCTTTACGGCGGGCGCCGTGACCCGGGGTCTGTTGGTGGGTCTGGTCACCACGATCACCGTGTGGCCATTCTCGCGCTTCGGGATCGTCCATCCCTGGGCCATCCTCTACTTCAGTGTGATGTCGTCAATCGTGCTGGCGCTGGTGGGCGTCGTCACGGGTCTCTGGGCGGAAAAGTTCGATCATCTGGCTTCGGTGACCAATTTCATCGTCACACCAATGACCTTTCTGTCGGGCACCTTCTACAGGGTCACCAACCTGCCAGCGCCGTTCGGCGCGCTTTCGAAGTTCAACCCGTTCTTCTACATGATCGATGGTTTTCGCTACGGCTTCATCGGCAGGTCGGACGGATCGGTGCTGGTGGGCGTCTTCTACACCCTCGGTCTGGCGATTGTACTCGCCGTGGCCGTGCTGCAGATCTTTCGTACCGGCTGGAGGCTGAAAAGCTGAGCCTGCGCCCGCCGCAGGAGGGAGTGGGGCGGTCTTAGCGCCCCGTCTGACCTCGATGGCGAAGTTTTGCGTCGGCAAGCACGCACGCCATCATCGCCTCGGCCACAGGCGCGGCGCGCAGCCCAACGCAGGGGTCGTGGCGGCCCGTAGTGCGCACCTCTATCTCCGCGCCCGCCTCATCTAGGGACCGACGGGGTGCAAGGATGGAGGATGTCGGCTTCAGCGCGATGCGGGCGACGATCGGCTGGCCAGTGGAAATGCCCCCCAACACGCCTCCAGCGTGATTCGAGCCGAAGACCGGCCCTTCCGCCCCCCGGCGCATCTCATCGGCGTTCTGCTCGCCCGAGAGGACTGCAGCAGCGAACCCGTCCCCGATCTCCACTCCTTTGACCGCATTGATCGACATGAGGGCGCCAGCAAGTTCCGCATCGAGCTTGCCGTAGACCGGTGCGCCCCAGCCAGGAGGCGCGCCTTCGGCGTGCACCTCCACCACCGCGCCGACAGATGATCCGGCTTTTCGCACGGCGTCCAGGTAGTCCTCCCACATCGAAGCGATCTGCGCGTCGGGGCACCAGAAGGGGTTGCGCAGCGTCTCGGCCCAGTCCCAACGCTCGGGGTCGATACGGTGTGGACCGACCTGCACTAGGGCGGCACGGATCACGACCGCCACGCCTAGAACCTTGCGAGCGACTGCCCCCGCGGCCACCCGCATGGCGGTCTCCCGCGCTGAGGCCCGGCCACCGCCGCGAGGGTCGCGGACGCCGTATTTGGCCGCGTAGGTGAAGTCTGCGTGGCCCGGCCGGAACTGCTGGGCGATGGCGCCATAGTCCCTCGATCGCTGGTCCACGTTCTCGATCATCATGGAGATCGGAGTGCCCGTCGTGACCGGACCGCTCGTGGTGTGGTCTTCGAATACACCGGACAGGATCCGCACCGTGTCAGGCTCCCGGCGCTGAGTGACGAAGCGGGAGGAGCCGGGCTTGCGCAGGTCAAGCCAGCGTTGCACGTCATCTTCGGTGAGCGGCAGACCCGGCGGGCAGCCGTCCACCACGCAGCCGATCGCCGGTCCGTGGCTCTCGCCCCAGGTGGTGACGCGGAACAGGTGCCCGAAGCTGTTGTGCGACATGGCCGGGGCTTCTATCGAACCCCTGAGCGGGCCACAAACGGCCGCTGCGGAGACGACCCATGGATCCGGCCGAGGAGGTGGACGAAGGTCTGTTCGAAGGCGATGACCCGCTGGGATTGTTCGATCGCTGGCTGAGGGCGGCCGAGGCCAGCGAGCCCAATGATCCAAACGGCATGGCGGTGGCTACGGTCGATGACCGCGGCCTGCCAGACGTCCGCATGGTTCTCCTGAAGGACTGGGACGCGCGGGGCTTCGTCTTCTACACCAACGTGCAGAGCGACAAGGGCCGCCAGCTCGAGGCCGATCCCAAGGCGGCGCTGTTGTTCCACTGGAAGTCGCTGCGCCGCCAGGTGCGCATACGCGGAACTGTGGAAGCGGTTACCGAGGCGGAGAGCGACGCCTATTATGCCAGCCGTCCCCGCGGGAGCCAGGTGGGCGCCTGGGCGTCGGATCAATCGCGCCCCTTGCCGTCACGGGCGGAGCTGGAAGCGCGGGTGCAGGCCGTCGACGACGAGTATGGCGGCGAGACGCCTCCGCGACCTCCCTTCTGGCGAGGCTACCGGGTCCAGCCCCTGAGCTTCGAGTTCTGGCGTGACCGTCGCTCCCGCCTCCACGACCGCATGGTCTTCCGCCGCGAGGGCCTGAGCGCGTCCTGGACGACCCTGCGCCTGTACCCGTGAGCGGGCGAGACGAGCTGGAGGCATGGCTGGAAGCCGGCGCAGGCTCCGGCGAACGGGCGCGGCATGTGCACGAAACCCCTATCGCCAAGGTCTATGTGTTCGCGGACCGGGTGCTGAAGCTGAAGAAGCCGGTGGACTTCGGCTTCCTGGACTTCACCACGGTTGAGAAGCGGGCCTGGGCCACGCGCCGCGAGCTGGCCTTCAATCGCAGGACCGCTCCAGACGTCTATAGGACCGTCCACTCTGTAGTACGGGGCGGCAACGGTGCGTTTCGTCTCGCTTCAGCAACGAAAAACTCGGCTGCGATGATCGACTGCGTCCTGGAAATGCGGCCGTTCAGTTCCGACAACATCCTGGCAAGTCGTCCCGAGCAGGTCGACGGACCCTTGGGAGAGCGGCTGGGCCGCGAGATCGCAGGCTTTCAGGCTACGGCGCCGCTGACGTCGAGGGGTGGCGCGGCCGCCCTGGACTACGTGCTTGGCTCGAACGCCGAGCAGCTCCGATCGCTTGCGTCGAAGTTGGGCCACGAGCAGGTGGAGCGGCTTATCAACGACACCGGAGACGCCTTCCGACGCCTGACGCCGCTGCTGAACCGTCGGCGGGACGACGGCTTTGCCCGGCGCTGCCACGGCGACCTGCACCTCGGCAACATCGTGGTGGAGGACGGGCGTCCGATCCTGTTTGACTGCATCGAATTCAACGACGTGCTGAGCGAGATCGACGTCGGTTACGACCTCGCCTTCGTACTCATGGACTTGGCCCACCGGGGACGCGGCGAGGCGGCCAACCGGGTGTTGAACGGCTGGCTTGACGAGGCCGGGCGCAGCTTTGGAACGGAGCGGCTGGATGGCTTGGCGGCCATGCCGCTGTTCCAGTCTGTGCGTGCGTCGGTGCGGGCGCACGTGTCCGGCCACGGCGGTGATGCCGAACAGGGCCGGGGCTATCTCCGCGCGGCGCAGGATCATCTCAGCGCGAGCAGGCCTGTCCTCTCGGCAGTGGGTGGCCTGTCGGGGTCCGGCAAGTCGATCCTGAGCCGGGAGCTTGGGCCACGCCTGGGACTTTCACCGGGGGCCGTGGTGCTGCGCAGCGACGAGGTCCGTAAGCGTCTCTTCGGCAAGGCGCCCACCGAGCGCCTCCCCGAGTCGGCCTATTCGGCCGACGCCAGCGCGGAGGTCTACCGCCTCATGGTGGAAGAGGCCGGCGCGGCGCTTCAAGCCGGGGTAAGCGTGGTGCTCGACGCCGTTTTCCTGAGGCCGCAGGAACGCCAGCAGGCCCAGGCGCTCGCCTTGCGCCTGCAAACGCCGTTCCATGGCCTGTGGATGGAGGCTCCAGCCGACGTCCTGCGAGAGCGGCTGAAGGCGCGCTTGGGCGACGCCTCGGACGCGAATGAGGCGGTGCTGGACCGCCAGCTCCAAGTCGGAACCGGCGAGATCGGCTGGCGCAGGATCGATGCGACGCTGGAGCCGAGCCGCCGGCTCGCCGCCACAGGCCTCACCTGAACGGCTCGACCTGTCCGGGCAGGCTATAGATCGCGTCCATGGAGGGCTCGCCGTCTGCACGGACCACGCCGTTGCGCGCCATGTGGATCAGGTGCGCCAGCATGGAGCGACTCGCCGCGCCGTGTAGCCGTGGGTCCACGCCGATATACAGCCGCGGCGTCATCTCCGCGATCGTGCGAGGGCCGCGCCCAAGCTCGCGCACGATCTGCGCCTCCCGCTTCAGCCGGTGCTCGATATAGCCGGCGAGGAAGGGCGCTACGTCCCGGATCGGGGGGCCATGGGTGGGCCAGAGCGTCGCGAACCCTCTCGCCTGAACCTTGTCCAGGCTTCGATAATAGTCGCTCATGTCACCGTCGGGCGGGCTCACCACGGTCGTCGACCAGCCCATCACGTGATCCCCGCAGAACAGGGCGTTCTCCTCTTTCAGCCTGTAGGCGACGTGGTTCGAGGCGTGTCCCGGGGTAAGGATCGCCTCCAGCGTCCAGCCGTCGCCCTCGATCACCTCGCCGTCGGCGATCTCGATGTCGGGTCGGAAGCTCGCCTCGTCCGGCGCCTCGCCGCTGGTGGCTTCGGGCGCGGCGCGGCCGACGATGGTCGCACCGGTCAGCTCTTTCAAAGGGTGGGCGAGGGGGGAATGGTCTGCATGGGTGTGGGTCGTGAAGATGTGGCTGACAGGGCGTCCCGCAATGGCCGAGGTCAGCGCCGCAAGGTGAGTGTCCAGCAGGGGCCCCGGGTCGATCACCGCCAGCCGCTGCCCGCCGACCAGGAAGGTGGCGGTCCCGACGTAGGTGAAGGGGCCGGGATTGTCGGCCACGACGCGGGTGATGAGGGGCGACACCTGGTCGGGCCGGCCGTACTTGAAGTCCATCTCGCGCACATAGGGGATCATAGGTCTTCGGCCTGTCCTTTGCGTCGCGCTCGCGGTTCCGATGTAGGAGGCCCCGCGTTGGCCGTCGAGCTTCTGCTTTTCGTCTCGAAACGGGCCAGCGCGGCCGTAGCGGCCCTGCTGTGTATCGCGGCGGCGCACCTGGCGCTTCAGGCCGCTGGGCCGGCGGCGGCTTCAGCAAGCGAGGTCCGGGTCTCCATCCGCCCTTAGTTCCGCTGCAAGCACAGCTTCAAGACCTTTCCGATAGCTTGGATAGTCGGGCCGCCAGCACAGCGCAGCCTTGGCGCGGGCGTTCGACACGCGCTTGGACTCCGCCCAGAAGCGGCGCGCCAGGGGAGACAGGGCAGCGAGATCGAGCGGCGCCTCAGGCGGCGCGGGAATGCCGAGCAGCCGGGCGGCGTATGCCGTCACGTCGGCCGGCGCGGCCGGCTCGTCGTCGCACAGACTATATAGGCCGGCGCGTTCCGGCCGGACCAGGGCGAGCGAAAGCGCCTGGGCCAGATCGTCCACGTGGATGCGCGAGAACACCTGCCCAGGCTTGGTCCATCGTTTGGCCTCACCCCTGCGCAGACGGTCCAGGGTAGAGCGGCCGGGACCGTAGATGCCGGGCAGGCGGAAGATGAAAAGGGGCGAAGCCGTAGCCCTGGCGAGCTCGCTCCAACCCCGTTCAGCCACCAGTCGGCACTCCCCCTCCGGAGAGGCCGGGGTCGGCAGGGTGTCTTCCCGCACCCAGCCGCCGGCGCGGTCGCCATAGACGCCGGTGGTGGAGAGATAGCCAAGCCATCGGGAAGGGCCGCCGGCCATGAGGGGACTGAGCGCCGCCAGTCCCGGGCAGCCGCGTTCTCCAGGCGGTGCGGCGATCAGGAGGGCCTGCGCCCCGGCGAACGCGCGCCTGATGGCCGAGGGATCGGCGGGGTCAACGGCGTCCAGCCCTCGAAGCGCTATCTTCGCGCGGGTGGCGGGGTTGCGGGAGGTCGCGCTCACCGCCCAGCCGTCCAGCCGCCGCACAAGCGCGGCTCCCGTGAAGCCGTAGCCGAAGATCAGCAGCCGGTTCATGTGCTTGGTGCGCCCGTGGGCTCCGACAGGTCGCCTGTGTCCGCTGTTCCATCGAAGACTTCAAACCGGAGGTCAACGGGTGGTGTCCTGCGGCTCTGCAAGGCTTGGCCCGCCGGGATGGTAGCGGCGCGCAACGTGGCCGGTGAGGTCCTCGGGGTAGAAGTAGACAGGACGCAAATCGCCTGACCGGTAACGCTCCACCTGGTCGGTGAAGTGCGAAGAGCCGAGATGCCCGCTCTCTCCGCCGGCGGTGACAGCGACAGCGCGGACCTTGGGCCCGAATTCCACTGCGGCGACGAAGCTGTTTCCGCTGGAGCCATAGTAGCGCTTCGTGTCGGGATAGCGGTGCGCGCCGAACGAGGCCAGCGACCCCCACTGGGCCGAGGTGAACGGCACTGGCAGGCTGCGCTTGGCGTCGTCGAAGTGCGGGGCGATGGTGTCGTCAAGCCGCTGGTAGCGGTTGATCTCGCCCCACGGCGTGCGCCAGCGCCCGAAATCCTTCGTGAGCCGATCGGATGCCGTCGCCAGGGCGTGGAGCTTCTGATGCGGGCTCGTCCTGTTCGCCATCCAGTCGTAGACGGACATCTTGGCGGCCTTGGCCAGGGGTGCGCTGTCGGCCCAAAGGTCCTCGCCCCAGAAGACCGCCAGCGAGGTGGGCGCGGAGTCCGTCGCCCATCGGTCGTCCCAGGTTCGCAGGGTGGCGACCTGATCCCTTAGGCGGTTTTTCAGCGGCTCGGAGGCGGGCGCCTGGTCGTAAGCCTGCACGAGCAGCGGGATCAGCCTGGCGAAGGCGGGGAGGTGAGGATCGAAGGCCGCCTTGTTCAGGCTCTCCAGGGTCCAGCCGCGGCGGCCGGTCAGGAGCTCGGTGGCGTGCAGGCCGCGCGGGTTCTCGCCGGCCGTGTCCATGTAGCGGGGAAAGGCCTCACGCCTGGGGCTGAGGTCTCCGGCGGCGGAGTAGGGCCAGTCGTTGGTGTTCATGATCCAACCATTGGCCGGGTTCAGCAGGTGGGGCGTGTGCCCAAAGGCGGTCAGGCCCTGCCAGTCAGCGGCGGATCGGCCCCGTCCACGGGGGCCGTGTAGTCGAAGCGGTCGTCGCGGCGGGGGATGAACTGGGGCATGAGCAGGGCGATCTCGCCCCGGTCGTCGGCGAACACGGTGTTGTTGGAGGAGTTCGCGCGGTAGGTCTGGGCGATATTCAGGAAGCTCGCGTAATCGTGGGCCTTGGTCCGCAGGTAGGATTGGCTGAGCGCCGCCACGGGCCTGTCCATCAGGGCCAGCGCGATCCACTTGCCGCCGGCCTGGCGCACGATGGGGCCGTGGTGAGTGCGATAGACGGTGAAGGTGCGCGACGCCATCGTCCCGTCCGCCCGGCGATAGGGCAGGGTGATCGAGGCGGTCGATACCGGCAGCAGCTCGCGCCCGTAGCGGTATAAGAGGCGCCCGTCGCGGGGCACGATGGTCTCGGCGAACTTGTCAACCGCATCGGCGCCGGTGGAGGTGTGCATCCAGCCGATGTGCGGGTTGAAGCCCTGGTAGATGAAAAACTGGCCCCAGGTGGCCGCGCCATAGGCGTCCAGTCCCTCGTCGCTGCTCATCTGCAGCTCCGAGCGGAAGTAGAAGGACGTGTGGGGGTTGATCAGCAGCAGGGCGTGGCCGTCAGCTGTGTTTGACGGCGCGATAGCGATCCCGTTAGAGCCGCTGGGCTCCATGAAGCGCTTGGTGTTTTCGGCGTCCGCCAGCCGGGCTGCGGCTTCGGCACGGGCCGCCGCCTGCGGGCGGTCGTAGAAGACCTGCAGTTCGGGCAGGAAAGCTCGCTCGATGTCACCGCCGATGCTGCCCTCGGTGAAGCTCAGCGCCATCCAGGGTTCGAAGCGGGTGATCACCTTCGGCTTCACGTCAGGATGGTCCGCCAGATAGGCGTTCAGTCCGTCCGCCCAGGCGTCCGTGAGCGAGCGGATCCACAGCGGACTGGCGGCGTAGTCGGTCTTGAGCACGGCCGGGTCGACGAACAGCCTCTGGCGCAGGTCCGACCAGAGGGCGGACTCGCCTTCGGCTTCGGCCAGGCGGCCCAGCGCGTTCAGGTAGTTGGTCTCCACCCGGTTGAAGTCGTCTTCCGCCTAGGCGTAGATCATGCCGAAGACGGCGTCGGCGTCGGTGCGGCCGTGCACGTGGGCGATGCCCCAGTCATCCCGAGTGATGGTGACCCGCGCCGACTCGGCTCGCCACCGGGCGAGGTCGGCGGTGTCGGCGGCGCGCGCCGTGTTCGCGAACACGGCGGCGGCCGCCAGCATCGTCAGCACCCGCATGCTTAGCCCCGTCCCGCGTCGCCCTCGCGCGCAGCCTAGCAGCTCTTCACCCGCTTGCGCGATCTCACGAACTCCGCTCCCCTGCAGCGGAGCCGCACGGAACCGCCAGCATAACCCTGTCGCCTCAACCGGGTGCACCGTTCCGGCAGCGAACGGTCATGATCGCGGCGCTGCTCGCGTTCGGTTTCGCGCGCCCGGCGCTCGCCCAGGCGCCCACGTCGACCCTGCTCCGCCCCGGCCGTGTGTTCACCGCCGACGACGGCGTCGCCCATGCCGGCTGGGCGGTCCTGGTCACCGGTGAGACCATCGCCGCCGTCGGCCCCGCCGCCAGCCTGTCCGTGCCGCCCGGCGCAAGGGTCATCGACCTGCCCGGAGACACCCTGCTGCCCGGGCTGATGGACATCCACTCCCATCTGTTCCTGCATCCCTACAACGAGACGCCCTGGGACGATCAGGTGCTGAAGGAACCGCTCTCCTATCGCACGCTGCGCGCAGGCAGGCAGGCCACCGCCACCCTGATGGCCGGCTTCACCACCCTGCGCGACCTGGGCACCGAGGGCGCCGGCTCCGCAGACGTGGGGCTGAAGCGCGCCATCGAGGAGGGGATCGTCACAGGTCCGCGCCTGTTCGTCTCAACCCGCGCCATCGTGGCCACGGGCGCCTACGGCCCCGCACGCAAGACCTACGCGGAAGGCTGGGACCTGCCGCAAGGCGCGCAAGAGGCTTCGGGCGAGGCCGAGATCGTCAAGGCGGTGCGCGAGCAGATCGCGCTCGGCGCCGACTGGGTGAAGCTCTATGCCGACTACCGCGTGGGCCCGGGCGGCGCCACCGAGCCGACCTTCAGCGAGGCCGAGATGAAGGCCGCCACCGACGCCGCCCACTCCGAGGGCCACTCCGCCGCCGTCCACGCCGCCAGCGACGAAGGCATGCGCCGCGCGGCCGAAGCAGGTGTGGACACCATCGAGCACGGCTACGGCGGCACGGAGCCGACCTTCCGCCTGATGGCGGCCAAGGGGATCGCATACAACCCTACCCTGGAGGCGGTGGACGCCACTTCCGCCTACTTCCAGCACTACCTCCCGGGCGGTCCGCCCACCAAGTCCATGCAGGCGGCCGAGCGCGCCTTTCGCCTGGCGCTGAAGACGGCCGTGGTGATCGGCTGCGGCTCGGACGTGGGCGTGTTCCCCCACGGGGAGAACTGGCGCGAGCTGGAGCTGATGGTGCGCGACGGCATGACGCCGAGCCAAGCCTTGCTGGCCGCCACCGCGACGGATGCTAAGATCCTGCACGAGGCGGACAAGGTGGGGCGCATCCATCCGGGCCTGCTGGCCGACCTGGTGGCGGTGAAGGGCGATCCGACGGTGGACATCAAGGCTGTGCGCGACGTGGCGCTGGTGATGAAGGGCGGAGTGGTGGTGCGACCGTAGTTTCTCCTCCCCGCGCAGCGGAGGAGGAGATAGGGAGCCGAACAGGGTTCCCCCGGTCATATTCCTGCGCTAATCCCACCGCGCCCGAGGACGCGCCTTGCCGCGCCTGCGAACGAGAGGCCGATCCCGCCCGTGTCCATCCTGATCGACAGTTCCACCAAGGTCATCTGCCAGGGCATCACCGGGGCGCAGGGCACCTTCCATACCGAGCAGGCTATCGCCTACGGCACCAAGATGGCCGGCGGCGTCACCCCCGGCAAAGGCGGCCAGACCCATGTCGGCCTGCCGGTCTATGACACCGTGCTGGAAGCGAAGACCAAGACCGGCGCGGACGCCAGCGTCATCTACGTGCCGCCGCCGTTCGCCGCCGATTCGATCCTTGAGGCCATAGACGCCGAGATCTCGTTGATCATCTGCATCACCGAGGGCATCCCGGTAGAGGACATGATCAAGGTGAAGCGCAGCCTGTCAGGGTCCAAGTCGCGCCTGATCGGGCCGAACTGCCCGGGGGTCCTGACCCCCAACCAGTGCAAGATCGGCATCATGCCGGGCTCCATCTTCCTGGACGGGTCGGTGGGCGTGGTCTCGCGTTCCGGCACCCTGACCTACGAGGCGGTGTTCCAGACCACCAGTGCGGGGCTCGGCCAGACCACCGCCGTCGGCATCGGCGGCGATCCGGTGAAGGGCACCGAATTCATCGACGTGCTGGAGATGTTCCTGGCCGACGAGGCCACCAAGTCGATCATCATGATCGGCGAGATCGGCGGTTCGGCCGAGGAGGACGCCGCAGAGTTCATCAAGGCTTCCAAGGTCAAGAAGCCCATGGTCGGCTTCATCGCCGGCGTCACTGCGCCTCCCGGCCGGCGGATGGGCCATGCCGGCGCCATCATTTCCGGCGGCAAGGGTGGAGCGGAGCACAAGACGGCGGCCATGGAGGCGGCGGGCATCAAGGTCTCGCCCTCGCCCGCCAAACTCGGTGAGACGCTGCTGGAGCTGTTGAAGGGCTGATTATTGCAGTTCACGGTTCCGTTACGGGCCGAGGGCGACCATATAGCTAATCGCGTGATCCGCGTTCGCCGCCTGTTCGGCGACACCCTGGCCGGATCGGGCGCAAGGGTGAGAGTCCATGGCTGACGATGCAGGTCTTCGGAACACCGTTCGCACCGCCGAGGTGCTGAGCGAAACCTCCTTCCTGTACGGCGCCAACGCCGCCTTCGTCGAAGACCTCTACGAGCGCTACGCCAAGGACCCCGACGCGGTCGAACCGTCCTGGCGCGCCTATTTCCAGAGCCTGCGCGAGGCGAAGCCCGCCATTGAGGCCGGAGCCGCGGAGCCTAGCTGGACCAAGGCGGCGACGCCCGTGCAGCGGCCGGAGTGGCTGTCGGCCATCGACGGCCTGTGGCCGGTCATCGAGGCCAAGGTCTCCAAGGCCATAGCCGAGAAGACGCCGCCGGCGTCGCCCGTAGACGTGCGTGCGGCCACGCTCGATTCGGTGCGCGCGATCATGATGATCCGCGCTTTCCGCACCCGCGGCCACCTGCAGGCCAACCTCGACCCCCTGGGCCTGGAGCCCAAGGTGCAGAGCGCCGAACTCGACCCGGCCAGCTATGGCTTCGCCGAGCGCGACTACGACCGGCCGATCTTCCTGGATTATGTTCTGGGGCTAGAGACCTCCACGATCCGTGAGATCCTGTCGATCCTGCGGCGCACCTACTGCGGCGCTGTGGGCGTGCAGTACATGCATATCTCCGATCCCACCGAGAAGGCGTGGATACAGGAGCGGATAGAGGGCAAGGACAAGGAGATCACCTTCACGCCCGACGGCAAGAAGGCGATCCTGAAGAAGCTGATCGAGGGCGAGGGCTTCGAGCGTTTCCTGCACAAGCGTTTCCCCGGCACCAAGCGCTTCGGCCTGGATGGGGCGGAGTCCATGGTTCCGGCCCTGGAGCAGATCATCAAGCGCGGCGGGGCGCTGGGCGTCGACGAGATCGTCATCGGCATGCCCCACCGGGGGCGGCTGAACGTGCTGGCCGCGGTGATGGGCAAGCCGTACCGCGTGATCTTCCACGAGTTCCAGGGCGGCACTTCGCTCCCCTCCGACATCGAGGGCTCGGGCGACGTCAAGTACCACCTGGGCGCCTCCAGCGACCGGGAGTTCGACGGCAACAGCGTGCACCTGTCGCTGACCGCCAATCCCAGCCACCTGGAGATCGTGAATCCCGTGGTGATCGGGAAGGCGCGCGCCAAGCAGACCATCGACAGTCGGGAGGACGAGACCGCCGACCGCGGCAAGGTCATGCCGTTGCTGCTGCATGGCGACGCCGCCTTCGCCGGCCAGGGCGTGATCGCCGAGTGCTTCATGCTGATGGGGCTGAAGGGCTACAACACCGGCGGCACGGTGCACTTCATCGTCAACAACCAGATCGGCTTCACCACCAGCCCGCGGAACAGCCGCTCCTCGCCGTATCCCTCTGACACCGCGTTGATGGTCCAGTCGCCGATCCTGCACGTGAATGGCGACGACCCGGAAGCGGTCGTATTCGCCGCCAAGGTCGCCACCGAGTACCGCCAGAAGTTCGGCAAGGACACGGTGATCGACATGTTCTGCTATCGCCGCTTCGGCCATAACGAGGGCGACGACCCGACCTTCACCCAGCCGCTGATGTACGCCCGGATCAAGGACACGCCGTCGGTCCGCGAGATCTACGGCAAGCGGCTGGTGTCCGAGGGCGTCGCCACCCAGGGCGAAGTGGACGGCTGGTTGAGCGAGTTCGACCGTTTCCTCGACGAGGAATTCGAGGCAGGCAAGAACTTCCACGCCAACAAGGCCGACTGGATGGACGGGGTCTGGTCCGGCCTGAAGGTCGAACCCGGCCAGGAGCTGGCGCGCGGCGAGACCGGCGTGCCGGAAGCCCGGCTGAAGGACCTCGGCCACCTGATCACCGCGATGCCCGAACGGCTCGACGTCCACAAGACGCTCCGCCGGGTGATCGACGCACGCCGCACGGCGCTCGACACCGGCGAGAACATCGACTGGGCGCTGGCCGAGCACCTGGCCTTCGCGTCGCTGCTGGACGAGGGCTTTCCGGTGCGCCTGTCCGGCCAGGACAGCCAGCGGGGCACCTTCTCCCAGCGCCACTCCGCGGTGATCGACCAGGCGACGGAGGAGCGCTATGTGCCCCTCAACAACCTGCGGCCGGGCCAGAGCTTCTTCGAGGTGATCGACTCGGCCCTGTCGGAAGAGGCGGTGCTGGGCTTCGAATACGGCTACAGCCTGGCCGACCCCAATACCCTGGTGATGTGGGAGGCCCAGTTCGGCGACTTCGCCAATGGCGCCCAGGTGGTGGTCGACCAGTTCATCTCGTCGGGCGAGCGCAAGTGGCTGCGGATGAGCGGCCTGACCATGCTGCTGCCCCACGGATACGAAGGGCAGGGGCCTGAGCACTCCTCGGCTCGCCTTGAGCGCTACCTTCAGATGTGCGCCGAGGAAAACCTGCAGGTCGCCAACTGCTCCACCCCTGCCAACTACTTCCACATCCTGCGCCGGCAGGTGCATCGCAGCTTCAGGAAGCCGCTGATCCTGATGACGCCGAAGTCGCTCCTCCGTCACAAGAAGGCAGTTTCGACGATGGCGGACCTGGCGGAGGGCTCCACCTTTCACCGGGTGCTGCACGACACCGCCCAGCGGCACCCTGAGGCCGCCGGCGTCACCCTGAAGCCGGACGCCGACGTCCGTCGGGTGATCCTGTGCTCGGGCAAAGTCTATTACGACCTGACCGACGCACGGGCGAAGAAGGGCGTGGACGACGTCTACATCCTGCGCCTGGAGCAGTTCTATCCCTGGCCCATGCAGACGCTTCGCCGCGAACTGGCCCGCTTCGCCAATGCGGAGCTGGTCTGGTGCCAGGAGGAGCCCAAGAACATGGGCGGTTGGACCTTCGTCGATCCCTGGGTCGAGCTGACCCTGACCAAGGTCGAGGTAAGGGCCAAGCGCGCCCGCTATGTCGGCCGCCCCGCTTCGGCCTCCACCGCAGCGGGCCAGATGAGCCGCCACCAGAAAGAACTGCAGACCTTCCTGGACGAGGCGTTCGCCTGAGCCATGTCCATTGCATCCGCTCATCCCGCCGAATGCCGGGCCCTCGATTGTAGGTCACTACAATTTGGGCATGAGCCCTCTCCTTCGAATAAACCCTCGCACCCTATGATCTGGCTCCCGCCATTCGCCGGGATGAGCGGAGGTTCCGGGCGCCCTAATCAGGACTGTTTGACATCATGAGCGACATCCTCGCGCCGACCCTCGGCGAGTCCGTCAGCGAAGCTACCGTCGCGCGCTGGACCAAGAAGCCCGGCGACGCGGTGAAGAAGGACGAGGTGCTGGTCGAGCTCGAGACCGACAAGGTCAGCCTTGAAGTCGCCGCTCCCGCCGATGGCGTACTGGGCGAGATCGCAGCGGAGGAGGGGGCCACCGTCACCGCCGGCCAGAAGCTAGGGGCGGTGGAAGAGAACGGCGCGGCCAAACCGGCGCCGGCCAAGGGCGCCGCGAAGCCGGCGACGGGCGCCAACGCCAACGCCAAGCCTGTCACCCCGACCATGGCGGCGCCGAGCGCGGAGGAGCAGCCGGAGCCAACGCCTGGCAAGCCTGCGGAGCAGGCGCTTGCGCCCGTGACCGACACGTCGGCGCCTGGCCAGACGGGCGGCAAGCCCGCTCCGACCAAGGACGGCTCAGGGGCGGGCGTCGAGGTGACGGTCCCGACCATGGGCGAGTCGGTGACGGAGGGCACCGTCGGGACCTGGACCAGGAAGGTCGGTGACAAGATCGCCCGCGACGAGGTGCTGGTCGAGATCGAGACCGACAAGGTCGCCGTGGAGATCGCCTCCCCCGCCGACGGCGTGCTGTCGGAAATCACCGCCGAGGCCGGCTCCACCGTCACGCCCAACCAAGTGATCGCGCGCATCGGCGGCGCCTCCAACATCGGCGCCCAGCAGTCCTCCGGCGCCGGCGACGATACCCCGGCCAACGAACCGCCGGCGGCCCAGAAGGGGCCGCAGCCCGCCAACCTCTCGCCCTCGGTCCAGCGGATCGTGTCGGAGAACCGGCTTGACCCCGGCGCCATCCAGGGCACCGGCCCGGACGGCCGCATCACCAAGGGCGACGCGCTGGAAGCCGCCCACGCGCCGCAGGTGCGCGCGCCTGAACCCGCGCCAGCGCCTCAGCCGGTCGTCGTCGCGGCTCTGCGGACGACCGGCGAGCGCGAGGAGCGCGTTCGCATGACGCGCCTGCGCCAGACCATCGCGCGCCGGCTGAAGGACGCCCAGAACGCCGCGGCCATGCTGACGACCTTCAACGAGGTCGACATGACCAACGTCATGGCGCTGAGGAACCAGTACAAGGACAGCTTCGAGAAGAAGCACGGCGTGAAGCTCGGCTTCATGAGCTTCTTCACCCGCGCCTGCATCGCCGCCCTGAAGGAGGTGCCCGACGTCAACGCCGAGATCGACGGGCAGGACGTGATCTACAAGAACCACTACGACATCGGCGTGGCGGTCGGCACCGACAAGGGCCTGGTGGTGCCCGTGGTCCGCGATGCCGACGAACTCTCCCTGGCCGGCATCGAGAAGGCGATCGGCGCGCTCGGCAAGAAGGCCCGCGACGGCAAGCTGGCCATCGAGGACATGCAGGGCGGCACCTTCACCATCACCAACGGCGGGGTCTACGGCTCGCTGATGTCCACCCCGATCCTGAACGCGCCCCAGTCCGGCGTGCTCGGCATGCACAACATCGTCCAGCGCCCGATGGCGGTGAACGGCCAGGTGCTGATCCGCCCGATGATGTATCTGGCGCTCAGCTACGACCACCGCATCGTCGACGGCAAGGGCGCGGTGACCTTCCTGGTGGCGGTGAAGAACGCCATCGAGGACCCTCAGCGCATGCTGCTGGACGTGTGAGGCCGGCAGGCAAGTCGGTAGGGCGTCTGTGGCCAATCCTGAACACATCTATAACTGGCGCCGTTTGAATGAGCGTCTTACCACCTCTGGCCAGCCCACGGAGAGTCAGCTTAGCGAGCTTCAGGCTCTCGGCGTAAGTCATGTCGTAAACCTTGGGCTGCACAGCCACGAAAAGGCCTTGCCCGACGAGGCGGGGAGCGTCACCCGCCTGGGCATGAGCTATGTGCATATTCCGGTCGATTTTCAGAACCCGACGGACGCCGACTTTCAACAGTTCTCTTCTATCTTGGCTGAACTCCAAGACGCCACTGTCCATGTGCATTGCATCGCGAACTTCAGGGTCTCTGCGTTTTTCTATCGCTATCGTCGGGACGTGCTTGGGCTCGATGAGCGGGAGGCGCGCAGTGACATGACGGAGATCTGGGAGCCCACCGGAGTCTGGGCCAGTTTCGTCCAACTGCCTGGATGATACGCGGCGGAGCGTTGACACGAACTTGGCCGAGTTCCAGGCCCATCATACGATGCTCGACCCCGGAGACGGCAATCAGCGCATCCACAAGTATTTGCTGGCCACCACCCTGCACGCGTCCGGCGACAAGATATTCTGTTTTGGCGGCAACCAGACGAAGCTGCACCAGATATTACTTTCGGAAGCGGCGGCACGGGCGATGGCGTCGGTGCATTACCGCTGGGCCAAGGGGTATCCGCAGTGAGGACGGCTTGCGCAGCGCTTCGGGCCGCAGCCGCCCTGCTGGCGTCGATGGTTGCAGGCGCATCGGCCAAGCCCGGTCCCGCGGACGGGTTCGAGGCGTTTTGGACGCAGTTCCGTCTGGCCGTGCTGCAGCAGGACATGGGAAAGCTTCAGGGCCTGACCCGTTTCCCGCTGCAGGTCGGGTTCGAGGCCGACCAGGAACATTTCAAGACGATCTCGCGATCCGCCTTTCCCACCTACATGAAGATGGAACTGACGTGTCAGTCGCCCGAAGCCGGCTCGAACCTCGACATGATCAGAAGCAAGGTGCAGCCCACGGGCAGGTTCGACTTCCACGACGCCCATCGCGCCACGATCGGCACGTTCTCCTTCAGCAAGGACAATGGCGGCTGGCGGCTCACCTTGCTGAACCTCGGCGACATCGGCGAGTATCGGTCGCTGATGAAGGGCCGCTGTTCCTGACGCCTGTCGACCGGAGGACGGTCGCCCCGTGGCAGACGAGTTGACGCGCCGCCGTCGGAAACATATCTACACGCCGTAGCTACGGAAATGGTCATGTCCGCAACGGCCAAGCTCTTCACCCATGGCGGCAGCCAGGCGGTGCGCCTGCCCAAGGCGTTCCGGTTCGAGGGGACCGAGGTCTCGGTGCGCAAGGAGGGCGACGCGGTGATCCTGGAGCCGATGAAGGTGCAGCAGGAGAGCTGGGAGGCGTTCTGGGCGCGTATCGATGCGCTGGGTGACGGCGAGGATTTCCCCGACGCCCCGCCAGATCCGCCGTCCGGCCTCGACGACCCCATCATCTTCGACGAATGATGCTCAGCCTCGACACCAGCACCGCGATCGACATCATGAAGATGCGGAGCGGGCGAGACACCCGGGCCCGGTTCGCCGCCGCCCTAGACGCGGGCGAGCGCATTTGCGTCAGCAGCGTCGTTGTCCACGAACTCATGGTGGGATCGCTGAAGAGCGCGCGTCCGTCCGAGCATATGCAGCGCGTGGATAACCTTCTGACCCGCTTGGACATCGTCGACTTCTCCGCCGACGACGCCATCTCGGCGGCTCGCCTGAGGGCCGAGCTCGAAGGCGCCGGTCGCTCGATCGGAGCTCTCGATACCCTGATCGCCGGCCAGGCGCTTGCGCGGGACTGGACGATCGTCACCAAGGATCTGAAGCACTTCCTGCGCGTGGAAGGCCTACCCATTATCGACTGGACCAGGTCCGACCAGCCGCTCGACAGACCCGACGTGTTGGCCCAGATGCTGGCTTCACGTCTCAAGGAAGACAAATGACCCAGTACGACGTCGTCATCATCGGGGGCGGTCCCGGCGGCTACAACGCCGCTATTCGCGCTGGCCAGTTGGGGCTGAAGGTCGCTTGCGTGGAGCGGAGGAAGACGCTCGGCGGCACCTGCCTGAACGTGGGCTGCATCCCGTCCAAGGCGCTGCTGAACGCCTCGGAGATGTTCTATGAGGCCAGGACCGGCTTCGCCAGCCTGGGCATCAAGGTCAACCCCGAGCTCGACCTTCCGCAGATGCACAAGCAGAAGGACGAGAGCGTCACGGCGCTCACCAAGGGCGTGGAATTCCTGTTCCGCAAGAACAAGGCCGACTGGATCAAGGGCGAGGCCCGCCTCGCCGGCCCTGGCAAGGTCATCGTCAGGAGCGAGGACGGCGCCGAGCAGACGCTGGAGGCCAAGAACATCGTCATCGCAACGGGCTCCGAACCCTCGCGCGTGCCGGGAGTGGAGGTCGACCAGGAACGTATCGTCGACTCCACCGGCGCGCTCGCGATCCCGCAGGTGCCGGGCAGGCTGATCGTCATCGGCGGCGGCATCATCGGGCTGGAGCTCGGCTCGGTGTGGCGTCGGCTGGGCGCGGAGGTCGAGGTGGTGGAGTTCCTGGACCGCATCATCCCCGGCGCCGACGCCGAGATCGCCTCAGCCTTCCAGCGCACCCTGACCAAGCAGGGGCTCAAGTTCCGGCTCGGCATGAAGGTCACAGGCGCCCAGACCTCCGACGCGGGCGTGAAGCTCACCGTGGAGCCCAGGGCCGGCGGCGCGGCCGAGACGCTGGAGGCGGACGTGGTGCTGGTGGCGGTGGGGCGGCGACCCTACACGGGCGAGCTCGGACTGGAGAGCGTGGGGATCAAGCCGGACGGGCGCGGCTTCATCGACACCGACCACTACAAGACCTCCGCGCCGGGCGTCTGGGCCATCGGCGACGTCACACACGGTCCTGCGCTCGCCCACAAGGCCGAGGACGAGGCGGTGGCCTGCATCGAGCTGATCGCCGGCAAGGCGGGGCACGTGAACTACGACGTGATCCCTGCAGTGATCTACACCGCCCCCGAAGTCGCCTGGGTCGGCAAGACCGAGGAGGAGTTGAAGGGTGCGGGCGTAAAGTACAAGGCCGGCAAGTTCCCCTTCGCCGCCAATTCCCGCGCCAAGGTCAACCACGAGACGGACGGCTTCGTGAAGGTGCTGGCCGACGCCCAGACCGACCGCATCCTCGGCGTCCACATGATCGGGCCGGAGGTCGGCGAGATGATCGGGGAATACTGTGTGGCCATGGAGTTCGGGGCCGCGTCCGAAGACGTCGCCCGCACCAGCCACCCCCATCCCACCCGCTCCGAAGCGCTTCGCCAGGCGGCCATGGGCGTGGAAGGCTGGACCATGCAGGCGTGAGGGCGACGCCGCCCGATGCTGTTCTACACGCCTAGCTTGTCGTCGAGCTCGCAGCGCCCGCCGGCCCGTAGGCCGCCAGGATCACCTCGATGGCGGCCTCCACGTTGTCGGCCACCATCTGCTCGTCCGGCTCGTCCACGACGTTCATCAGGCGCTGGCGGTAGAGCACGCTCATGCACATGTCGCAGAACTGGTCCACCATCCGCATCGGGTCGCCCTGGCGCAGCCGGCCAGCCGCCATCTGCCCGGTGACGTAGGCGGCCATGCGCACCCGGCCGCGCTTGGGACCCGCCTCGTACAGCACGCGTCCAAGCTCAGGAAAGCGTGTGGACTCGGCGATGACGACGCGGGTCAGCACGACGACCTGCTCCCCGAGCACGAGCTGGGTGTAGCGTCGTCCGACCTCGCGCAGCACGGCCACCACGTCGTCGCCGCTGGCCTCCAGGCCGTCGAACAAGGCGACCTGCTTCAGGTCGCATTCGTTCTGGATGACGGCGGCGAACAGCTCGTGCTTGGACGGAAAGTAGTTGTAGAGCGTGCCCTTGGAACCACCGACCCGGCTGGCGATGGCCGACATGGAAGCGGCCGCAAACCCGTCCTCCATGAAGACCTGGCGCGCCACCTCCAGGATCGCCTGGCGGCGGGTGTCACGAGCCAGGCTTCTTGCACAGCCGTCGTCCATGTTCCGATCAATCCGCCCGGTCGGGTCTTGACGCACTGCAACAGAGGGGTATTCCCCTGGCCTGACCGTACCGTACGGTAGAAAAGCGAGATTGTCGAGTTGACGATGCGCATCATGGCGGCTCGACCTGGATCGCCCGCGACGCCCGCAACGGGGCGTGTGCGGCGTCCGGGGAGACGGAACAGGCTGGGCGCAGGGCTGTCGCTGGTGGTGGTGGCGGCGCTTTGCGGCTGCGCGCCGGCGCTCGGTCCCAGGCCGCAGCTGTCGCAGGCGGCAGGCTACGCCACCGCCCGGAGCTTCGCCGCGCCGGCCACGACCTGGCCCAGCGACCGCTGGTGGGAGGCCTATGGCGACCCGCAGCTCGACGCGCTCGAGGCCGAGGCGCTGCAGGGCGCGCCCAACCTCAAGCTGGCGGAGGCGCGGGTGCGCTCCGCCCAGTCCACGGTGGAGACCACCCGTGCGGCCCTGCTGCCCCAGATCAGCGGGGAGGGCGGCATCCAGACCACCAAGCAGAGCCTGAACGAGGGCTATCCGGCCATCTTCCAGCAGTTCCTGCCGGCGGGCTACCATACCCAGAGCCGGATCGCGGCGGACCTCGACTGGCAGCTCGACTTCTTTGGCCGCAACCACGCGGCTCTGGCCGCCGCCACCTCCACGGCGCAGGCGTTGCAGGCGGATGCGGCCGCGGCGCGGCTGCAGCTGACCGTCGCCGTGGCCAGCGCCTACGCCGACCTGGTGCGGCTCTACGCCGACCGGGCCGAGCTGGTGGACGCCCTGCAGGTGCGCCGCCAGACCCTGCAGCTGGTCGCCCAGCGGCTGCAGAACGGTCTGGAGACCCGGGGCGAGCTGAGCCAGCAGGCCGAGTTCGTGCCCGCCGCCCAGGGCGACCTCGACCTGATCGACCGCCAGATCCTGGTCAGCCGCCACCAGATCGCCGCGCTGGTCGGCGCCGGGCCGGATCGGGGGCTGCAGATCGCCGCGCCCAAGCTGTCGCAGCTGCGCGCCTTCGGCCTTCCCGCGCACCTGGCGGTGGACCTGGTCGGGCGCCGGCCCGACATCGTGGCCGCAAGGCTGCGAGCGGACGCCGCGGCCAAGGAGATCAAGGTCGCCCGGGCGGACTTCTACCCTAACGTGGACCTCACCGCGGTCTATGGGGTGCAGTCGCTCGGCATCAACACCCTGTTCCGCTACAGCTCGGTGATCGGGGCCATCGGCCCCGCCATCCGGCTGCCGATCTTCTCGGAAGGGCGGCTCGAAGGGGCCTATCGCGGCGCGCGGGCGGAGTACGACGCCGCCGCCGCCAGCTACGACCAGACCCTGGCCAATGCGCTGCGCGACGTGGCTGACGCTCTCTCCGCCCAGCGCGCCCTGGCCGACCAGCTGAAGGATGCAGAGGCCCAGCTGGTCTCCGCCAACGACGCCGATCGGATCGCCAACCTACGATACCAGGGCGGCCTGTCGCCCTATCTTAACGTCCTGACCGCGGAGAACGGGGCGCTCGCCGCCCGGCGCAACGTGGCCGGCTTGCAGGCGCAGGGCCTGTCTCTCGATGTGGCGCTGGTGCAGGCGCTCGGCGGCGGTTTCGCCGATCCGAGCCCGCGCCTGGCGGCCCGCTGACTCCAAGGACCAAGCCCATGGCCGACGA